>NZ_JBSFUY010000036.1:0-88853 GCF_053592055.1 Streptomyces sp. NPDC002817
CGCGCGGGTCCGTGCCGAGGGCATGGAATGGCTCGTGGAGAGTGCGGACGCCCGCTGGTTCACGTCCGGCTTCACGGTGCCCCGGCTCGTCCAGGACCACCGGGACGCCGACCCCGAGGCCTATGCCGCCTGCTGTGACGCGCTCGCCGCCTTCGACATCCGGGAGCGGCTGGCGCAGATCTCCGCGCCCACCCTGCTCGTCGCGGGCCGGGAGGATCCCGCGACCCCACCGACGCATCTGCGGGAGATCGCGGACGCGGTCCCGGGCGCCGCGCTCGTCGAGATCCCCGGGGCCTCGCATCTGGCCGTCGCGCAGTGCCCGGAGGCCGTACTGACCGCGCTGCGCGCACACCTCGACGGCGGCGCCAAACGGGGCATGGAGGTGCGGCGCGAGGTGCTCGGCGACGTACACGTGGACCGGGCACAGGCCCGGCAGTCGCCCTTCACCGCCCGGTTCCAGGACTTCATCTCGCGCTACGCGTGGGGCGAGATCTGGACCGACCCGACGCTCAGCCGCCGCGAGCGCAGCATGATCACACTGACCGCGCTGGTCGCCCACGGGCACTACGACGAGCTGGCCATGCATGTCCGGGCGGCCCGGCGCAACGGTCTGACGCCGGAGGAGATCGGCGCGGTGCTGCTCCAGACGGCCGTGTACTGCGGGGTTCCGGCGGCCAACTCGGCGTTCGCCGCCGCGCAGCGCGTGCTGGCGGAAGAAGAAGGGTGACCCTGCGGGTCGTAGCCTCGACAGCATCACGCACATGCCTCCACCGCGGGCCTACCGTGGAGGCATGTCCACGATTCTGATCACCGGCGCCACCTCCGGACTCGGCCGCCACCTCGCCTTCGAGCTGGTCCGCTCCGGCCATGTCGTCCTCGCCCACGGCCGTGATCCGGGCCGTACCGAGCGGCTCGTCGGGGAGCTGCGCACCGAGGGCGACGCCGACGCGTTCGTGGCCGACCTGGCCTCGCTGTCCGCGGTACGGGAGCTGGGTGCGCAGGTCGCCGGCGCCCGTCCCGGCCTGGACGTCCTGATCAACAACGCGGGCGTCGGAGCGGGCGCGCCGGGCGCGGGGCGCGAACTGAGCGCCGACGGCCATGAGCTGCGGCTCGCCGTGAACTACTTGGCGCCGGTGACCCTGACCCGCGCCCTGCTCCCGGTACTGCGTGCGAACACCCCCGCCCGGATCGTCAACGTGGGCTCGGTCGGCCAGGACCCCGTCGACTTCGACGACATCGAGTTCCGGCGCGGCTACGACGGCTTCGCGGCGTACCGACGAGCCAAGTTCGCGTTGGCGGCCCATACGTTCGCACTGGCCGAGGAGTTGGCCGGTACGGGCATCGCGGTGAACGTCCTGCACCCGGCGACGTTCATGGACACGGCGATGGTGCGCGAGGGCGGCGTCACGCCCTGGAGCACGGTGGCCGACGGCGCACCGGGTGTCCTCGCCCTGGCCACACAGGACTTGGGGACGGGCGGCTACTTCGACGGGACGAGCCGGGCGCGGGCACACGAGAAGACGTACGACAGGGACGTACAGAAGCGGTTGGAGGCGGTCACAGATCAACTACTGGCGCCGTAGCCACCCGATAGGGGCGCGGGGAACTGCGCGACCAGCCCCATCCGGCCCGCAGCCGCCATACGACCGGAGCTGCCGAACTCTCTAGCGCAATCCCCGCCCCGTCTCCAACACGTCCCGCGCCTGCGCCACGAGCCCGTCCGCCCCACAGGACCGCGCAAGCGCCAGCCCTCGATTGATCTCGGCAACGGACCTCGCGGCGATCCCGAACTCCACCCGCGCGGCCGCGTGTTCGTACTGACACGGCGAGGACTCCAGATACGTCACCGCCTGGGACAGCAACCGCACCGCCCGCTGCCCGGTCTCCAGCGCGGCAGCGCACCGCAGGGCCTCCCCGATCGCCGTGTCCGTACCGAAGCGCTCGGCGCGGCGCCGGGCGTCGGAGGCGAGCTGGGCCGAGCGGACCGGGTCAGTCGTGGCGAGGGCGCGGGCGAGGTCGAGCGCCCAGGGGACCATCACCGGGTTGAGGTGGCCGCGGGCGGTGGCCGCCTTCTCCGCGGCCTCCAGCTCGTTGACCGCGTCCTGGGTGCGGCCGACGGCGAGCAGCAGCCGGCCGCGTACGGATTGCGGGTCGGGCAGCACGATGGTGGACGGGTAGGGCGGGGCGAAGCCGTACTGTTCGGCGACCTCCCAGGCCTCGTCGACGTGGCCGCGGGCGAGCAGCGTGTCGACGAGGTTGCAGGTCGCCGACCAGTACAGGGGCAGTCCCCGGCCGACGCGCTCGGCGATGCGCAGGGACTCGCGCAGCGTGGACTCGGCCTCCCTGAGTCGGCCGCGCCGGCGGTGCGCGAAGCCGAGGAAGGCGTGGGCCAGGGCCAGGTGGCCGCCGCTCCAGCCGGCCGACTCGTAGGTGCGCAGGGCCTCGGTGAACATGCTCTCGGCGCGGTCGAGCCGGTCGGTGTAGGTGTAGGAGCTGGCGAGCATCATGAGGATCTCGAGGCCCCACTCGGTGTCGGTCCAGCCGAGTCCGGGTGCCAGGCGGCCGTTGACGAGGGCGCGGTCGCTCAGCTCGACGACGACCTCCGCGTTCTCCCCGTGGGTCATGGCGTCGAAGCCGCGCAGGATGAGCAGGGCGCGCTCGGAGTTGTCGCGCCCGGTGCAGGTCGCGGCGAGTTCGGCGAGCCGCTCGGAGCGTCCCGGGGAGCTCGCCTCGCCCGCGTGGATGCCCTCCCACATGTACTGCACGGCCCGCAGCCGCAGCTGTGCGGGCCCGGGTCCGAGCCGGGCGGCCTCCGCCTCGACCGTGCGGACGGCGTCCTCCAGCTGGTCGTTGTGGAGCAGGGCCTGGGAGAGGCGGAAGACGGCTTCGATGCGTTCTGCGCCGTCCAGGCCGGGCATGGCGAGCGCGGACTGGAGGTGGTCGACGGTGGTGGCGGGCGCGGTCAGCAGGGTGGCGCAGCCGAGTTCGTAGAGCACGCGCGCGTGGGTCTCGGGACGGGGCGGTTCCCGCAGTGCCCGTTCCAGACAGCGGCGGGCCGCGTCCGGGGCGCCGACGGCGACGTGTTCGCGGGCGGCCTCGCGCAGCTGCTCGACGAGTTCCTCGTCGTCGTCCGGGTGTACCTGGAGGAGGTGGCGGGAGGCCATGGCGGCGCCGAGCCCCGAGTCGGCGACGACCTGGGCGGCGATGCCGTGCATGGCGGTGCGCAGGGCGTCGGGGATGGAGTTGTAGACGGCGGTGGCGATGAGCGGGTGGACGAACTCCAGGTCGCCGTCGTCGGCCGGGACGACGGCCGGGTCGGGTTCGGTGAGGATGCGGGCGTTGCGCAGGAGTTCGGCACAGCGCACGGAGTCGTCACGGCCCATGGTGGCGAGCTTGGCGACGAGGTCGACGGAGATGCCGGTGCCGAGGATGGCCGCCGCCCAGGCGAACCGGGTGGCCTCGATGCCGAGTCCCTCCAGGCGGGCGACGAGGCCGCCGCCGCGCGCGGAGCGGTTCAGGGCGCGCAGTTCGCAGGCCTGGGCCTCGACGGGTTCGAGTTCGCTGTCCTGGACCTTGGCGAGGAGTTCGACGGTCTCGTAGGGGTTGCCGCCGGTGACGGCCCAGACCTCGCGGCAGAACGGGGCGTCGGCGTGCGCGCCGAGGGTGGCGCGGGTGAGGCCCGCGGTGGCGTCGGGGGTGAGCGCGCTGAGCGTGGCGACCGGGCCGCCCGCGGCGGCGGAGACGGCGTCGAGGTGACGGGCGCTCTCGCCGGTGACGTCCCCGGGGCGGCGGGCCACCACGAGCAGGACGGAGAGATCGTCGAGGCGCTCGGCGAACGCGGCGAGCCAGCGCAGGGTCTCCTGGTCGGCCCAGTGCGCGTCGTCGATCACGAGGACGAGCGGCCAGTCGCGGCGGGCGAGCCGGCGCACCGCGGCGACCAGACCGTCGCACACGCCCTGCGGGTCGGCCTGGCGCTCGCCGGGGTCCGTCACACCGAGGGCGGGCCCTGCGATGTCGTACCAGTCGCCGAGGTACTCGCGCGCCTCCTCCGGCATCAGGGAGACCAGCGCGGGCTGGAGCAGTTGGCGCACCACGTTGAAGGGGACGGACCTGAGGGTCTCGCCGCCGCGGGCGGACCAGACGGTGCAGCCGCGTGCCTCGGCGATCCGGCGCGTCTCGGTGAGCAGTGCGGTCTTGCCGAGTCCCGCCTCGCCGCGGAACACCAGGAGGCTGCCCGAGGAGGATCGGTCCGCGCGAAGGATGTCGATCGCCCGTTCCACGGCGGCGACCTCCTCGTCGCGCTCCCAGAGGGAAGCCGAGGCGGCCGATGCGGGCCCTTCCTCCGTCATCCCGTTACCTCCCCAAGTCGCCCGAACGACGTACAGACCTCGAGCGTAGCCGTCCGATTGGCTAAGTGGAGGGCGGTCCGGGCAGCTGTTGCCTTGACGGGTGACAGCGGTTTCGGGCAGTCGACGCATCGGGCCTGTGACCTGCCACCCCTTGCTGTTTGACGGATGGTCAAAAACCGGAGGAGGAGCCCATTTTCCAAGATCGGAAGGCAGGTCGCTCCCGCCGTGCGCTGGTCGCGGGGTCGGTGGGCAACTTCATCGAGTGGTACGAGTTCGGCGTCTACGGCTACTTCGCCACGATCATCGCGGCCCGGTTCTTCACCCCGGAGGGCGGCAGCGAGGCCGAGGCGCTGGTGAAGGCGTACGCGTCGTTCGCGCTGGCGTTCTTCTTCCGGCCCGTCGGCGCGGCCCTGTTCGGCCGGCTCGGGGACCGCGTCGGGCGGCGTCCGGTGCTGATCCTGGTGATCGCGCTGATGACCGGCGCGACGACACTGATCGGCGCGCTGCCGACGTACGCACAGGTCGGCGCGCTGGCGCCCTGGCTGCTGACGTTTCTGAGGGTTCTTCAGGGGCTGTCCGCGGGCGGGGAGTTCGGTGGGGCGGTGTCGGTGATGACCGAGTTCGCGCCGCCGGGGCGACGCGGGCTGTACGGGTCGTGGCAGTCGTTCACGGTGGCGCTGGGACTGCTGGGCGGTGCGGGGGCCGCGGCGCTGCTCGCCACCGTGCTCACGGAGCGGCAACTGGGCGACTGGGGCTGGCGGCTGCCGTTCCTGCTGACGCTGCCGCTGGGGCTCACGGCGCTCTGGCTGAGGCTGCGGCTGGACGAGACGCCCGCGTTCCGGGAGGAGCACGAGGTCGAGCGTCCGCCGGTGCGCCAGGTGGCGGGTGCCATCGCGCTGGGCGCGGGGCGCATCATGGGGTGGGCGGCGGCCGGTTACACCTTCCTCGTCGTGCTCCCCTCGTATCTGCAGAGCACACTGAACGCGAGCTTCCAACAGGCGCTGGTCGCCACCGTGCTGGCCAACCTGGGCTTCGCGGCGACGATCGTCCCGGCCGGGCTGCTGAGCGACCGGGTGGGGCGCCGTCCGGTGATGCTGACAGGCGCGGTGCTGGTGGCGGTCCTGGCGGTGCCGCTGCTCAACCTCCTTCAGGACAGCGGGACTTCGAACGCCGTGAAGGGCGTGGCGGTGTGCGGCGCGGGTGCCGTGGTGGGGCTGATGGCGGGGCCGGGTCCGGCGATGCTGGCGGAGCTGTTCCCGACCACCGTGCGCTACACGGGCCTGGGACTCGCCTACGCCCTGTCCAATGCGGTGTTCTCGGGTTGCGCGGGGCTCATCATCACCAAGACGGTGGAGCGGACCGGGAACGTGGACATCCCGGGGTACTACGCGGCGGTGACCTGTGCGGTGAGCGTGCTGGCACTGGTCAGGTCTCCCGGACGGAAGGCGGGTTGAGCGGATGCGGGTGATCGGTCTGATGTCCGGGACGTCGTACGACGCCATCGACGCGGCGGCGGCCGAACTGGACCTCGCAGGGGACAGCCTGGTCCTGAGACCGCTGGGAAGGGTGAGCACGTCGTACGACGGCGAACTGCGCGAGGCGCTCGCGGCGGCTCTTCCGCCGGGGACGACATCGATGGCCGAGGTGTGCCGACTGGACACCCTGATCGGGCAGGCGTTCGCGGCGGCGGCCGTCCGGGCCGATCGTGAACTGTGCGACGGGCAGGCCGAGTTGATCGCCTCGCACGGGCAGACGGTGTACCACTGGGCGGCCGGCGGCCGGGTGCACGGCACGTTGCAGATCGGACAGCCCGCCTGGATCGCCGAGGCGACCGGACTGCCCGTGGTCGCCGACTTCCGGCCCCGCGACATCGCCGCCGGCGGGCAGGGCGCCCCGCTGGTCAGCCTGGTCGACCTGCTGTGGCTGCGCGGCCGCCCCGGCACACCGGTCGCGCTCAACCTGGGCGGCATCGCCAACCTCACCGCACCCGACGGGACCGCCTTCGACACCGGCCCCGGGTGCGCGCTGATCGACGCGGCGGCCCGCGGGTTCAGCGGCGGACGCCTGGCGTACGACGCCGACGGGGCGCTGGCCGCTCGCGGGACGGTGCACGGGGCGCTGCTGGAGCGGCTGATCGCCGAGCCGTACTACGCGCTGCCGGCGCCGAAGACGACCGGCAAGGAGCTCTTCCACCTCGGACATCTCCAGGAGGCCCTCGCGGGGTTCGGGACGCTGTCGGCCGAGGACGTCGTCGCCACGCTGACCGCGCTCACCGCCCGGACGGTGGCCGACGCGGTCCGGGCGGTGCACGCGACGGAGGTGATCGCCTCGGGCGGCGGGACCCGCAATCCGACGCTGATGGGCATGCTGGCCGAGTCCGTGCCGGGTATCGCGCTGCGTACCTCCGACGAGCTGGGGCTGCCGTCGGACGCGAAGGAGGCGTACGCCTTCGCCGTCCTGGGATTCCTGACCGTGCACGGACTGCCCGGCACCGTGCCCGCGAGCACCGGCGCCCGGCACGCGCGCGTACTCGGATCGGTGACTCCCGGCCGGGACGGACTGCGCCTGCCGCCGCCCGCGCGGGAGAAACCTGTACGACTCGTACTGGGTTGACCGGAATTCGGTCCGCCCCTCTCATCCGACTTTCACCGACGCCTCATACGGTGGGGGCATGACGCAGGTGACTCCTCCCGGGTGGTACCCCGATCCCGGGCAGACAAGTGACGGTCCCGCCACCGAGCGCTGGTGGGACGGCAAGGCATGGACGGACCAGACCCGCCCGGCGGGGTCGGCCGCCCTCTGGGGTCCCCCGGCGCAGGCGCCCGCCGAGGGGGCGTATCCCATGTATCCGGCCTATCCCGGTCAGCCGCCGGCCGGCGGACGGCGCGGTCTGCGCACGGGCATAGCCGTGGCGGTGGCGGTCGCGGTCCTCGCCAGCATCGGTGTGGGCGTGTGGGCGCTGGCCGGCAACGACTCGGACGGCGGCAGCGCCGGCTCGCAGCAGGCGCCGGGCGGCGGGCAGGGCGGCACCGGGGGCCAGGACGGCTCCACGGGTGGCCAGGGCGGGCCGGGCGGCAACGGCGGCCCGGGTGGTGGCTCCGGCGGTTCCGGCGGGGCCTCGCCCTCGCCCGAGCAGTCCGAGGCGCCGAAGATCGAGAGCGGTTCGGTGACCGACGCGATCAGCGGGATCAGCATCCCGATCCCGGACGACTGGTACGGCCGGCAGATCCAGGCCGGTGCGTCGGTCACGTCGAACGACTCCTACCAGTGCCCCGGCGACACCTCCCAGAACTGCACGAAGGGCGGTGCCTACTCGGCCCCCGCGACGCTGCTCGGCACCGCCGGCTCGACGGCCGAGCAGGTCGCCAAGGCGGACATCGAGGCGAACGCCGAGCAGTCCTACGGCGGCAAGACCTATGGTTCGATCACCTCGCACGACGTGCTGGCCTCCAAGGCCGTGACCGTCGCCGGACAGAAGGGCTACCTGGTCCGCTGGAAGGCGGTCACCAGCAAGGGCGCCGACGGCTACGTCGAGTCGCTGGCCTTCCCCTCCCCCGCGAACGCGCAGCAGATCGTCGTCGTGCGCTTCGGCGTCGACGTCGGCGAGAAGCAGTCCGTCATCGACGAGATCACCAAGGGGATCAAGGTGTCCACGGGCGGCGGCAGCGGCCAGGACGTCTGACACCCCGGGGAAACCCGTCGGCCGGGTGGGGCGCCTCTCCGCTCAAGAGGAACCCCACCCGGCCGGGGGGTGCGCGCCGCCCCCGTCCCCACGGTGCGGCGCGAGCAGGTCACCGTCCAGTCATCCCGTGGACGGCGGCCTGGGTCTCAGGTGAGCCCCAGTGCGGGCAGCACCGCGGCCTCCACGAAGCAGACCAGGTACCTCGGATCGGCGTACTCCCCGTCCACGATGGGCCGCGCCCGGATCACGCCGAACATCTGGGCCGGGATGTACTCCAGCGCCGGATGCCCGGCGGCGACCTCGCCCCGGTCGACCCCGCGTTGGAGGATCTCCTTCAGCGACGCGATCTCCGGGTCGACGAGCGCCTCCCGCAGCGCCTTCGCCAGCTCCGGGTCCTGTGTGACGGCGTGTCCGAGGGCCTGGAGCAGCTTGGTGTCACTATTCGACCAGCGGCCCGCGGCCCGCGCCACCTCGCGCAAGTCGTCCGCAAGCGATCCTGTATCGATGCCGTCGAACTTCGACTGGCGCCGGGACCGCAGCGCGGCCACCACGAACTGCGGCTTGGTCTTCCACTGCCGGTAGAGCGTGGACTTGCTGCACCGGGTGCTGGCGGCGACACCCTCCATGGTCACGGCCTCATAGCCGCATTCGCGGACCTGTTCGAGCACGGCGTCGTAGAACTCCTGCTCACGCTCGGGCGTGATCTTGGAGCGGCGCGAGGCGGCGACCGTCTCCGGTCCGTCCGCGGCCTGCGACGTCATCGGCTCTTCTCCTCGTTCGAGTGGGGCTTGAGCGACTTCATACAAGGTGGTGCGGGGCTGCTTCCAGTGTGGCGTACGTCTATCGATACGTGAGTGTACCGGTACGCGACCGTATCGGTACACTGGCGTATCGGTACGCACCCGTACCGATGAGCGCGATGAGTTCGCCGCACCAGACGAGTCACAAGCTCAGCCCGCACCACCGTCAGCGAAGGGGCCGGGGGATGAATGCCCGCACCGAGCCTGCAGAAGCGGAGACCCGCGCCATAACGCGGCCGCCGCTCGTCCGTGAGCTCCTGCTCGTCGCAGGACTCTTCCTCGTCTACAAGTTCGGCCGTCAGCTGGCGACCGGCCACACCGGCGAAGCGTTCCGCAACGCCCGCCACGTGTGGGACCTGGAACGAGCCGTCCACCTGCCCGGCGAGGGCGACGTCCAGAATCTGCTGCTGCACGGCGACGCTCTCGTGCACATCGCCAACACCTACTACGCCACGATCCATTTCCCGGCCACCGCGGCCTTCCTGGTCTGGCTCTATCTGCGTCGGCCGACGCACTACGTCTGGGCCCGCCGGGTGCTGGCCGCCGTCACCGGTGCCGCACTCGTGGTGCACCTCGTCTTCCCGCTCGCCCCGCCGCGCATGCTCGCCGCGACGGGCCTGGTGGACACCGCGCGCGAGTACGGACCGTCGGTGTACGGCCCGCCGCAGACCGACCACCTGTCGAACCAGTTCGCGGCGATGCCGTCGCTGCACTTCGGGTGGGCCCTGATGGTGGCGATCGGACTGATCGTGGCGACCCGGTCGCGCTGGCGCTGGCTGTGGCTGCTGCATCCGCTGCTGACGCTGATGGTGATCGTCGGAACCGCGAACCACTACTGGCTCGACGCGATCGTGGCGGCGGCCATGCTCGGCATCGCGCTCGCGGTGATCCGCCTGCCGCGGCGCACGACGACGACCGCGCGGCAGCCCCGGGAAAGTCAGGGAACTCCGGCACCGGTCGAGGAGAACGTCCTGGTCGGAGCCGGCCGATGAGCGCCACCGCCCTCGCCGTCGTCCTGTCCCTGTTCTCCGCCGTCGCCTACGCGGGCGCGGCCGTCGCCCAGGAGCGGCTGGCCTCCCGAAACCCCGGTTCGGGGATGCTGCGGCTGCTCGGCTCGGGCGCCTGGTGGTGGTCCGTCGCCCTCAACGCCTCCGCCGCGCTGCTGCACGTGGTGGCCCTGAAGTACGGCCCGCTGACCGTGGTCCAGCCGCTCGGCGCGCTCACCCTGGTCGCCGCGGTGCCCATGGGCGCGCGGGTCGCCGGGCGGCGGGTCGGCGCGACGGAGTGGCGGGGTACCGCGTACACCCTGATCGGCCTGGCCGCGATCCTCGTCACGGCGTCCGGGCCGGCGCCCGACGACGTGCTCAGCGTGCCGGAGGCGCTGGCGGTCGCCGGTGTGACGGCCGCGGTGATCGGCCTGCTGGCGCGCCGGGGCACCCGTCCCGGACTGCGCCACGCGTCCGCGTCCGGCTTCGCCTCCGGGGTCGCCTCGGCGCTCACCCAGACCGTGACGGTGGCCGCGACCGACCGCTCGGACTCCCTGCTGAGCGTGCAGGTCGTCGGCGTCGCGCTGCTCGTCGCGGCGTTCGCGGCGGGCGGTCTGCTGCTGTCCCAGGTCGCCTACCGGGGCGGCCTCGGCGCTCCGCTGGCGGTCGTGACCCTGGCGAATCCGGTGGCGGCCGCGGTCATCGGACTGACACTGCTGGGCGAGCGCCTCCAGGGCGGTGCGTCG
The DNA here is from genome assembly GCF_053592055.1 of Streptomyces sp. NPDC002817. NCBI lineage: Bacteria > Bacillati > Actinomycetota > Actinomycetes > Kitasatosporales > Streptomycetaceae > Streptomyces > Streptomyces sp. NPDC002817. The sequence continues at coordinate 10,564 of NZ_JBSFUY010000036.1, forward strand.
GGCATCCTCCTCGCACTGGCCGGGGCGGGCCTCTCGGCGTGGGGTGTGGTGCTGCTGAGCCGGGTGGCGCCGGACGTGGTGGCGGTGGATCAGGCCCACGACGACGTGGTCGCGGCGGATCAGCCGCACGACGAGGGCATCATGGTCTCCGATGCCGACCACCCCGTCGCGGCCGTCCTGGCACTGGAAGCCGCGAAGGTGTCGCCCGAGTCGGTGTTGATGCCCCGGCAGCCCGGCCCGGGGCATCTCACACCGCTCTGACCCGCGCGGTTCCGGCCTAGGCGGTGATGATCGCCGGGTCGCTCACCCCGGGCCGCCCGTTCTCGACGTGCCCGGCGAACCTCCGCAGGAACGCCGGGTCGGTGTCGGACGTGACGGTCAGGTCGTACCAGCGCCGGCTCGCCGAGAGGTCCACGCACTGCCTGACGGTGGTGCCGGGCCGCACGGTGAGGGTGCGGGCTCGACCGCCGTAGCCGCTGCTGACCCTGAGCCGGGCCGTCCCGGCGCCCTTGTTGGTGAAGGTCAGCTCGACGTCGTCACCGGTGTGCCGTGCGGTGATCTCGGGTCCGGCCGTCCTGTTCGCACCCTTGAAGGAGCGCACGAAGCCGTTCGGACCGTGCACGGTCAGGTCGTACGAGCCTCCGGAGTACGCCGAGTTCCAGGTGTCCGCGATCGTCTTGCCGGCCTCCGTGGTGTAGGTCCACGGGCCGTCGGTGCGGTTGCCGGAGGTGACGTGGAAGGCGGCACCGGCCTTGGCGCCGGAGGCGAACGTCAGCGTGACCTTGCCGGCCGCCGCGTCGACGGAACCGTCCACGTGCGGGGCGTACTTGAGGGGGCGGGACGGGCGCAGACCGCGTTCCTGCCCGGGCATGTCCGGATCGGCCGGCGGCGTCGGCCGGTAGTCGGGGTGGCGCTCACGGTCCTGCGGCTCGTACTCGTCCGTCTCCGGCAGCGCGGCGGGGCGGCTGTCCTTGCGGGAGAAGTCGAAGGCCGAGGTGAGGTCGCCGCAGACGGCCCGGCGCCAGGGCGAGATGTTCGTCTCCTCGACGCCGAAGCGGCGCTCCATGAACCGCAGGATCGAGGTGTGGTCCAGGGTCTCGGAGTTGACGTAACCGCCCTTGCTCCACGGCGAGACGACCAGCATCGGTACCCGGGGGCCGAGGCCGTAGGGGCCCGCCGGGCGGTTGCCGTCACCCGGGTAGAGGTCGAGCGAGACGTCGACGGTCGACTTGCCCTGCGCCGCGGACCGCGGCGGGAGCGGCGGCACCACGTGGTCGAAGAAGCCGTCGTTCTCGTCGAAGGTGATGAACAGGGCCGTCTTCGACCAGACCTCCGGGTTGGAGGTGAGGGCGTCGAGGACCTGCGCGATGTACCAGGCGCCGTAGTTGGAGGGCCAGTTGGAGTGCTCGGAGAAGGCCTCCGGGGCGGCGATCCAGGAGATCTGGGGCAGCGTGCCGGCCTTGACGTCGGCCCTCAGCCGGTCGAAGTAGCCGTCGCCGTTCTTGGCGTCGGTGCCGGTGCGGGCCTTGTCGTACCAGGGGTCGCCGGGCTGGGCGTTGCGGTACTTGTTGAAGTAGAGCAGCGAGTTGTCGCCGTAGTTGCCCCGGTAGGCGTCCGCGATCCAGCCCCAGGAGCCCGCCGCGTCCAGGCCGTCGCCGATGTCCTGGTAGATCTTCCACGAGACCCCGGCCCGCTCCAGACGCTCGGGGTAGGTCGTCCAGCCGTAGCCGGCCTCGTCGTTGCCCAGGACCGGGCCGCCGCCGGTGCCGTCGTTGCCGGTGTACCCCGTCCACATGTAGTAGCGGTTCGGGTCGGTCGAGCCGATGAACGAGCAGTGGTAGGCGTCGCAGACGGTGAAGGCGTCGGCGAGGGCGTAGTGGAACGGGATGTCCTCACGGGTCAGGTACGCCATCGTCGTGGTGCCCTTCGCCGGCACCCACTGGTCGTACTTGCCGCCGTTGTAGGCCTGCTGGCCGTCGGCCCAGCCGTGCGGCAGACCCTCCAGGAACTGCATGCCCAGGTCGTCGGCTTCCGGGTGGAAGGGCAGGACGTCCTTGGTGCCGTCGGACTGGTGCCAGATCGACCTGCCGTTCTCGTGCTTCACCGGGCGCGGGTCGCCGAAGCCGCGAACGCCCCGCAACGCGCCGAAGTAGTGATCGAAGGAGCGGTTCTCCTGCATCAGGACGACGATGTGCTCCACGTCCTCGATCGACCCCGTGCGATGGTTCGCCGGGAGCGCGGCGGCGCGCTGGATGCTGCTCGACAGCGCGGTGAACGCCGAGGTGGCGCCCGCGAGTTGAAGGAACCTGCGCCGATTGACTTCGGGCATGGGTGGGTACTGCCTCTCATCCAGGGGTGCGGATGGCCGGAACATGACGGAATGCGCGCGGTGCGAGTGTTCCAAGGGCACCAAACGTCAGGGAAGGGTCCGGTGGCGCTCGTGTGAAAGTCAGCGGTACGGGAGGGGTGCCGGGGCGGGGTCTCGGAGCCGGGGCGCGGTGCCGCCGTCCGGCCACACCCCCGCGAGGGGCCGGGCCGGCCGAGCCGCTTGCCGCCTCCTGTCCGACCTGCCTTTCCACGGAACGTCTTCCGCCTGGCAGAAGCCGCCTTGCCGAGCCCCCGCACGCCTCACGAACCTGGGTCCAACCACGGCACGCGGGGCGACGGCGCCTCGCCGACAGGGACGGGAACTGCCATGCCGCACATGACCGCTTTTGCCAGGAATCAGTGGTACGTCGCCGCCTACAGCCACGAGGTGGGCCGCGAGGAGCTCCTCGGCCGGACGATCCTCGGTGAGCCGCTCGTGTTCTACCGGACCGAGGAGGAGGGCACGCCCGTCGCGTTGGCCGACCGCTGTGTGCACCGCCGGTTCCCGCTGCACGAGAAGCCGAGCCGGCTCGACGGTGACCGGATCGTGTGCGGGTACCACGGGTTCACGTACGACACGACGGGCACGTGTGTGTATGTGCCGGGGCAGAAACGCGTCCCGCGTACGGCGCGCGTCGCCTCGTACCCGATCGCCGAGCTGGACTCCCTGATCTGGGTGTGGATCGGCGACCCGGCCCTCGCCGACCCCGACAGCATCCCGCGGGCCAGGCACCTGGACTCCCCCGGCTGGACGACCGTGCGCGGCATGGAGCCCATCGACGCCGACTACGGGCTGCTCGTCGACAACCTCCTCGACCTCTCCCACGAGACGTATCTGCACGGCGGTTACATCGGGACCCCCGAGGTCGCCGAGACGCCGATCACGACCGAGGTCGACGAAGGTGCGGGGATCGTCCGGGTGAGCCGGCACATGGACGATGCCGAGTGCCCGCCGTTCTACGCCAAGTCCACCGGCATAGAGGGCCGGATCACCCGCTGGCAGGACATCGAGTACAGCGCGCCCTGCCTGTATCTGCTCCACAGCCGCGTCGCCCCGGTCGGTGTGGTGCCCGAGGCCGACGGCAGCGACCCGAACGGCTTCCACACCGAGGTGACGTACGCGATCACGCCGTCCTCCGACGGCAAGGTGTACGACTTCTGGATGGTCTCGCGCGACTGGGCGACCGAGGACGACGAGGTCACCGAGTTCCTGCGGAAGAACAACCACACCGTCGTCATGCAGGACGTGGACGCGCTCAACCTGCTGCAGAGGACGCTCGGCAGCGAGCGGACGGGGTACCAGGAGCTGAGCATCAACATCGACACCGGCGGCCTGGCCGCCCGCCGCATCCTCGCCCGGCTGGTCGAGGAGGGCGCCAAGCCCGTGGAGAAGGTCCAGTGAGCAGTCCGACGGGAGAGATCTACCGCATCGACTGGCTGCCCGGCACGGACGTGCTGCACGGCACCTGTCACTGCGGCCGCGAGCACACCTCGCAGGACCCGATCGAGATGTGGGAGTGGATGCTCGCCCATCCGCAAGGACACGAACCGCGAGGAAACACTTCATGAGTGACGTGTACGAGGCCGAACTCGTCGTCGGCCGACGGGAGTCCGCGGCCGACGGCGTGCTCGCCCTCACCCTGCGCCACCCCCTCGGCGAGCAGCTCCCGGCCTGGGAGCCCGGCGGCCACATCGATGTCGTGCTCGGCCCCGGACTCGAACGCCAGTACTCCCTGTGCGGTGACCCGGCCGACCGCACCGCCTGGCGGATCGCGGTACTGCGCGAGCCGGACGGGCGCGGCGGATCCGCCCATGTGCACGAGCAGTTGAGGCAGGGCGACAAGGTGCGGGTGCGCGGGCCCCGCAATCACTTCGCCCTCGAGCCCGCGCCCCGCTACCGGTTCATCGCGGGCGGCATCGGCATCACGCCCATCCTGCCGATGCTGGCGCAGGCGGAGTCGCGGGGCGTGGAGTGGACCCTGCTGTACGGCGGGCGCACCCGTGACTCCATCGCGTTCACCGAGGAGTTGGGCCGCTACGGCGACCGGGTGACCGTCGCGCCGCAGGACGAGACCGGGTTGCTCGACCTGGCGTCGGTGCTCGACGACGTCCCCGAGGGCACGCTCGTCTACTGCTGCGGCCCGGGTCCCCTGCTGGACGCGGTGGAGGCGCGCTGCCCGGCCGGGGTGCTGCGCCTGGAGCGGTTCACGCCGAAGGAGCAGGAGACCGGAGAGAACACCGAGTTCGAGGTCGAGTTGGCGCAGAGCGGCCGGACGGTGACCGTACCGGCGGACGTCTCCGTGCTGGACGCCGTGCGCGGTGCCGGTGTGGAGGTGCTCTTCTCCTGCACCGAGGGCACCTGCGGGACGTGCGAGACCGATGTCCTCGAAGGGGCCCCGGACCACCGGGACTCGGTGCTCACGGACGCGGAGCGGGAGGCCGGGGAGACGATGATGATCTGTGTGTCCCGGTGTCGGGGCAAGCGGCTCGTCCTCGACCTGTAGCCATCCGCAGGTCCCGCTCGATCGCGGCGACCGTGTCCAGCAGATGCGGCAGCAGATCACGGCGGACCGACGCCACGGTGTTGCGGCTGGCGTGCACCGGGATGTTCACCGCCGCCACCACCTCGCCGCCCCGGTCCCGCACCGGGGCGGCGAGCGAGCGCAGCCCCTCCTCCAACTCCTGGTCGACGACGGCGTATCCGCGCGCCCGCACCTTCTCGAGTTCGGCGCGCAGCAGGTCCGCGTCGGTGATCGTGCGCGACGTCAGGGGACGGAGGTCGGCCCGGGCCAGCCTCGACTCGCGTTCCTCGTCGGTCAGATGGGCGAGCATCACCCGGCCCACCGACGTGACGTACGCCGGGAAGCGGGTCCCGACGGTGATCGCGGCCGTCATGATGCGGCGCGCGGGCACCCGGGCGACGTACACGATGTCGTCGCCGTCGAGCACGCACAGGGACGACGACTCCCTTGTGCGGTCGACCAGTTGCTCCAGATGCGGTTCGGCGATCTGCGCCAGCGAGAAGCCCGCGAGATAGGAGTAACCGAGTTCCAGCACGCGTGGCGTGAGCCGGAACGCCCGGCCGTCGGCGTGCACGTAGCCGAGGTCGACGAGCGTGAGCAGGAATCGTCGGGCCGCCGCGCGGGTCAGTCCGCAGGTGCGCGCGACCTCGGTGAGCGTCAGTTCCGGGTGTTCCGCGTCGAATGCGCGGATCACGGCGAGGCCCCGCTCGAAGGAGCGGACGAAGTGCGGGGCGCGGGCTGTTGCAGGCATCGTCGCCTCCACCTCAACAACTGTCAACAATATTGTCAGCCAAAGGCGTTGACCGCAGAGAACAAAAACTCTACCTTTCGCACTGTGCACCATTGTGCGCTGTGCGCACACCCTGTCGGAACAATGAAGTCTGCGCAGGAGGAGCCATGCGTCGTCTGCTCGCCGCTCTAGCGGCCGGAGCATTCCTGGTCACCGTGTCGGCCTGTGGCTCGTCCGGGGACAGCACGGGGTCGGACAAGTCGTCGTCCGGCGGCACCACCAAGGTCAAGGTCGGTGTGATCCCCATCGTCGACGTCGCCCCGCTCTATCTGGGGCAGGAGAAGGGCTTCTTCAAGAAGCAGGGTCTGGAGCTGGAGGTATCGCTCGCGCAGGGCGGCGCGGCGATCGTGCCCGCCGTCGCCAGCGGCCAGTACCAGTTCGGCTTCTCCAACTCGACCTCGCTGATGATCGCCCAGTCCAACAACGTTCCCGTGAAGGTCGTTTCCAACGGCATCGCCTCGACGGGCCAGCAGGGCAAGGACTTCGGTGCCCTCACCGTGAAGGGCGACAGCTCGATCAAGTCGGCCGACCAGCTGGAGGGCAAGAAGGTCGCCATCAACACCCTGAAGAACATCAACGAGACCGCGGTGCGCGAGTCGGTGCGCAAGGCGGGCGGCGACCCGGACAAGGTGAAGTTCGTCGAGCTCGCCTTCGACCAGATGCCGGCCGCCCTCGACAGCGGGCAGATCGACGCGGCCATGGTGGTCGAGCCGGCCCTCGCGACCGTGAAGAGCCAGGGCGCCCGGGAGATCGCCTCGCCTCTCGTGGACGTCGCCCCCAACCTCACCGTGGCCATGTACTTCACGTCGACGTCGTACGAGCAGCAGAACGCGGCCGTCGTGAAGAAGTTCCGGACCGCCCTCGCCGAGTCGCTCGCCTACGCGGACGCCCACCCGGACGAGGCCCGTCAGATCGTCACCACGTACACGAAGATCCCGGCGGCCGTGCTGGCGAAGGTCACGCTGCCCGCCTGGCCGGCCGACCCGGACCGAGCCTCCCTCGACGCGCTGCAGAAGCTCGGCCAGGACGACGGCCTCTTCAAGACGGCACCCGACCTGGACAAGCTGCTGCCGTGAGAGGACTCAACGTCGCTCTCGGCGCCGCCGGACTCGCGGCCTTCCTCGCCCTGGGCGAGGCGGTGCCGCGGCTCGGCCTCGTCAAAGAGGCCTACTTCCCGCCGACCAGCCGCATCGCCGACGCCCTCGGCACCGAGCTCTCCGACGACACCTTCTGGACGGCGCTCGGCGACACCCTCACCGGCTGGGCGCTGGGCCTGCTCATCGCCTCGACAGCGGGCATCGCCCTCGGCGTCGCCATCGCGGTGGTGCCGTATCTGCGCGAGGCCACGGCCTCCACGATCGAGTTCCTGCGCCCGATCCCCTCGGTCGCCCTGATCCCGCTCGCGGTGCTGTTGTACGGCACCGAACTGCGCTCGGTGCTGTTGCTCGTCGTGTACGCCTCGTTCTGGCAGGTGCTGATCCAGGTCCTGTACGGCGTCCAGGACATCGACCCGGTCGCCGAGGAGACGGCACGGTCCTACGGTCTCGGACCCTGGGCACGGGTCCGGCACGTCCTGTGGCCGACCGCGCTGCCGTATGTCATGACCGGCGTCCGGCTGGCCGCCGCCGTCGCGCTGATCCTCGCCATCACCGCCGAACTCGTCATCGGCGCACCGGGGTTGGGCGCCCGCATCGCGGTGGCACAGAACTCCCAGGCGGTGCCGGAGATGTACGCGCTGATCGTGGTGACCGGCGTTCTGGGGCTCCTCATCAACGTGGGCGCGCGTACCGTGGAGCGGCGGGCCCTGGCATGGCATCAGTCGGTGCGCGGGGAGGTGGCGGTGTGAAGGGCGTTCTGCTGCGGCTGTTCTTCGTGCTCGCGCTGCCCGCGCTGCTGTTCACGATCTGGTGGTTCGCGTCCGACGGCAGTACCGACGTGTTCTGGCCGCCCCTGCGGACCATTCTGCAGACCTTCCCGGACGTGTGGACGGGCGAGCGGTTCGAGGCCGACGTGCTGCCCAGCGTGCTGCGGCTCTCGGCCGGGTACGCCGTGGCCGCCGTCGTGGGGGTCGCCGTCGGCACGGTCATCGGCTCCTACCGGCGGGTGCGGGCGGTGTGCGAGCCGGTCCTGGAGTTCCTGCGGGCGGTGCCGCCGCCGGTCCTCGTCCCGGTCATCATGCTGTTCGCGGGCATCGACGACACGATGAAGATCGTCGTGATCGCCAGCGGCTGTGTCTGGCCGATCCTGCTCAACACGGTCGAGGGGGTGCGCGCCGTGGACTCCGTGATGACGGAGACGGCCCGCTCGTACGGCATCACGGGCATCGCCCGCCTCAAGGACGTGGTGCTGCGCTCGGCGAGTCCGCAGATCTTCGCGGGGCTGCGGCAGGCCCTGTCGATCGGCATCATCCTCATGGTCATCAGCGAGATGTTCGCGGCCAGCGACGGCCTCGGCTTCACCGTCGTGCAGTTCCAGCGCAGTTTCGCGGTCCCCGAGATGTGGACCGGGATCCTCGTCCTCGGTCTGCTCGGCTTCGTGCTCTCCGTCGTCTTCCAGCTGGTCGAGCGGCGGGTCCTCGGCTGGTACCACGGTCTGCGGGCCTCGGCCCGGCGGTCCCCGTGACGCTCACGAAAGGGCGGTCCATGCAAGCACTCGTCGTATCCGGCCTGCAGAAGGTCTACGAGGGGTCCGGGCGCCGTGTGGAGGCGGTGCGCGACCTCACCTTCACCGTCGAGGCGGGCGAACTCGTCTGCCTGGTCGGCCCTTCGGGCTGCGGCAAGACGACGCTGCTGAAGTGCATGGGCGGCCTGCTCACGCCGACCGGTGGTGAAGTCCTGCTGGCGGGCCGGAAGGTGAACGGCCCGCCGCCCGGCATGGCGTTCGTGTTCCAGGAGTACGGACGCAGTCTGTTCCCCTGGAAGCGGGTCGGTGAGAACGTCGAACTTCCGCTGAAGCAGAAGGACTTGAGCAAGGCGCGACGCCGGGAGCTGGTCGCCGACGCGCTGGAGTCGGTGGGTCTCGCGGACGCCGCCGGGGCGTATCCCTGGCAGCTGTCCGGCGGGATGCAGCAGCGGGTGGCGATCGCCCGCGCGCTGGCGTACGAGCCCGAAGTACTGCTGATGGACGAGCCGTTCGCGGCCGTCGACGCCCAGACCCGCGCCGATCTGGAGGACCTGGTACGGCGGCTGTGGCGGGAGCGCGGCATCACCATCCTGTTCGTCACCCACGACATCGACGAGGCGGTGTACCTGGGCCAGCGGGTGATCGTGCTGTCCGCCTCCCCCACCGTCGTACAGGAGCAGCTGAAGGTCGATCTCCCCGACGAGCGCGACCAGTTGCACACACGGGTGGCCCCGCGCTTCGCCGAGCTCCGGACCCATGTGTACGAGCAGATCCAGGCGGCGAAGCGCGGGGTCCCGCAGGACGCGCTCACGAAGTCGGATACGCCTCCACCTCGCTGAACTGACCGGCGGGCCAGCCCGTGTTGGCACTCACGGACAGGCGCAGATAGCGAAGGCTCGTACTGCCGGGAAGGGAGATGGTGGCCGTGTTGCCGGTGGCGGGGTCGAAGCGGTAGCCCGCGGACCCCACGACCGTGGCGTAGGCCGAGCCATCGGTGCTGCCCAGCACCGTGACGGTCTGGGTACGTGCGCCCCACGCGGAGGAGGGCGGCAGCTTCAGCACCAGCCGCCGTACGGCTTGCGTGGAGCCCAGGTCGACGGTCCAGGACTGCGGGAAGGCGTTGTTGGTGGACTCCCAGTAGCTGTCGGCGTCGCCGTCGACCGCCCTGCCCGGCGTGTAGACGTCCTGCGATCCGGTGGCGGGCCGGCCCTTGGCGAGGTTGCGGGTCGGGGCGGGGTCCGGGTTGCCCTGGCCGGGCTGCGGCCAGGTCGAGCAGTCCGACCAGGTGCTGCTCCAGCCGGAGTTGCCGCCGCCGTCGGTGAGGTCGAAGGTCCCGGAACTCGCCGGATAGGGGCAGTTGTAGATGCCGGCGGCCCCGACGCCCGTCGCCGTGACGTCGCGGAGGGTGGCCGCGCCCTGGGCCTCCGCCTGCACCACGACCGTCCCCGTGTTGCGCACGGTGGCACCCTCCACGGTGACGTTGCGGACCGGGTGTCCCTGTCCGCCGCCGGACACGAACTCGAAGGCGCTGTACGGGCTGTCGGTGATGGTCGTGTCGGTGATGACGATGTTCGCGTTGATGGCGCTGTCGTAGGAGTCGACGCGCAACGCGCCCATCGGATGGTTCCAGTTGGGGTTCATCGCGCCGGTGCGCACCAGCGTGTTGCCCTCGACCGTGATGGTGCCGGACAGCGGGTGGAAGGGGTCGAGGAACTTCTGGTTGGAGATCGCGATGCCGCTGCCGAGGGCGTTGGTGTCGGAGATCAGGTTGTTCTTCACGGCGATGTCGGTGCCGCCGTAGATCGCGATGCCGTTGGCCAGGTTCGACTGGCTGATGGTGTTGTTCTCGAAGCTGCTGTCGGTGTCCGGCGCGTACAGGGACCACATGGCGAGCGCGTCGTCGCCCTGGTTGCGCAGGAAGTTGTTGCGGACGCGGACGCCTCGGGCGTTGCCGTTGAGGTTGAGGCCGTCGGCCGTCATGTCGAGGAAGCGGTTGTTCTCGACGACGAGGTTGTCGTTGTTTCCCAGCAGCCAGAGGCCGACCTTGAGGTGCTGGAGCCACATGCCGGAGACGCTGGAGTTCGGGCCCAGTGATCCGTTGACGAAGTTGTCGGGGTGGGAGTCGACGCGCTCGGTGACCTCGCCGATGACCGCGAAGTTCTTGATGTGCACGCTGCCGGACGAGCTGGACTGGTCGATGAAGCGGGAGGTGTGCACGACCGAGTGCCAGCCGCCCGCGCCCTGGAGCGTGACGTTCTGAACGCCGCTGAGCGAGGAGGTCAGCCTGTAGTCGCCCGGCGGGATCCAGACGACTCCTCCTCGGGCGGACGCGATGGCGTCCCGGAAGGCCTGTGTGGAGTCACCGTTGCCGCTCGGGTCGGCGCCCTCGGAGACGACGGACACGGACCCCGCGGGCTGTGCGGCGGCCGCGGCGACCTGTTCGAAGTCGGCCACGTCCAGGGTCACTTGGGTGCCGGTGGACTGGAAGGCGACCTTGTCGCCGGCCTGCACGTCCTGGCCGAGCACCAGGCGGACGTTGTCGTAGAAGTGGTGGGTCCTGGCGCCCGGGATCCAGGGGGTGTCGACGTGGGAGTACTTGGAGGTGACCGGGAGTGTCCGGGAGATCCGGGTGCCGTTGACGTACACGTCGAGCGTGCCCGACTGGCCGTCCGGGACGCTGTGGGCGAGGTTCACCGCGTTGGCCGCGCTCGGCACGGTGAACTCCACACGCTGCCCGGAGGTGATCCTCACGGCCTGGCGCCCCGACGCCTCCGAGGCGAGGGTGCCCTGTGTGTGGTCCGGGCCGATCTTCGAGCCGCTCGTGGTCGCGGACTCCGCCTCGACCGAGGTGAACGGGAGTGCGGCACCGGCGGCCGCGTGCGCCGTGGGGGCGGTGGCGGTGAGCAGTCCGGCGGAGAGGGCCACCACCATGACTGCTGATGGCATGCCCCTGACAGTTCTGTGCATGTGCTGATCCCTTCGGAGTGGGGGTGCAAGGGGATAGCGGAGTGCGTGCGGCCGGGCTCAGACGCGGAGCCATACCGCGGTGTCCCTCGGCAGACTGCCGTCCGTGTGCAGTGGACCGCTGGCGAGGAGCAGTTCGGTGTGGGCGGGCAGCTCGGCGGGAGCGTCGGCCAGGTTCACCACGCACAGGACGGTGGCACCCCGGGTGAAGGCGAGGACGCCCCCGGGTGCCGGGAGCCAGGCGAGCGGGCCGTCACCGAGTGCGGGCCGGAGGCGGATCGCCTCGCGGTAGAGGGCGAGCATGGAGGAGGGATCATCCTGCTGCCGGTCGACTGCATACGATGTCCAGTCGCCCGGCTGCGGTAGCCACGGTGTCTCCCGTGAACCGAATCCCGCGTACGGCGCCTCGGCCGTCCACGGCAGCGGCACCCGGCATCCGTCGCGTCCCGGATCGACGCCGCCCGACCGGAAGTGCATCGGATCTTGTATGCGGTCGACGGGAACCTCCACCTCGGGAAGCCCCAGCTCCTCTCCCTGGTACACGTAGACCGCCCCGGGCAGCGCCAGCGACAGCAGTGCGGCGGCGCGGGCGCGTCGGGTGCCCAGGGCGAGCTCGGTCGGGATGCCGAAGGCCTTGGTGGCGAAGTCGAAGCCGGTGTCCGTACGGCCGTAGCGCGTCACCGTCCGGGTGACGTCGTGGTTGCACAGGACCCAGGTCGCGGGCGCCCCCATCGGGGCGTGCTCGGCGAGCGTCTCGTCGATCGACAGGCGCAGTCGCCGTGCGTCCCAGGGGCACGTCATGAAGGAGAAGTTGAAGGCCGTGTGCAGTTCGTCGGGGCGCAGGTAGCGGGCGAAGCGTTCGGTGTCGGGGAGCCAGACCTCGCCCACGAAGATGCCGTCGTACTCGTCGGCGATCGCCCGCCAGGAGCGGTAGACGGCGTGGAGTTCGTCCCGGTCGACGTAGGGGTGCGGGTCGCGGCCCTCGACGAAGTCCGGCAGGCGGGGGTCCTTGACCAGGAGGGCGGCCGAGTCGATCCGGACGCCTGCGACGCCCCGCTCGAACCAGAAGCGCAGGATGTCCTCGTGCTCCTGGCGGACCGCGGGGTGGGCCCAGTTGAGGTCGGGCTGTTCGGGGGCGAAGAGATGCAGATACCAGTCGCCGTCGTCGAGGCGGCTCCAGGCCGGTCCGCCGAACTGCGACTTCCAGTCGTTGGGCGGGAGTTCGCCCTTGGCGCCGCGCCCGCGCCGGAAGTGGAACAGCTCGCGTCCGGGCCCGCCGGCCAGCGCGGCGCGGAACCAGGCGTGCTGGTCGGAGACATGGTTGGGGACGATGTCGACGATGACGCGGATGCCCAGTTCGCGGGCCTCGGCGATCAGTTTCTCGGCCTCGGCGAGGGTACCGAAGGCGGGGTCGATCGCGCGGTAGTCGGCGACGTCGTAGCCGCCGTCCTTCATCGGGGACAGGTACCAGGGGCTGAACCACAGGGCGTCCACGCCGAGTTCGGCGAGATACGGCAGCCTGGTGCGGACGCCGGCGAGGTCACCGGTGCCGTCCGCGTCGCCGTCGGCGAAGCTGCGGACGTAGACCTGGTAGATGACGGCGGAGCGCCACCACTCCTTCGGGGCATGGGTGGGCTGTCCCACTGAGCTTCCCTTTCTGTGGACGGGGCGTCGGCGTCAGCCCTTGGTGCCGCCCGCGCTGATCCCGGCGATGATGTGCCGCTGGAAGACCAGGAACAGGGCGACCATCGGGATGCTGGCGATCACCATCGCGGCGATGAGCACGGTGAGTTGGATGTTCTGGGACAACTGCACGAGTGCCACGCTGATGGGCTGTTTGTCGGTGTCGGAGAAGACCATCAGCGGCCACAGGAAGTCCTGCCAGACGGCGACGAGCGCGAAGATCGACACCACCCCGAGGACCGGCCGTGACATCGGCAGCACGATCGACCGCAGGACGCGCAGCTTTCCGGCGCCGTCGATCTCGGCGGCCTCCAGGACGTCGCGCGGGATCTGGTCGAAGAACCGCTTGAGGAGGTAGAGGTTGAAGGCGTTGGCGACGGCCGGGAGCCAGATGGCGAGAGGGTCGTTGAGCAGGCCCAGGTCGGCCACGGTCAGGTACTTCGGCACCACCAGGGCCTGCGCCGGGACCATGAGGGTGGCCAGGATGCCGCCGAGGACGACCTTGCCGAAGACCGGGTTCAGCTTGGACAGCGCGTAGGCGGCGGCCGTGCACAGGACCAGCTGGAACGCCCAGGCGCCGGCCGCCTGGACCACCGTGTTCCACAGGTGCTGGGGCAGTTGCATCAGGTCCCAGGCGTCACGGTAGCCGTCCGGGTGCCACCTGTCCGGGACGAGGGTGGGCGGTGTCCGCGCCACCTCGTCGGGGGACTTCACCGCGCCGGTGACCATCCAGTAGACGGGGAAGAGGAAGGCGAGTGTGAAGAGCAGGACGACGCCCGTGAAGACGCTCCAGTACAGGGCCTTGCCGCGGGGGCGGGCCAGGGCCGCCGGGGAGACGAGGGTCCGGGTGCTCACGCGGCGTCCTCCTCTCCGGAGCGGGTCAGGCGCAGATAGACGGCGGAGAAGGCCCCGAGCAGGATCAGGAGCATGACGCTCAGTGCGCAGGCGCCGCCGAAGTCGTTGTAGAGGAAGGCGTACTTGTAGATCAGGTAGAGGACGGTGACGGTGGCGTTCTCGGGGCCGCCGCCGGTGATGACGAACGGTTCGGTGAAGACCTGCATCGTCGCGATGATCTGAAGAAGCATCAGCATGAGGATGACGAAGCGGGTCTGAGGGATCGTCACGTGGCGGACGCGCTGGAGGAGGCTCGCGCCGTCCAGCTCGGCGGCCTCGTACAGCTCGCCGGGGATGGACTGGAGCGCGGCCAGGTAGATCAGGACGGTGCCGCCCATGTTGGCCCAAGTGGCCACGATGACAAGGGAGACGAGCGCGGTGTCGGCGCCGTTGGACCAGTTCGAGGTGGGCAGGTGCAGGAACCGCAGCGCCTCGTTGGCGAGGCCGGTCCCAGGGTCGTAGAACCACTTCCACAGCAGGGCGCTGACGACCGGCGGGATCATCACGGGCAGATAGACCACGACTCGGAAGAACGCCTTCGCATGTCTCAGCTCGTTGAGCACCAGGGCCAGTACGAAGGGGATCGCGAAGCCGATCAGCAGGGCCAGCACGGTGAAGGTGAGAGTGTTGCGCCAGGCCGCCGTGAACTCCGGGTCGTGCCACACGCGGCTGAAGTTGTCGGTGCCGACCCACTCGGGTGACGAGCCCGGCGTGTACTTCTGGAAGGCGATCACGATGGCGCGGAGCGCCGGGTACCAGGAGAACACGGCGAAGCAGAGGAGGCCACCGAGGAGGAAGGCGTGGGCGCGGAGCTGGTCGGTGAGGCGGCGCCGCCTCCGGTCCCCTGCCGGGGGCGGCGCCTTGACCGGTCGTACGGGGATCGTTTCGACCGGTCGTCGATGGGCCGTCCTGGTCATCGGGGTCAGCCCCGGGCCAGGATGCCGTCGATCTTCGCGGAGGCGTCCTTCAGGAGCCCGTCGATGTCGGCGTCCTTCTTGGTGAGGACGGCGGAGACGGCGCCGTCGAGGACGGAGTAGATCTGCTGGGCGTGCGGTGGCTCGATCTTCATGTCGAGGTCCTGGTTGCCGTCGAGGAAGGCCTGGTAGTTCCCCACCGGGACGTTGGCGTTGGCCTCCTTGACCTGCTGGTCCTTGGTGTCGGCGGCGCCGGTGAACAGCCGCGGTTCGGGGAGGCCGACCGGGGCGTCGCTCTTCTTGGCGCGGGCGTAGTCGCCGAGGAAGCCGTCTCCGGGGGTGAGGAACATGTGGTCGAGCCACTTCAGTCCGGCGCGGATCTGGGCGGGGCTCGCCTTCTTGTTGAACATGTAGCCGTCGCCGCCGATGAGCGTGCCCTGTCCGCCGGGCATGGGGGCGAGGGCGAGGTCCTGGTACTCGCCGCCCTTCTCCTTCACCAGGATCGGGATGTTGTCGGGCGCGGAGAGGTACATGCCGAGCTTGCCCGAACCCATCATCTGCTGCACGTCGTTGATGACGAGGAGCTGCTTGCTGCCCATCGAGTCGTCGGTCCAGCGCATGTCGTGCAGGTTCTGGAGGACGGCCCGGCCCTCGGGGGTGTCGATGGTGGCCCTCTTGCCGTCGTCGCTCACGACGTCGCCGCCCTGGGAGTACAGCTCGGCGGTGAAGTGCCAACCGCCCTGGTTCTGGGCGCTGTAGTCGGCGTAGCCGACGGTGCCGTCGCCGAGGGCGGCGATCTTCTCGGCGGCGGCGCGGAGTTCGTCCCAGGTGGCCGGGGGCCGGTCGGGGTCGAGGCCGGCCTTCTCGAAGAGGGCGCGGTTGTAGATCAGACCCATGGAGTAGCCGGTGCGTGGGATCCCGTAGACCTTGCCGTCGACGGTGTACACGTCCCTCAGCTGCTGCTGGACGGTGCCGTAGCTCTTCAACTCCTTGACGTACGACGTGAGATCAGCGGCCTGGCCGATGTCGACGACGTGCTTGGCGTCGGTGAAGTACGTGTAGAAGAGGTCCTCCATCTGCCCGCCGGCGAGCTTGGCGTCGAAGGTCTTCGGGTCCTGGCAGGGGAAGGCGTCGCGGGCGACGACGTCGATGTCCGGGTTCTGCTTCTCGAAGGCGGCGACGTCCTCCTCGAAGAACGCCCGGTCGACCTTGGCGCTCCTGGGCGGCATGCAGTTGACCGTGATGCGGGTCTTGCCGCTCCCCGAGTCGTCGTCCGACCCGCAGGCGGAGGCGGTGAGGACGAGGGAGCTGATGCTGAGCGCGACGAACGTACGGCGGAACCCGGTGCTTCTCATCGGTGGACCCCTCTGGGCATGAGCAAGGAGGGCACGGCGACGGGCGGAGCAAGCCCGCCGTGCTGGCGCCGCACACTCAAGCACCGGCGACATCCGTCCGCAAGATGTCGCGCAGAATATGGAATTATTCGACAGACGAGCGGATCTCAGCTACGAGGCGCCTGGGCCGTGGAGCCCCGGACCACCAGTTCCGGCTCGAAGAGCAACTCCTCCGGGGTCACGGAACCGCCGCCGATCTGTGTGTTCAGCAGTTCCACGGCCGCCCGGCCCATGGCCTCGATGGGCTGGCGGACCGTGGTCAGCGGGGGTTCCGTGCAGTTCATGAACGCGGAGTCGTCATAGCCGACGACGGACACCTGCGCGGGGACCCGGAGCCCCTTGCGGCGGGCGGCCCGGACCGCGCCGAGGGCGAGCGGGTCGCTGGCGCAGATGATCCCGGTGACCCCCCGGTCGATCAGCCGGGAGGCGGCGGCGTGACCGCCCTCGATGGAGAACATGGCCCGGGCGACATGCTCGTCGGGGAGCTCCCCCAGACCGCGGGCGGCGGCGAGCTTGCGCGCCGACGGCACATGGTCGTCGGGTCCGAGCACCAGCCCGATGCGCTCATGGCCCAGCGAGGCGAGATGGCGCCAGGCCTGCTCGACGGCGACCGTGTCGTCGCAGGACACCCCGGGGAAGCCGAGGTCGGCGATGGACGCGTTGACGAGGACGACCGGGATGTTGCGGTCGGCGAGCAGCCGGTAGTGGTCGTGCGGGGCGTCGGCCTGGGCGTACAGGCCACCGGCGAAGACGACGCCGGAGACCTGCTGCTGGAGCAGCAGTGCCACGTAGTCCGCCTCGGAGACGCCGCCCCTGGTCTGCGTGCACAGCACCGGGGTCAGGCCGAGCTGGGCCAGCGCCCCGCCGATGACCTCGGCGAACGCCGGGAAGATCGGGTTCTGCAGCTCGGGCAGCACGAGGCCCACGAGCCGCGCGCGCTCACCGCGCAGTTGCGTGGGCCTCTCGTAGCCGAGCACGTCCAGGGCGCTCAGCACAGCCTGCCGGGTGATCTCGGAGACTCCGGGCTTGCCGTTGAGCACCCGGCTGACCGTGGCCTCGCTGACCCCGACCTTCTTCGCCACCTCGGCAAGTCGTCGCGTCATGCGCGCAAGAATAGCGCAAGAAACGCAAACGGCTTGCGTTCCTGTTATCGGCTCTTGCGTGCGTTCCGGTCGGGCCAAAGTGCCGCTACTTCGACGCCCACAGACCGCGGACGTGCCCGAGGTGGCGTGTCATCACCGCGCGCGTCGCCTGCTCGTCGCGTGCGATCAGTGCGTCGATGAGTTCGAGGTGCTCCTCGGCGGAGGCCGGCAGACGGCCCGCCTCGACCAGCGCCGTGAGCCCGTAGAGGCGGGACCGCTTGCGCAGGTCGCCGACGACCTCGACGAGATGGGCGTTGCCGGCGAGGGCGAGCAGGCCCAGGTGGAAGCGGGTGTCGGCCTCGACGTACGCCACGAGGTCGCCGGCCGCCGCGGCCTGCACGATCTCCCGGGCCGCCGGGCGCAGCGCCTCCAGCGAGACCGGGTCGGCGGTCCTGGCCAGCTCCGTCACCGTGGGGATCTCGATGAGCGCGCGGATGTGGGTGTACTCGTCGAGTTGTCGGTCGGAGACGGCGGTGACCCGGAACCCTTTGTTGGGGACGGTGTCGACCAGGCCCTCCTTGGCCAGGTCCAGCATCGCCTCGCGCACCGGCGTCGCCGAGACACCGAAGCGGGCGGCGAGGGTCGGCGCCGAGTACACCTCGCCGGGCAGCAGTTCACCGGCGACCAGTGCCGCCCGCAGGGCGTCGGCGACCCGCTCCCGGTAGCTGCTCTTCTTGCCGCCGAGAACGGGCAGGGCCGGGGCGGGGGCAGGGGTGGGGGCGCTGGTGCGCTGGGCAGCCATGAGGGCGGTCTCCTAGTGGTGCAATGTCACGCGACATCGTCATTATCGACCTCCGGGGCACCTGCCAGGACGCCAAGGGCGGCCGGGGGAACGCCTAGAGGACGAACCCGGCCGGGAAGGGGTCGGTCGGGTCGAGCAGGTACTGGGCGGTGCCCGTGATCCAGGCCCGGCCGGTGAAGCTGGGCAGGACCGCGGGGACGCCGGCGACCTCGGTGGTGCCGAGGAGGCGTCCGGTGAACTGTGTCCCGATGAAGGACTCGTTCACGAACTCGGTGTTCAGGGGGAGTTCGCCGCGCGCGTGGAGCTGGGCCATGCGCGCGCTGGTGCCGGTGCCGCAGGGTGAACGGTCGAACCAGCCGGGGTGGATCGCCATCGCGTGCCGGGAGTGCCGGGCGGTGGCGCCGGGGGCGTACAGGTGGACGTGGTGACAGCCGCGGATCGAGGGGTCCTCCGGGTGTACGGGCTCCTCCTCGGCGTTGATCGCCTCCATGAGGGAGAGACCGGCCCGGAGGATGTCGTCCTTGCGGGAGCGGTCGAAGGGCAGCCCGAACTCCTCCAGCGGCAGGATGGCGTAGAAGTTGCCGCCGTATGCCAGGTCATATGTCACCGTGCGCCCGTCGGCGAGTGTGATCTTGCGGTCCAGGCCCACGGAGAAGGACGGCACGTTCTTGAGCGTGACCGTCTTCGCGGCGCCGTCCTCGACCTCGACCTCGGCGACGACGAGTCCCGCCGGGGTGTCGAGCCGGATGGTGGTGACCGGCTCGACCACCTCGACCATGCCGGTCTCCACCAGCACGGTGGCCACCCCGATGGTGCCGTGTCCGCACATCGGCAGATAGCCGGAGACCTCGATGTAGATGACGCCCCAGTCGCAGTCCGGGCGGGTGGGCGGCTGGAGGACGGCGCCGCTCATCGCCGAGTGGCCGCGGGGTTCGTTCATCAGGAGCTGCTTGATGTCGTCGCGGTACTCACGGAAGTACAGCCGCCGCTCGTTCATGGTCGCGCCGGGGACCGTGCCGATGCCGCCGGTGATCACGCGGGTGGGCATGCCCTCGGTGTGCGAGTCGACGGCGTGCAGGACGAGTTTGCTGCGCATGACGCTCCTGATGAACCTGGGGGATCCGATGGGACGGTCAGGCGAGTCCGGCGGCGACCGCCCGCTCGGTGGCCGCGCGCACCGCGGCCTCCTGCTCGGGCAGCAGAGGGACACGCGGCGGACGGACGGGGCCGCCGTGCCGGCCGACGATGTCCATGGACAGCTTGATGGCCTGGACGAACTCGACCTTGGAGTCCCAGCGCAGCAGCGGGTGCAGCTGCTCGTACAGCTTCTTCGCGGTGGCCAGGTCGCCCGCGACGGCCGCCCGGTAGAGCTCCACGCTGGCGCGGGGCAGCGCGTTCGGATAGCCGGCCACCCAGCCCTTGGCACCGGCGATCGCCAGCTCCAGGAGGACGTCGTCGGCTCCGATCAACAGGTCCAGCCCGGGGGCGAGTTCGGCGATCCGGTACGCGCGGCGAACGTCGCCGGAGAACTCCTTGACGGCGTGGATGTGGCCCTCGGCGTGCAGCTTTGCCAGCAGTTCCGGGACCAGGTCGACCTTGGTGTCGATGGGGTTGTTGTAGGCCACGACCGGGACGCCCGCCTTGGCGACCTCGGCGTAGTGGGCCAGCACGGACCGCTCGTCGGCACGGTAGGCGTTGGGCGGCAGCAGCATCACGGAGGCGCAGCCGGCGTCCCTGGCCTGCTCGGCCCAGCGGCGGGCCTCGGCGGAGCCGTAGGCGGCGACACCCGGCATCACGCGCTCCCCGCCGATGGCCGCCACGGCCGTCTCGACGACCCTGGCCCGCTCCTCGGGGGTGAGGACCTGGTACTCGCCGAGGGACCCGTTCGGTACGACGCCGTCGCAGCCGTTCTCGACGAGCCAGACGCAGTGCTCGGCGAACCTGTCGTGGTTGACGGACAGGTCGTCGTTCAGCGGGAGGGCGGTGGCGACGAGGACGCCGCGCCAGGGGCGGCTGCCGGTGTTCTCGGTGCTGGTCATCTGGGATCCCGTCTCATCTATAGGGTGTGACATTTTACTGGTGGCTCAGCCGTTCCCGGGCTCGGCGGCCAGGACGCCGAGGGGCACGGGTCCGGCGAACGGGCGACGCGTCGGCGTGAGCGCGCACCCGGCGAGCCCCGCGACCGCGGGTCCGCACACCCGCCCCTGACACCACCCCATCCCTGCCCGCGTCAGCAGTTTCACGGTCCGTACGTCCCCGGCACCGAGCTCGTCGACGGCCTCGCGGATCGCACCCCCGGTGACCTCCTCGCAGCGACAGACGACGGTGTCGTCGGTGATCTGCTCGGTCCAGTGGGCGGGCGGTGCGTGGACGGCGTCGAGCGCGGCGAAGAACACGCGCAGCCGGGTACGGGTCCTCGCGGCCGCGGCCCATTCGCGCGCGTCGGGCTCGATGCCGCGCAGACGCGCCGCGATCGACCGGCCGGCGATGTGCCCCTCGGCGAGGGAGAGGGCGGAGCCGCCGATGCCGGTGGTCTCGCCCGCGGCCCAGACGCCGGGGACATCGGTGCGCTGCTCGTCGTCGACGTGCACGTCCATCCCGTCGAGCCGGCAGCCCAGCGTCTCCGCGAGGTCGGTGTGCGGGAGCATGCCGTGCCCCACGGCGAGGGTGTCGCAGGCGATACGGCGCTCGGTGCCGGACCTGACCCGCCCGTCGGCGTCGAGCGCGGCGACCGTGACGGCCTCCAGCTGCTCGGCGCCGTGCGCCTCGAGGACGGTGTGCCGGACGAGGGTGCGCACCCGGTGCCGGAGAAGCCTCGCCGCGTACTGGGCACCCTCGGCGACCTTGCCCGGCTGGGCGGCCAGTGCGCGGGTCCTCCGTACGAAGTCCTTCGGGTCGGCGGACTCGACCAGCGCGGCCACCTCCACACCGGCCGCGGCGAGGCCCGTCGCGACGGGGAGCAGCAGCGGGCCGGTGCCGGCGACCACGGCGGTACGTCCGGATACGGCGAGGGTGCCCTTGAGCATGGCCTGGGCGCCGCCCGCGGTGATGACGCCGGGGAGGGTCCAGCCGGGGAACGGCAGGACCTTCTCGTAGCCGCCGGTGGCGAGGAGGACGGCGTCGGCGTGGACCGCGACGGGGTGCTCCTGCTCGGGGCCGAGCAGGGCGTGCACGGTGAAGCCGACGTCCTGCCGCCCGACGAACCACACGTGATGGTCCGTCAAGTGCCGTACCGCGCCTGCCTGTACGTGGGTCCGCAGCCCGTCCCTCAGCCGCTCCCAGGTACGCCATCGGTGGTGCAGGGCCTGCGGCCGCCGAGCCCGGAGGCCTGCGGCGGGCCGCCGGTAGAACTGTCCGCCGGCTTCCGTGGCCGAGTCGATCAGCGTGACCCGTACGCCCCGGGACGCGGCGGCCACGGCGGCGGCGAGCCCGGCGGGGCCCGCGCCGATCACGGCGAGGTGCGGCCGGTCAGTCATCGTGGCCCGTCCCCTTCTGCGTACGGATGGCGTCGCCCGGGTGCAACGGCACGAGGCAAGCCCGCCGGTTGGGGCGGTCGTTGACGGTCACCAGGCAGTCGAAGCAGACGCCGATGCCGCAGAAGACGCCGCGCGGCCGGCCCTCTCCGCGGGTGGTGCGCCAGGAGGTGACACCGGCGGCCCAGAGCGCTGCGGCGACGGTCTGTCCGGGCAGAGCCTCGATCTCGCGGCCGTCGAGGGTGACCGTGAAGGCCGGGCCCGGCCGGGCGTCGGCCAGTTCGAGCGGGGATCTCACGCGGTCTCCTCCACGGGGGCCGGGAAGCGGTCGGGTCGGAACGGCGTCAGGTCCAGCTCGGGCGTCTTCGCGGTCAGCTCCTGGGCGATCAACTGCCCGGTACCGGTGGCCAGTCCGATGCCCGCGCCCTCGTGCCCGCAGGCGTGGTGCAGACCGGGGACGCGCGGGTCGGGGCCGATCGCGGGGAAGTGGTCGGGCATGTACGGGCGGAATCCGAGGTAGGCGCGCATCGCCCGGACGTCCGTGAGGAACGGGAACATCCGGGTCGCGCCCGCCGCCAGGGCCCGTAGGACCGGCAGTGAGAACGACCGGTCGAAGCCGACCCGTTCGCGGCTCGCGCCGATCAGCACGGGCCCCGCGGCCGTTCCTTCCACGACCGGCGAGGTCTGCAGCGCGGCCGAGTCGCTGGCCACGTCGGCCACGTAGTCGGCGGCGTACACCTTGTGCCGGACCATCCGCGGGAGGGGTTCGGTGACCAGCACGAAGCCGCGCCGAGGGAGGACGGGCAGATGGGTTCCCGCGAGCGCGGCCAGGTCGGCGCCCCAGGTGCCGGCCGCGTTGACGACCGCCGGGGCATGGATGTCGCCCCGGTCCGTACGGACGCCGCACACCGCGCCGTCCGGGGTGAGCAGTACGTCCGTGACGGTCCGGCCGGTGAACAGCCGTGCGCCGGAGGCGCGGACGAGGTGGGCGGCGGCCAGCGCGGGCATGACCTGGCAGTCCTGTGGATACAGCACCCCGCCGGGCAGACCGGGGGCGAGATGCGGTTCGAGGTCGTGCAGTCCGTCTCCTACGACGGTCTCGGCGACGACCCCGGCGGCGCGCTGTGTGTCGGCGAACCGCTCGAGCGCGGCGAGTCCGTCCGACGTCGAGGCGACGACCACACCGCCCTTGGCCTCGTACTCGACGGCCTTCCCCAACTCCTCGGCGAGGTCCGCCCACAGGCGCCCCGACAGCAGGGCCAGGTCCAGCTCCGGGCCGGGCTCCTTGTCGGAGACGAGGAGGTTGCCCTCACCGGCTCCGGTCGTGCCGCCGGCCACCGGGCCACGGTCCACGAGGATCACGTCGAGGCCCGCCCGGGCCGCGTACAGGGCGCAGGCCGCGCCCACCATCCCGGCTCCGACGACCACGACATCGCAGGTCAGTCGCTTGCTCACGCCAGTACTATGTCACATACCTCTCCACCTGGGAACGCCACCACGCAGAAGAAGGCGCGAGGTGAGTCCGGTGGGGCACCCCCGCACATGGGGTGCCCCTCGTCAGACCCGGCTCCCGGTCGCCGTGTCGGAGGACAGCCGCTGAGCGACGTAGATCGGGATGACGGAGAGCAGGACGAGCACCGCCGCCACCACGTCGACCACCGGGGCCTGTTGAGGTCGCGTCATGGTGTTGAAGAGCCAGATCGGCAGGGTCTCGACACCCGGTCCGGCGGTGAACGCGGTGACCACGATCTCGTCGAAGGAGAGCGCGAAGGCGAGCAGTGCGCCCGCGAGGAGCGCCGAGCGCACCAGCGGGAAGGTGACGTCCACGAAGGCGCGGAAGGTGTGGGCACCGAGGTCCGTCGCCGCCTCCTCGTACGAGCCCGAGGTGCGTCGCAGTCGCGCGACGACGTAGTTGAACACGACGACGACGCAGAAGGTGGCGTGTCCGACGACCACGGTGAACAGCCACGGACCGACCCCCAGCGGCTCGAGTACGGTGCCGAAGGCCGAGTTGAGCGCGATGCCCGTGACGATGCCGGGCAGGGTTACGTGGGGTCCGGCACGATCACGCCGAAGGTGCGCGGAAGTCGGCCGTCCGGCGGCTGCCGGGGCGTCCCCCCGTGCTCACTCCGCCGCGGGGACCACCGTCAGGTGGGCGGCGGAACGGCGTGCGCCGCGGGACCTGGCCGACGCGGGGCGCGTCTCGCGCAGTACCAGGGTCAGCCGGGCGTAGCCCAGCTCCCGGAGGGTGGAGGACGTCTCGTCGACGACACGGCAGTCGGTGGCGCCCCAGCGCGGGTCGGGGTGCAGGACCGGACGGACCCCGCCGTCGTGGGCGAAGGCCCGCTCGCCGACCGCGCGGATCCAGTGCGGCAGACCGTGCCGGTAGGCGGCCTCCATGATGGGGTCCTGGGCGATGTCCCGACGGATCGACTGCAGCCCCTGGTCATGGCCGTTGCGCTCCACGGCGGCCGCGAAGTGGGCGAGCATCGGCAGGCACCAACTGGACTCGTGCTCACCGAGAACCGTGCCCGCGTCCGGGTGGAACAGGACGAACCTGAGGAAGTTGTCGTCGGGCATGGCGGTGGGATGCGGGCCCACCCCACGGAAAAGTGTCTCGAAAGCAGTGTTCGACAGCACGACGTCCCACCGGTGGTCGAGAACGACCGAGGGAAAGGGGACCGCTTCCAGGAGGGTGGCGTAGTCCTGCAGATACGCCCGGGCCTCAAGACTCTCGGGGACGGGCCGCGGCTCCGGCCGCTGCCCTCCTGCCTGTTGTGCCATCGGGAGGTCACCCCTCTTGCCTATGCGGCCTTCACGCGGCGCCCTGATCCTGCTGCCCGGGCGCGAGGCGTGTCAACTATCGTGGCATTTCGTGCCTGTTGACGGCTGAAATTGGCCACAGTTGTGGCGAGACCTGGATGTAAGTTCGAACGAGGGGCTACTCTCCCCGGAGTTCACGGCAACCGCTTGTGATGATCTTCTTGTGAGAAGCCAGTGAGAGACGTAGGAGATCTGCCGGTGACGGATGGCTTCGCGAGTCCGGCCACCGCGGTGACGGCTGCGCTGCCGGGCGTCGTCGCCCGGGTCACCGCGCTCGCCGACCGGCTCGGCGTGCCGCACGCGGAGGTCTTCCACACCGGCCGCCTGTCGGTGGCCTCCGGCGTCCCCGAGCCCGTGGTCAAGTCCCTGCTCGGCGGCCGCCCCGCGGGCGAACCCGACGTACAGGCCCGTTTCCTTCAGCGCCTGGACCTTCTGCGCCGCACCCGGCTCAAGCCCAACGGCCGCAAGTACACCCAGCAGGAGATCGCCGACGGCGCCTTCATGTCACGGCAGCAGGCGGGTGCCCTCATCAACGGCGACCGGCGTCCCACCATGGAGCACTGCGACGCCATCCAGCGTTTCTTCCGTGTGCACGCCGGTTTCCTCACGGCCGAGGATCCCGAGGCTCTCTCCGGGGCCCTGCAGCGCACGGAGCAGGAGCTTCTGCAGAAACTGGCCGACCGCGAGAAGGAAGCGACGGCGACGGCGGGCGATCCGCTGGAGCGGCTGCTGCAGGACCACGGCGTCCGCGGGATCGCCTGGCGGGCCGCGCAGCTGCCCACCGACCAGCACCGCGACAAGGTCGCCGAATGGCTGGACATGCTCCTGGAGAGCGTCAAACGGCCCGAGTCGTGAGCCGGGGGATAACTGTGGGCATCGGTAGGGAAATGCGCCGCCTGTGCGGCGAGCTGGTAGCGGAACTCACCCTCCCCGCACCGGCGCGTCCGGCGGACCTCTACGCCGAACTCTGCGAGGCGATGAGCCGGCGCCGCGGCCGCCCGGTCCACTTCCGTACGGCCGCGTTCCCGCCCGACACCGCGAGCGGACTGTGGCTGGACATGGCCGACCAGGACCTCGTCGTCGTGGAGGAACGCACCGCTCCCGGCCACCAGTTGGTCATCCTCGGCCACGAGCTGTGGCACATGAAGGCCGGGCACTGCAGTCACCATGTCGAGGGCGCCGCGGTCGCGGCCCGCATGCTCAGCGACGACGCCGACCTGCGGGCCACCGTCCTGAAGGTCGCCGCCCGCAGCCGCTTCGACCAGGCCGACGAGAAGGAGGCCGAACGCTTCGGCCTGCTGCTCGCCAGCAAGTGCCTGACCTGGCTGGACGGTTCGCCGGCACGGGGACCGGTACAGCGCGACCGCCTCGCGGGCCGTATCGAGGCGTCGCTGGGCTACCTCGGTCCGCAGAGCTGACCGGTACCGCCGCCGGTCAGGTCGCGCTGCGTTCGCTCGCCTCGCGCAGGTCGCGTTCGGTGGCACGGCTGAGCGGGATGCCGGGCCGTCCCTCGCACATCAGCTCGCGCCAGTGCTCACGGCTCCAGTCCGCCGGAGCCGTCGTCGCGGTGAACTCCTCGACCAGGGAGACGAACCGCCCCGGATCGGCGTGGAACGGAAAGTGCCCCGCCCCCTCGAAGATCTCCAGCCGGCTCCCCGGCATCGCCTCGTGTGCCCCGAACGCGTGCCGCACCGGCACCACACTGTCCCGGTCGCCCCACAGCAGCATCGTCGGCATGCCCTCGGTCAGATAGCACCGGTCGAGCATGGTCACCACCTGCCCCCGCCAGTCGACCACCGCGCGCAGCGTGCGGATGAAGGCGTTGCGTGAGGTCTCGTCCGGCAACGCGTCCACGAGGTTCAGCAGGTCGGGCGCGTCCTGCCCGAGATCGGTGTCGAGCAGCTTCATCAGTCCTACGGCGAGCCCCACTTGCCACCGCATCCCCGGCAGCCGCAACGACGACAGCATCAGATGGGCCCCGGGCAGCGACACCATCCGCAGCACGGGATTCACCTCGCGCCCCACGCCGCCCGCGCTGACCAGGATGAGCCGCTCGGTGCGCTCGGGGAACTGGTAGGCGAACTGCATGGCCACACCGCCGCCCAGCGAGTGCCCGACGAGAGTCGCCGACTCGATGCCGAGGGTGGTCAGCAGATCGCGCACCCCGTTGGCGTACGCGGCCACCGAGTAGTCGGCGCGCGGTTTGTCCGAGGCGCCGTGGCCGAGCAGGTCGGGGGCGATGACGGTGTGGGTGCGGGCGAGGTCGGGGATCAGCTCGGCCCAGGTGGCGGAGGAGTCCCCGATGCCGTGGATGAGGACCAGCGCGGGCCCCTCGCCGGCCATCCGGAAGGCACGGCGGTAGCCGTGCACGACCCGGTACTGCAACTCGAGTTCACCGTCGCCCACCGAGCGCAGCCGTACGGTGCGCGCCGGGCGCCGGTGCGGGACGTCGACCACGCACGTACCTCCCCGTTCCCTGGGCCGCCGAGCAGCGGCCGAAAGCCCTTGCCCCCAGCGTAGGACGGCTTTCCCACCGGGGATTTCGCCGAGGTTTCGCCTCCGCTAAGCGGGCGAACCGGGGAGTGGGCGGGCCTCATTGTCAGTGGTGGGCGGCAAGCTGGAGTTGCACCCCCTTGTACGGGTGCGTGACCGATGAGCCGACTTGGGGAGAGCCGACCGATGCACACCGCCGTACTGACCGACCGCGAGCGCACCGCCGTCCAGGCCTACCTGCGGCTTCTGCATACCGTGCGCGCCGCCTTCGACGGTCCGCCGGACGCGCCGCGGCCACCGGTCGTGCCGCCCGCCGTGCTCGCGGAGGCGGAGCAGGCGCTGGCGGACGCGGGTCTCGTGGGCAACGAGGAGGAGTTCTTCCGGCTGCTGCAGAGCTGGTTCCCGCGTCCGTGAGAGCCCGGCTCAGGCGTGCGGCACCACGACGGCCGTCGCGACCAGCCCGCGCCGGACGGTCCAGCGGCCCTCGAAGCGGCCCAGCCGCCGGCCGCCCACCGTCGGTCCGGGTACGAGGAGTTCGGCGCTGAGGCCGCCGCCGAGCCGTTCGCCGGGGTGGGCGAAGAGCTCGATGTCGGCCTCGGTGAAGTCGAGCCACTTCCCGGTGAGCGGGAACCACGCCTTGTAGACGGACTCCTTGGCGCTGAACAGCAGTCGGTCCCAGTGGATGTCGGGCCGCTCCTCGGCCAGCCCGCGCAGCCGGTCCGCCTCGGCGGGCAGGGAGGTGTAGGCCAGGACTCCGTCGGGGAGCGGCTCATGGGGCTCGGCGTCGATGCCGAGGGAGGCCAGGTCGGCGGCGCGGACCAGGGCGGCGGCGCGGTAGCCGTCGCAGTGGGTCATGCTGCCGACAAGTCCGGCGGGCCACTGCGGGGCACCTCTGGCGCCGGGCACGACGGGCTGGGGCGGGACGCCGAGCTTCTCCATGGCCCGACGGGCGCAGGAGCGTACCGCGGCGAACTCGCGTCGGCGTTTGTCCGCCGCCCGCGCCACGACCGCCGCTTCCTCGGGGTACAGCGGCGCGGTCTCGTCGTCACCGTACGTCTCCACGGCCACCACCGTGTCCGGCAGCAGCTCCTCGATCACGGGGTCCGACCTCCTTGGGCAGGATGCGGCGCAGCCGTCCCGGCGGGTCGGGGCGCTTGCGCCACTCCCGGGGGTATCCGACCGACACCTCTTCGAAGCGGACACCGTCGTGCCAGGTGGTCCGCGGGATGTGGAGATGACCGTAGACCATGGTCTCGACGCGGAACCTGCGGTGCCAGTCCGCGGTGAGCCGCGTGCCGCACCACATGGCGAACTCGGGGTACCAGAGCACCTCGGTCGGGTGCCGGTCCAGCGGGTAGTGGTTGACGAGCACGGTGGGCAGGTCGTCGGGCAGCTCGGCGAGTCTGCGGGCGGTCGCCTCGACCCGGGCCCGGCACCAGGCCTCGCGGCTCGGGTAGGGGTCGGGGTGCAGCAGGTGCTCGTCGTTGCAGACGATGCCGGTGCCGTACGCGTACTCCAGCCCCTCCTCCTTGGTCGTGCAGCCGGCGGGCAGGAAGGAGTAGTCGTACAGCAGGAAGAGCGGGGCGACGGCGACCGGGCCGCCGGCGCCCTCCCAGACGGGATAGGGGTCCTCGGGGGTGGTGACGCCGAGGTCGCGGCAGAGCGCGACGAGGTGTTCGTAGCGCTCGACGCCGCGCAGGGTGACCTCGTCGTCGGGGTGGGTCCACAGTTCGTGGTTGCCCGGGGCCCAGACGACCTTGCGGAAGCGGCCGGCGAGCGTCTCGAGGGTCCAGCGGATCGCGGACACGGTCTCGGCGACGTCACCGGCCACCAGGAGCCAGTCCTCGTCCGTCCCGGGGCGCATCGCCTCGACGAGGGCGCGGTTCTCCGGGTAGCCGACATGCAGGTCACTGATGGCCAGCAGCTGTCCGGAACCACCGGCCCTCGACGTCACCTCTGTCCCCCCTCCGAGCACACGAATGCGACCACGACAGCATATTCACGTCGCCCGGACAAGCGGCCCGGCACGGCCCCGCAGCGGGATCGATCAAGATCGAATAATCCGTAACACGCGCGTTGCACGCCGGGCCCTCCGGAAGCCGTATGATCGCCCCAACACCACCGCCATGAACTTCCCTTCGCGCAGGGCGGTTTGGTGACCCTCCTCACACCCTGGCCGGGCTCGGCCTGCTTCGCCGTGCCCGAAAACCCCGAAAGGCGGCCTGCATGATCTCTCGCGTACGCGTCTGGCTCAACCGCACGTACGCGGAGAACGTGTTCTTCATGGATCAGTTGCGCCGAAATCCCTGTGATCGCGCCGTCAAGATCCATGCGACGCACGGCGACGCGGACTCCCCCGTGCTGGCCGCCGCCGACACCGCCGAGCTGGAGCCGGAGGGCCTGTCCCCGGCCGCGTACGTCGAGTACGCGCTCGACCAGTGCACCCGCCGCGGCATCGACGTCTTCGTGCCCCGACTGCACCAGTCGGCGATCGTGGCGCACCGCGCGGAGTTCGAGGCGGCCGGTACGGCACTGCTCGCGCCGCCGCCGGAGGCCGTGGCCGTCTTCCACGACAAGGTGATCGCGTACGAGGCCGTACAGGCCATCGGAGTACCGGTGCCGCCCTGGTACCGGGTGCGCAACGCGGAGGAACTCGTCGTCGCCGTCGAGGAGTTGGAGGCGGGCGGGTACAAGGCGTGCTTCAAGCCGGCGTCCGGCGCGGGCGGGGTGGGCTTCCGCGTGATCACGCGCGCCCCCTTCTCACTCACTCACCTCAACGGCTTTCCCGGCCCGTACGTACCGCTGGACACGGTCGTGGAGGCCCTGACGCAGGCCGACGAGTCGGTGGACTGGCTGGTCATGCCGCGTCTGGAGCAGCCGGAGGTCTCGGTCGACTGCCTCACGGGGACCGACAACCGGATCCGGCTGGCGGTGGGCCGCACCAAGAACGGGCGCCGTCGCGGGTTCACGCTGCACGAGCAGTGGCTGGAGCCGGCGCGGATGATCGCTGAGGGGTTCGGGCTGCACTACCTGTCCAACATCCAGTTCCGGATGTTCGGTGACACGCCGGTGCTGATGGATGTCAACACCCGGCCCGCCGGCGGGCTGCACCAGCTGTCGCTGTGCGGGGTCAACGCGCCTTGGGCCGCTGTGCAGTTGGCGCTGGGTGAGGACCCGGGGGAGATGGCTCCGCCGTTCCTGGGTCAGGACTACACGGTGGTGTCGGGGCCGCGGCAGCTTCGGCCTGTGGCCATTCCGCATCAGAGGGCCGAGGTGTCGGAGCCGTTGCCTCGGCCTGCGGCGGCTGAGCCCGTTGCCGTCGACTCCGTCTCGGCCGCGGGTCAGGCACTGCCGCTTTAGGCTGTCGGCCGAGTGCGGGTGTTCTGTGGCTTGTCGCGCAGTTACCCGCACCCCCAGGTACATCTCCCCACCGGTATGGACCAATTCCGTCTCTCCGCCTTGACAGACGCATTGGTCCATACCAACTTGGTTGCGCACTTCCCTGTACTCCCGAACACCCCCATTTCTTCAGGGAGATCATGTGCGCACTCCACTTCCACGGCGTTCCAGACGTCTCTTCGCTCTCCTGGGTACCGCGGCTCTCGCACTGGCCGGGGCCGTCGCTCTTCCCGGTACGGCCCAAGCGGCCAATGTTCTGACCAATCCCGGATTCGAGTCGGGGGCCCTGAGCCCCTGGTCCTGCACCGGCAATCTCGGGTCGGTCGTCTCCTCCCCCGTACGCGCCGGCTCCAGGGCGCTTGCCGGTGCGGTGAGTTCGAGTGACATCGCCAAGTGCAGCCAGACCGTCGCCGTGCGGCCGAACACCGCGTACACGCTGAGCGGCTGGGTGCGCGGCAGCTACGTCTACCTCGGTGTGGACGGCGGTTCCTCCACCTGGACCTCGTCGCCGTCGGCGTACAGCCAGCTCAGCGTGTCCTTCACCACCGGTGCCTCGCAGACGAGCGCCACCGTCTACACCCACGGGTGGTACGCGCAGGGCACCTACTACGCCGACGACATCAACCTCGACGGCCCGGGCGGCGGTTCGGACACGCAGGCGCCGACCGCGCCGGCGAGTCTGCGATCCACCGGGAAGACGTCGTCGAGCGTGTCGCTGGCGTGGAACGCGTCGACGGACAACGTCGGTGTCACGGCGTACGACATCTACAGCGGGTCGAACCAGGTGCTCAGCGTCTCCGGGACGAGTGCCACCGTCAGCGGACTCTCCGGCAGCACCGCCTACACGTTCACCGTGCGGGCGCGGGACGCGGCCGCGAACTCCTCGGCGGCCTCCAACGCCGTGAGCGTCACGACGGACGCGGGCGGCGGGGGCGGGACCGGGTTCAAGCAGGCCGCGCCCTACCTCTACCTCGGCTGGGGTGATCCGCCGAGCGCCACCTCGGTGATGAGCTCGACCGGGATCAAGTGGTACACGATGGCGTTCATCCTGTCCTCCGGCGGCTGCAACCCGGCCTGGGACGGCAGCAGGCCGCTGACCGGCGGAAACGACCAGAGCGTCATCAACTCCATCCGTTCCGCGGGCGGCGACATCGTGCCGTCGATCGGCGGCTGGAGCGGCAACAAGCTCGGGCCGAACTGCTCCAGCGCCGAGGCGCTGGCGGGCGCGTACCAGAAGGTGATCGACGCCTACGGGCTCAAGGCGATCGACGTCGACATCGAGAACACCGACGAATTCGAGAACGCGACCGTGCAGGACCGGATCCTGAACGCCCTGAAGATCGTCAAGGCGAACAACCCGGGACTGCGGACCGTCCTGACCTTCGGGACGTCGACGACCGGTCCGACGTACTGGGGCAACCGGCTCATCGAGCAGGCCAAGGCGCTGAACGCCGGTATCGACGTGTTCACGATCATGCCGTTCGACTTCGGCGGCGGTGCCGACATGTACGGCAACACCGTGAACGCGACGGAAGGGCTCAAGACCAAGCTGAGGTCCACCTTCGGGTGGGACGACGCCACGGCCTACGCCCACATCGGCATCTCCGGTATGAACGGGCTCTCCGACCAGCAGGAGCTCACCTCGACCGCGACCTGGACCTCGATCCGGGACTGGGCGAACTCCCACCACATCGCGCGGCTGGCGTTCTGGTCGGTCAACCGTGACCGGCCGTGCCCGGGCGGCGGCGTGGTCAGCAACTGCTCCGGGATCAGCCAGAGCAACTGGCAGTTCACCTCGATCACGGCCGGCTTCACCGGCTGAGTCAAGCGATCGGGTATCCCCACGCCTGTGCCAACTCGGCCAGGCGTGAGGGCAGTTCGACAGCGGCGTCGGCCTCACGGGCCGGCTGGACGCGTCCCGACCTGATGGTGCTGGACCAGTCGCCGAGCTGCGGGCGGAAGGCACCGTGGTCCTGATCGCCGTAGTCGAGCATCCCGCTCTCCCACGGGAGGCCGAGATACGCACACAGACCGCGGGTGATCCGCTCCGGCTCGGCGGTCAGTTCCTCGTACGTGATCACCTGGGCGTCGAGGGCCGCACGGGCCTCCTCCAGCTTCTCGGCGTATTCGAGGACCTCGGCGCGGATCGCGGCACGGTCCGGATCCGTGCGGCGGTTGGTGAGCGAGGTGATGACCGCTCCCGGGTGGCGCAGCAGGACGATGAACTTCGCCTGAGGCCAACATCGGTGCAGCCGGGGCCAGATGAGGGCGTTCGCCGGTGTCTTGTCGACGATGACGTCCCTGCCGCTGCGGGCGAGTTCGAGGTGCAGGACCCGGTCCCAGAGCATGTGCTCCAGCTCGGTCTTGTCGAGTTCGAGTGCCTTCATGGCCTCGGCGGTGAAGTCGCGGGCGAGTTGGACGTGCACGGTGCGCAGATGCATCTCGTGCGGGGCGCGGATACGGCTGTGACTGTTGAGGAGGACCCTCAGCAGGGTCGAGCCCGAGCGCACCGAGGACAGGACGAAGACCGGGGCCTCCACCAGGCGCGGGGCGCAGGGGGCGGTGTAGGGGTCGGCCGCGGGGCGCGGTGCGGGGACCGCGTCCAGGGTTCTGCGCGGCGGGCTCACCGCCTCCTTCATCAGCCTGCCCCGTCGCCTCAGTCCCTTGCCGATCTCTGACATACGCGGGTCTCGCACCGTGTCACCTTTCTGTCGCGCCTTGCGTTCCGCATCCCAGGGGTGGCGGGCGAACTTCAGGTGTCGGGGAGGCGGCACAGAAAAGTCACGGCGGGCCGGGAACCCGCCGTGACCTGGCGACTTACCGCTTTCTTAATTCTTGATGGGAACCGTCGTCCCGTGGCGTGGTCAGAACCGTCCCGCGCCTCGGTACAGCTCCAGTTCCCCGTCCAGTTCGACCGCGAGCACCGTGGCGTGCGGGTCGAGGTCGGCCTCGGCGGGCGGGTCGATCCACAGCACGCCGACGGCCTCGTGCAGTCCGCCGACGACACGGTGGGCGAGTTCGGTGCCGGTACCGAGGACAGTGACCTTGCGGACCGGGGTGGCCAGGCCGCGGACGCCGATCTCGGCGCGGGGGATGTCGAACAGGGTGAGGTAGAGCGTACGGCCGTCGACGGAGAGGGTGCTGGGCCCGTAGTGGTGCCCGGCCGGCAGTCCGCGCACCGTCCCGTACACCGCCTCGGAGTGCTTGGCGATCCACTCCCCCAGGCCTTCGAGTCGCTCCACCTGCGGCCGCGGGATGGTGCCGTCCTCCATCGGGCCGACGTCGAGCAGCAGGTTGCCGCCGCCTCCGATGGTCTCGGTGAAGTAGCGGATCAGCTGGGTGAGCGACTTGTGGTTGTGGTCCTGGTGCTGGTAGCCCCAGGAGTCGTTGATGGTGAGGCACAACTCCCAGGGGCCCTCGGGGGGTTCGATGGGAGCGCCCTGCTCGGGGGTGGCGTAGTCGCCCTCGCTGAGCATGCGGGCGTTGAAGACGACGTCGGGGTTGTACGAGCGTATGAGCGCGGCGAGTTCGGGGATGCGCCACTGTTCCTCGCTGCGGTCCCACTCGCCGTCGAACCACATCAGATCGGGCCGGTGGCGGTCGGACAGCTCACGGATCTGGCCGTCCCGGTAGGCGATGAACCGCTCCCAGGCCGCCAGGTCCTCGTCCTCGGCCGAGCATTCGGAGTAGCGGTTGTCCTCCTGCTCCGGTGGGCGGCCCGGCTTGCGGGTGGTGGCGTAGTCGGGGTGGTTCCAGTCGGAGTGCGAGTAGTAGAAGCCGACCTTGAGGTCCTTCTCGCGCAGGGCCTCGGCGTAGGGGCCGATGTAGTCCTTGCCGAGGTTGAGTTCGCCGAACTCCGTGTCCCACAGGGCCACTCCGTCATGGTGACGGGTCGTCAGGACGGCGTACCGGGCGCCGGCGCGGGCGAACAGGTCGGCCCACTCACGAGGGTCGTACCGGGCGCCGGTGAAGCGATCGAGCTGGGACATGTACCGGTCGTGCGGGACGATGTCGTCGTAGAACGACCAGGACTCCTGGACGCCGTCGACGGCGTAGATGCCCCAGTGGACGAAGATCCCCAACTTGGCGTCGGTGAACCAGGGTTGCATGGGCACGGCTGAACTCCTGGGTGCGAGAGGTCGCTCGGGTACGGCGGGCAGGGACGGGTGCAGACGTCCCTGCCCGCCGCGCACGTGGGCGCCGTCAGGCGCGCCGCAGACGGAGCGTCAGGATCTGGAAGGGGCGCAGCGTCACGGGGACCGTGCCGTCGACGGCGGCCTCGTCCTCGGTCAGCGGTCGCTCCAGCAGGTCGGTCACCTTTGCTCCGGCGAGCGGGAAGCCGGTGCGCAGGACGCCCTGCGCGCGGCCGCCACGGGACTCGTAGAGCCGTACCACCACATCGCCCGAGGTGTCGTCGGCGAGCTTGACCGCCTCGACGGTGATGCCGTCGCCCTCGACGGAGACGACCGGCTCCGGCTCGCCCGCCGAATCGGCCACGCGCAGGGGCAGGTTGAGGGCGTACCCCTCGGCGACCGCGTCCTCGATGCTCGCGCCGGGCAGCAGGGAGTAGGTGAAGCGGTGCTTGCCCTGGTCGGCCTCCGGGTCCGGGATGCGCGGGGCGCGCACCAGACTCAGGCTGACCTTGGTCGTCGTGCCGCCGTCCTCGCGGACCGTGCGGGAGACGTCGTGGCCGTACGTCGAGTCGTTGATGACCGCGACACCGTAGCCGGGCTCCCCGACGTGCACCCAGCGGTGGCCGGAGACCTCGAAACGGGCCGCCTCCCAGCTGGTGTTGGTGTGGGTGGGGCGCTGGATGTGGCCGAACTGGATCTCCGCGGAGGAGTGCGGGGCGCGGATGTCGATCGGGAAGCCCGCCTTGAGGATCTTCTCGGCCTCGTGCCAGTCGATCTCGGTCTCGAAGTCGATGCGGGGGCTGCCGGCGCGGAGGGTGATCGTCTGGGTGATCTTCGAGCCCTTGCCGAAGGAACGGGTGACGCGGATCGCCCCGAGCAGCGGGTCCTGCTCGACGACCGTCACCGCGTCCGCCTCCAGCAGGTCGGTGAAGCGGTTCTTGTAGTGCTTGTCGATGTCCCAGGCGTCCCAGTAGTTCGGGAGGTCTGTGTGCAGTCGGAGGAGGTTGCCCCGCTCGGCGAGGACTTCGCGGTTCGCGCGGATGTCGTATACAGACGACAGTGTTCCGTCTTCTGCCACCTGTACACGGACGAGACCGTTGTCGAGGACGCTGCCCTCGACCGTCACCGGGTGCGCGGGTTCGGCGGCGGCGAGGGGCGCGCTGCCGCTCGCGGGCACCGTCACGAACGTCGGTGCGCCCGAGCCGTCCCGGACCACGTCCGTACGGTCGTACGGGCTCGTGTTGAAGACCCGTGCCCCGCCGCCGCCCAGGGCCGCGACCGCCTCCGCCGTCAGCACCTCCAGCTCCTCGGCCACCCGCGCGTATTCGGCCTCCGCCTCGCGGTGCACCCAGGCGATGGACGACCCCGGCAGGATGTCGTGGAACTGGTGCAGCAGGACCGTCTTCCAGAGGCGGTCCAGCTTCTCGTAGGGGTACGCGTAGCCCGGCGCGTGCAGGGCGGCCGTCGTCGCCCACAACTCGGCCTCGCGGAGCTTGTGTTCGCTGCGGCGGTTGCCCTGCTTGGTGCGGGCCTGGGAGGTGTAGGTGGCGCGGTGGAGCTCCAGGTAGAGCTCGCCGTTCCAGACGGGGGCGTCCTCGTACTCGGCGCGGGCCTTGGCGAAGAACTCGTCGGGGTGCTCGACGACGACCTTGGGCGAGCCCTCCAGGTCGGCGAGGCGCCGGGCGCGTTCCATGATCTCGCGGGTGGGGCCGCCACCGCCGTCACCCCAGCCGAAGGGGGCCAGGGAGCGCGAACCGGCGCCCTTCTCCGCGTAGTTGCGGACGGCTCGGTCCATCTCCTCGCCGCTGAAACGGGCGTTGTAGGTGTCGATCGGCGGGAAGTGGGTGAAGATGCGGGTGCCGTCGATGCCCTCCCACCAGAAGGTGTGGTGGGGGAACTTGTTGGTCTGGTTCCAGGAGATCTTCTGGGTGAGGAACCACTCGTTGCCGGCGAGCTTGGCGAGCTGCGGGTAGGCGGCGTTGTAGCCGAAGGAGTCCGGCAGCCAGACGCCCTTGGTCTCGATGCCGAAGTGCTCGATGAAGAACCGCTTGCCGTGCACGAGCTGACGGGCGATGGCCTCGCCGCCGGGCAGGTTGCCGTCGGACTCGACCCACATGCCGCCGACCGGGGCCCACTGGCCCTTCTTCACGGACTCCTGGATGCGGGCCCACACGTGCGGGTAGTTGTCGCGCACCCACTCGTACTGCTGGGCCTGGGAGCAGGCGAAGACGAAGTCGTCGTACTCGTCGGCGAGCGAGGTGACGTTGGAGAAGGTGCGGGACGTCTTGCGCTTGGTCTCGCGGATGGGCCACAGCCAGGCGGAGTCGATGTGGGCGTGGCCGACGCCGGAGACCGTGTGCGCGCTGGCGTGGGCGGGCTTCGCCAGGACCGGGGCCAGCACCTCGCGGACCGCCGCCGCGCTGCCGGAGATGTCGTCCAGGTCGAGGGCGTCCATGGCCCGGTCCAGGGCGTGCAGGATCTCGTGGCGGCGCGGCTCGTGATCACCGAGGTGGACCATGACGCCGAGCAGCACCTGGAGATCGAGGTCGAGGTGCCAGACCTCCTCGTCGAGGACGGCGATGTCGGCGCGCTGGAATGTATACAGTGGACGGTCGCCTGCCGTCAGTACATCACCGAGCAGTGTCGGAGCCTCGAAGTTGTTCGCCAGGATGTCGGGGTTGGACGCCGCCTCGACCAGGTAGTCGATCTGCTCCCCGCCCGTCGCCGGGTTGGCGATCGGCACGTACTGGTTGAGCGGGTTGACCGCCTTCAGGGGACGGCCGTCGGGCAGGTGGACCAGCGCCTCGGCCTGGTTGCCCGGCCAGTCGCCCACGAAGCCGAGGTCGATGACCGCCTCGACGCGCTTCCCGGCGAACTCGGCGGGCACCTCGCCCCGCATCCGGAACCAGGTGGTGCCCCAGGGCGGACCCCACGGGGTGTCCATCGCGAACGGCGCGTACCGGGCCGCCGCGGCCTCCTCGAAGGGGACCGGCTCCCCCGGTGCCTGCCACGCCTCGACCTCGAAGGGGACGGTGGCCGCGTAGATCGCGGGCTTGATGCGCTGGTTGTGGAGGCGCTCTACGCGTTCCTCGATCCGGCGGCGTTCGTCGTGCATGAGAGGTCTCCAGGAAGGGAGCGAGCGGGTGGAAGCGGAGGGAGGTGGGCCGGGCGGGCACGGAGGAGGTACGGCGAGGGAAAGCGCTTTCCCTCCGTGTGCTCACTTAAGGTACGCCAGACCCGGATGGACCTCGGCGTAGCCCTCGACCAGTCGGCGGGCGACGTTCACGGAGTCGACTAGCGGGTGCAGCGCGAACGCCTTCACCGCCGTCGTACGGGAGCCGGACTCGGCGGCGGCCAGCACCTCGCGCTCGACCGCCTTCACCGAGCAGACCAGGCCGCTCGCGTGGTCGGGCAGCGGGGCGACGGCGACCGGGTGGGCGCCGTTGGCGTCGACGAGGCACGGGACCTCGATCACGGCATCGTTGTCGAGCACCGAGAGGGTTCCCTGATTGCGGACGTTGAGGATCAGGGTGGTGCGCTCGTCGCGGGCGATGGCCCGCATCAGGGCGAGGGCGACCTTCTCGTAGCCGCCGGACAGGTCGTCGGCGTCGCGCTCACCGGCGCCGGCGCTCTCGCGGTTCTCGGACATGTAGGTGGCCTCGCGCTCGGCGCGGGTGCGGTCCCAGGCGGTGAGGGCGGCGGCGTCCGGGCGGCGCATCTCCTCGTAGAAGGCGGCCTGCTGGTCGGCGAGGAAGGCGCCGCGGGTCTTCTCGGCCTGCTGGTAGGCGCGGACGGTCTCGCGGTTGAAGTAGTAGTAGTGCAGGTATTCGTTGGGGATCGCGCCGAGCGACTGCAGCCAGTCGACGCCGAAGAGCTTGCCCTCCTCGAAGGAGCCGAGGAGTCCGGGGTCGGCGAGCAGCCGCGGGAGTTCGTCACGGCCGGCGACACGCAGGCCGCGGACCCAGCCGAGGTGGTTGAGGCCGACGTAGTCGATCCACGCCTCGTTCGGGTTCGCGCCGAGCACCCGGGCGATCCGGCGGCCGAGGCCGACCGGTGAGTCGCAGATGCCGATGACGCGGTTGCCGAGGTGGCGGGACATGGCCTCGGTGACGAGACCTGCCGGGTTGGTGAAGTTGATGACCCAGGCGTCGGGGGCGAGCCGGGCGACCCGCTGGGCGATGTCGACGGCGACGGGGACCGTGCGCAGACCGTAGGCGATGCCGCCGGCGCCGACCGTCTCCTGGCCGAGGACGCCTTCGGCGAGGGCCACCCGCTCGTCCTCGGCGCGGCCCTCCAGGCCGCCGACGCGGATCGCGGAGAAGATGAAGTCGGCGCCGCGGAGCGCCTCGTCGAGGTCGGTGGTGGCGGTGACCGTGGGGGCATCGTCGACGGTCGACGCCTGTTCAGCCAGCACCCGGGCGACTGCATACAGTCGACTGTCGTCCAGATCGTGCAGAACGACTTCCGTGACCCGCCCCTCGGCGCGGTCCGTCAGGAGCGCCCCGTACACGAGCGGCACGCGGAATCCGCCGCCGCCCAGAATCGTCAGCTTCACGCTTGTACCTTTCCTGCCACGACCACCGCGACGCCCGCCTCCTCCAGGGAGGCCCGCGTCGCCGCGTTCACCGGCGCGTTCGTCACCACCACGTCCAGGTCCTCGGGACCGCAGACCTTCGCCATCCCCGTACCCGGGAACTTCGCCGCGTCGGCGAGCAGCACGATCCGCTCGCTCGCCTTGATCATGGCGCGCTTGACCGGCACCTCGACGACCGTCGTGTCCATCACCTGCCCACCGGGGCGAACTCCACTGGTGCCGAGGAAGAGCCAGTCGGCGTGCAGCTGGCGGAGGTTGTCCTCGGTGAGGAAGCCGACCAGGGAGCGGTACTCGCGGCGGACCATGCCGCCGAGCAGGACCAGCTCGATGCCCTCGTCGTCGGCGAGTTCCTCGTAGACCACCAGGTTGCTGGTGATCACGGTGAGACGGCGGCCGTGCAGCTGGCGGGCCAGGCGGTAGGCGGTGGTGCCGATGTCGAGCAGCACCGACTGACCGTCCTCGATCAGCCCCGCCGCATGCGCGGCTATGACGTCCTTCTCGGCCACGCGCACCTCGGCGACCTCGGCGAAGGGCTGGTCGCCCTCCTCGGCGCGGGCACCGCCGTGGACGCGGGTGAGCAGCCCGTCCTCCTCGAGTTTGACCAGGTCACGCCTGATCGTGGCGGGGCTCACACCCAGCTGCTCGGAGAGGTCGGTCACAGCCGCGGGACCACCGGAGCGCAGGGCCCGCAGGATGAGTTGATGTCGTCGTTCTGCCAGCACGTCGTGAACAGTACTCGTCATTGCCAATCATTTCCATGCTCACTTCTGCTCAGGTATTGACCAATGTCGCGGAGCGGCGCACGATTCCGGTCATCGAATTTGAAGAGTTTTGACGAGCTCCGTCGTGGAGCGCCGGACGAGAGGATGTGCGCGTGGACGACGACCGGCCCGATGTACTGCTGACCGGGCTGCTCTTCTACGACCTCGTTCTCACGGGTCTGGGCAGGCCGCCGACGCCGGGCGAGGAAATCTGGACGGCCGGCATGGGCTGCGGCCCCGGCGGCATCGCCAACCTGGCGGTCGCCGCGTCCCGCTTCGGCCTGCGGACCTCCCTGGCGACGGTCTTCGGCGACGACTTCTACGGCGAGTACTGCCGGGACGTCCTCGACGACCAGGAGGGCGTCGACCTCTCGCTCTCCCGCACCGCGGACGACTGGCCCACCCCCGTCACCGTCTCGCTCGCCCACGGCGACGACCGCGCCCTGGTCACCCACGGCCAGGAGCCCCCGTACTCGCAGGACACGCTGATGGGCGACCCGCCCGAGGCGCGCACCGCCCTCGTTCACCTCGAGGCCGAACCCCGCGAGTGGATCGCCAGGGCCGCCGCGAACGGCACCCACATCTACGCCGACGTCGGCTGGGACCCCACCCAGCAGTGGTCCACGGACCTGCTGGACCAGCTGAAGCTGTGCCACGCCTTCCTCCCCAACGAGACCGAGGCGATGGCCTACACCCGCACCGACAGCGCGGTCGCGGCCCTCGGCACGCTCTCCGAGCTGGTGCCGGTCGCCGTGGTCACGCGGGGCGGGGACGGCGCGGTGGCCGTGGACCAGACCACGGGCGAGTACGCGGACGTCCCGGCCCTCGACATCGATGTCCTGGACGCGACGGGCGCCGGGGACGTGTTCGGCGCGAGCTTCGTCGCGGCCTCGCTCGGCGGCTGGCCGCTCGAGGAGCGACTGCGGTTCGCGGTGCTCGCGGCCGGGCTGTCCGTCCAGCATCCGGGTGGGGCGCTGGCCGCACCCGGCTGGTACGGCGTCGACCGCTGGTGGCGGTCGCTCGCCGACCGCGAACTGAAGACCGCATACGGTTTTCTGTCCGACCGGATCCCGGCCGACCCCGGGCCCCCCGTCCAGTACGCCCCCGTCACTCCCCCCGCACGGCAGTTCTGACCCCCCCGTACATATGCGAAGACCCGAAAACCCCCGAAAGGCGGTGGGAGCTGTGCGGCTCTCACGAAGAGGCCTGCTCCGCGCGGGCCTGGCCGGTACGGCCGCCACGGCGCTCGGCGGCCTGGCGTCCGGCTGTGCCGTTCCGACCGGCTCGACCGGCCGGAACATGGTCCTGTGGTACTGGAGCGGCGGCCTGAGCGACACCGTCGTCAAGAACGCCAAGGCCCGCTACGACAGTTCGGTCGACCTCCAGGCCATCCAGATCGGCGGCCAGTACCGCTCCAAGCTCATCACCACGATCACCGGCAAGGCCCACATCCCCGACATCGCGGGGCTCAAGGGCGAGGACATGGCCGCCTATCTGCCGAACGCGGACCAGTTCATCGATCTGCGGACGCTGGGTGCGGAGAAGTACAAGGACCAGTACCTGCCCTGGAAATGGGACCAGGGCATCGCCGACGACGGCACGATGGTCGGCTTCCCCATCGACTGCGGGCCGGTCGCGCACTTCTACCAGTACGACGTGTTCCGCAAGGCGGGACTGCCGTACGAGCCCGGCGACGTGTCGAAGGAACTGGACACCTGGGAGAAGTTCTTCGCCGCGGGTGAGCAGCTCGGCAAACGGATCTCGAAGGCCAAGCTGCTCACCGACGTCAACTCCGTCTTCGACAACGTGGTGAACCAGGGCAGCAAGCGGTACGTCGACAAGGACCGCCGGTTCATCGGTGACCAGCAACATGTGCGCGACGCCTGGGCGTTGGCCGTCGAGGCCAAGCGGCGCGGCATCGTCTCGGACCTGGTCAGCGGTACCCCGGACCAGTTGTCGGCCATCCAGGACGGCACGCTGCCGAGCCAACTCGGCGCCTCCTGGGCCAGCTTCGACATCAAGAACGGCGTGCCGAAGACCAAGGGCAGGTGGAGGGTGGCCGACATGCCGGTGCGGCCCGCCAACAACGGCGGCTCGTTCCTGTCGATCACCAAGGCGTGCCGGGAGCCCGAGCAGGCCTTCCAGATCATCTCCTGGATGCTCGACGCGGCCAACCAGGCGCAGGGTTACCTCGACGCGGGCCTCTTCCCCTCCACGCCCGCCTCCTACGAGCTCAAGCAGATGCAGGAGCCGGACGACTTCTTCGGCGGCCAGGTCACGACCGACATCTTCGGACCCGCCGCGCAGAAGATCGTCGTCGCCTACAACAGCCCGTACGACATCGCGCTCGGGCAGCCCATCAAGGACGAGATCAAGAACGTCGGCGTCCTCGGCAAGGACCCCAAGAAGGCCTGGAGTGACGCCATGAGCAAGTGCCGTCGCATCGCGAAGCACCTGGGGGTGAGCTACTGATGGCCGTCCTCGAACAGACCCCGCCCGCCGTGGCCCAGCCCTCCGCGGCCGGACCGAAGAAGGGCTTCCGCAAGTACTGGCACCTCTACGCCGCCATCTCCCCCTTCTATCTGATCTTCCTGGGCTTCGGCCTGTTCCCGGTCGGATTCT
Source organism: Streptomyces sp. NPDC002817 (assembly GCF_053592055.1). NCBI lineage: Bacteria > Bacillati > Actinomycetota > Actinomycetes > Kitasatosporales > Streptomycetaceae > Streptomyces > Streptomyces sp. NPDC002817. The sequence continues at coordinate 52,896 of NZ_JBSFUY010000036.1, forward strand.
CGCTCTATCTGTCCTTCCACCGCTGGGACGGCCTCGGCTCGATGGAGTGGGCCGGGCTCTCGCAGTACCAGTACCTGCTGAGCGACAGCGACTTCTGGAACTCGATCGGCAACACGATCATCATCTGGGCGATGGCCACCTTCCCCATGATCCTCCTGGCGATGATCACGGCCGTGATGCTCAACTCGGCGGTCCGGTTCAAGAGCCTGTACCGCGTCGCGTACTTCCTGCCGAACGTCACCTCGGTCGTCGCCATCGCGATCGTCTTCGGCTCGATCTTCTCCACCAACGCCGGCATGGTGAACGCCGTCCTGCACGCGGTCGGGATCGACCAGGTCGCCTGGCTGAACACGCCCTGGGGCATCAAGGTCACCATCGCGGCGCTGATGACCTGGCAGTGGACCGGCTACAACGCCATCATCTTCCTCGCCGGCCTCCAGACCATCCCGAGCGACCTGTACGAGGCGGCGCGCATGGACGGCGCCGGGCCCGTCCAGACCTTCTTCCGGATCACGCTGCCCCTGCTGCGGCCCACGCTGCTCTTCGTGCTCGTCGTCTCGACGGTCACCGGCCTGCAGAGCTTCTCCGAACCACAGGTCCTGCTCCAGACCTCGTCCAACGACTCGACGTTCGCGGGCGGTCCGGGCCACTCGGGCCAGACGATGGTCCTCTACTTCTTCCAGCAGACCTTCGACAACAACGACTTCGGGTACGGCGCCGCCGTGGCGTGGGGCATCTTCCTCGTCGTCGTCCTCTTCTCGATCATCAACTGGCGCCTCGTGCAGCGCCGGGGCGACTAGGAAGGGCGCGCCATGTCATCCATCAAGGGGTCCCGCCGCAGAGGGATCGCGCTGCACCTCCCGCTGATCCTCGGCACGCTGATCTCGGCCTTCCCGTTCTACTGGGCCGTGATCATGTCGACGCACAGCTCCTCGGAGATCTTCTCCTACCCACCGAAGCTGCTGCCGGGCACGCACTTCCTGGAGAACGTCCGCAATCTCTTCGACGCCATCGACTTCTTCGGGTCGATGTGGAACTCGCTGCTGGTCGCGGCGTCGGTGACCTTCCTGGTCCTGCTCTTCGACTCCCTCGCCGCGTTCGTCTTCGCGAAGTTCGAGTTCCCCGGCAAGAAGCCGCTGTTCGGGCTGCTCATGGTCATCTTCATGGTGCCGGCACAGCTGTCGGTCATCCCGCAGTTCGTCCTCATGGCGAAGATCGGCTGGATCGGCTCGATGACCGCGCTGATCGTGCCGGCCGCGGCCAACGCCTTCGGCATCTTCTGGATGCGCCAGTACATGAGGACCGCCATCCACGACGAGCTGCTCGACGCCTCCAGGCTCGACGGCGCGAACTTCCTGCGCCAGTACTGGCACGTGGCGCTCCCGGTGGTCCGCCCCGGTCTCGCCTTCCTCGGCATCTTCACCTTCATGGGGCAGTGGAACGACTTCGCCTGGCCCCTGATCGCTCTCACCAACCCGGACAACGTGACCCTCCAGGTCGCGCTGTCCCAGCTCAACGGCACCCACGGCACCACCGACTACGGCATCGTGATGACCGGCGCCCTGCTCGCCCTCATCCCGCTGCTGATCGTGTTCGCGGTCGGCGCCAAGCAGATCATCGGTGACCTCGCGAAGGGAGCCGTGCGCGGATGACGAGCGATCCCCTGCTCGCCCTGCGTCCCTGGGAGGCACCCGAGGTGACCTCCTGGGGGCGACTGCCCATGAACGCCGTCGACCGGCGCTCCGGAGCACTCCCCCTGGACGGCGACTGGAACTTCCAGCTGCTGCCGGCTCCGGACACGCCGGTCGGCGGTCCGTGGTCGACGGCGTACGTGCCGGGTGTCTGGACCATGCAGGACACCGACGACCTTCCCCAGTACACGAACATCCGTATGCCGTATGCGGAATTCCCGCCCCTGTCGCCTGTATACAGAAACCCGACGGGTGTGTACGAGCGCACGGTCGACATCCCCGCCGAGTGGTCCGGCCGCCGGATCGTGCTCCAGGTCGGCGCCGCCGAGAGCGTGCTGCTCGTGCAGGTGGACGGGCGTCCCGTCGGCATCTCCAAGGACTCCCACCTCGCCGCCGAGTTCGACCTCACGCCCTTCGTCCGGCCCGGCGAGCGCGCCACCGTACGCCTCACCGTCGTGAAGTGGTCCGACGCCTCGCACATCGAGGACCAGGACCAGTGGTGGCACGGCGGCATCACCCGCTCGGTGCTGCTGTACGCCATCGACCCCCTGCACCTCGCGGACGTGACCGTACGGGCCGCGTACAGCGGTGAGCTGCGGGTCGACTGCCGGGTGCGGGACACGGCCGGCGCGCTGCCCGACGGGTGGTACGTCACCGGCGAGCTGGACGGGCAACTCCTGTCCCAGGACGCGGAGTTCGACCGCGCCAACGTCGAGGACGAGCGGGTCTCCGACTTCCTCGGCGAGGTACGGCTGCACACCATCGTCCCCGATGTGCGCACCTGGAACGCCGAGGCGCCCGAGCTGTACGGCCTGACCGTCCGACTGCACCGCGCCGACGGAACGGTCGCCGACACCTCGTACCACCGCATCGGCTTCCGCGACGTCGAGATCGTCGGCCGCAACCTCCTCGTCAACGGCGAGCGGGTGTACATCCGCGGCGTGAACCGGCACGACTTCCATCCGCTGACCGGCCGGACGGTGTCGTACGACGACATGCGCGCGGATCTCGTCCTGCTGAAGCGGTTCGGCTTCAACGCGATCCGCACCGCCCACTACCCGAACGACCCCGGGCTGTACGACCTCGCCGACGAACTCGGCTTCTACGTCGTCGACGAGGCGGACATCGAGTCCCACGACCACGCCCACGAGATCGCCGACGACCCGCGCTATCTGAACGCCTTCGTGGACCGGGTCTCGCGGATGGTGCTCCGCGACAAGAACCATCCGTCGGTGATCATCTGGTCGCTCGGCAACGAGTCCGACTACGGCGCCAACCACGACGCCGCGGCGGGCTGGGTGCGCCGGCACGATCCGACGCGGCCGATCCAGTACGAGGGTGCCGCCAAGCTCGACTGGGCGGCGACCGACGACGCCTCCGACATCGCCTGCCCCATGTACGCGCCGCTGGAGGACTGTGTCGCCCACGCCCTGTCCGGCGAGCAGACCAGACCCCTCATCCAGTGCGAGTACTCGCACGCCATGGGCAACAGCAACGGCACGCTCGCGGACCATTGGGCCGCCATCGAGTCAACGCCAGGACTTCAGGGCGGGTTCATCTGGGAGTTCTGGGACCACGGCATTCTCCAGCGTGTGAACGACGGAAGACCGGTCGGGCGTGGGGGCGCCGGGCTCTATGACAACGGTGTCGCCGCGCCCGGCCATCGCTGGGCGTACGGCGGCGACTTCGGCGAGACCATCCACGACGGCGCCTTCATCGCCGACGGCGTCGTCTTCCCGGACCGCACTCCCAAGCCCGCGATGTACGAGCACCGCGAGATCGCGGCGCCGCTGCGTATCGAGTGCTTCAGGCACGAGGGCATCGTGCTCGGCAACCATCAGCACTTCCGCGGCCTGGACTGGCTGGCCGGCGAGTGGGAGCTGTCGCTCGCCGACGGTGACACGGTGACCGCGCCCGCCGAGCTGCCGGATCTGCGGCCCGGTGAGACGGCGGTCGTACCGCTGCCCTTCGAGGTACCGCGTGCGGGCGGCGAGGCCTGGCTGACGCTCAGGGTGACGACCGCGCGCGACGAGGCATGGGCGCCACGGGGCACGGTGGTGTGTCTGCCTCAGGTGCGGCTGCGCGAGGCGGCCCCGGTCCCCGCATCCGCGGAGAACCGTTCCGTCGAGGTCGACGCCGAGGGGCTGCTGGTCCACCCCCTGCTCACCGCCGCCCCCACCTTGTCCCTGTGGCGGGCGCCCACCGACAACGACGAGCTGGGCGGCATGGCGCTGCGCTGGCGGACCTGGGGGCTCGACTCGCTCGTCCGCAAGGCGGTGTCGGTGCGGGAGGCCGACGGTCGGGTGACCGTGGTCGCGGAGTACGCCGGCACCCTCGGCGTCGTGCGGCACCGGCAGATCCTCACGCCGGTCGAGGGCGGCGTCCGGATCGACGAGGAGGCCGAGCTGCCGGCGGAGTTCGACGACGTGGCGCGGGTCGGGTCGGTGTTCGAGACGGTGGCGGGCCTGGACCTGCTGGAGTGGTTCGGACAGGGGCCCTGGGAGTCGTACCCCGACCGGAGCGCGGGCGCGCCCGTGGGTCATCACCGCGTGCCGGTCGACGAGTTGTTCACCCCCTATCTGCGTCCGCAGGAGAGCGGCGGTCGCCACGGTGTACGGCGCTTCACGCTCTCGGCGCCCGACGCGACCGGGCTGACGGTCGCGCTCGACGAGCCGCGGCAGGTCTCCGTGACCCGCTACCGGGCCGAGGACCTCACCTCCGTCACCCATCACGACCAACTGGTGCCGCGTGCCGGGTGCGTGGTGCACCTCGACGCGGCCCACCGGGGTCTCGGCACGGCTTCGTGCGGCCCCGACACCTTCCCCTCCTACCTGGTCGCACCGGGTGTCCACCGCTGGAGCTGGACCCTGCGCGCTCTCTGAACTCCACCGGATTTCACCCCTTTTACGGAGCACACGTGTGCACTTCGCATGAGCACGGGTCCGAGCATGCCCAGGCGGGCGCCGGACGCCGCAGTTTCCTGAGGGCCACCGCGCTGCTCGGCGCCGCCGCCACGGCCGGCGTCGCGCTGCCGAGCGTGGCCGAGGCCGCCACGCAGAGCCGTTGGCGGCCCGACACCGACAGCCGGCGCTTCACCCTCGCGGTGATGCCCGACACGCAGTACCTCTTCGACGGGCCGAGCATCGACAAGGCACCCGTCGAGGCGTCCCTGCGCTACCTGTTGGAGCACGGCAAGGACGAGAACCTCGTCTTCCTGTCCCACCTGGGCGACCTCACACAGAACGGTGCGGCGGCCGAAGTCGCCGCGATCAGCGAGGCGTTCGAGCTGCTGGACCGGCGCGGTGTCGGCTACAGCGTCCTGGCCGGCAATCACGACGTGAAGTCGTCGACGGACGACCAGCGCGGCTCGACGCCGTATCTGGACGCCTTCGGGCCGGACCGGTTCAAGGGCAGCTCCACCTACGGCGGAGCCTCCTCCGACGGATACAACACCTTCCACCTCTTCCAGGCCGCGGGCCGCGAGTGGATGGTCCTGGCGCTGGACTGGCGACTGTCGGCGAAGGGGTACGCGTGGGCGAAGGACGTCCTCACCCGGCACCCGAGGACACCCGTCGTCCTCACCACCCATGAACTGGTCGTCGAGGACGACACCCTGTCGGACTACGGTCAGCAGCTGTGGGACCGGCTGATCGAGGACCACGACCAGATCTTCCTCACCCTCAACGGCCACTACTGGCCCGCCGGCCGCGCAACCCGCGAGAACGCGGCGGGACATGACGTCCACCTCCATCTGACGAACTACCAGAACCGCTACTTCGGCGGCGCGGCGATGATCCGCCTCTACCGTTTCGACCTCGACCGCAACGTCATCGACGTCGAGACGGTCTCGCCGTGGATCCTGGGCCGGGCGGGGAAGGGTCTCAACGAGCTGGAGCGGCAGGAGATCGAACTCAGCGGTGACGCCGACCGGTTCACGGTCGAGGTCGACTTCGCCGAACGGTTCTCCGGCTTCGCTCCGGTGCCCGCGCGGGCGGAGCGTCCGGTGTCACGGCTGCTGATACCCGGCACGCTGGCCTACTGGCGCTTCGAGTCGGCGGCGAAGGACACCGTCCGTGACCTGTCCGGCCGCGGCAACGACCTCTCCCTGGTCACCGTCGGCGGCGGCACGCTGGGCTGGTCCGCCGACCACCACCCCGATCAACCCGGGCACGGCAGCCTGGAGTTCCAGGGCTACAAGTCCCCGCTGAAGGGCGCGTATCTGCGCACGGTCGACGGCGCCCCGATCAACTCGGCGACCTTCAAGGCCGGTTACACCATCGAGGCCTTCTACCGGCTCCCCGCCGACTGGGACCCCTCCCATCACGCCTGGTCCGGCATCGTCAGCCGCACCGGCACGGGCGGCGCCGCCGGCAAGACGGGCGACGACCCCGACGAGCCGCTGGCCACACTGTCGCTGTCCAACGACCGCGAGCCGCAGTGGGCGATGCGCCCCCTCAACCAGCAGGGCATCGCCACCAACTGGGGCCAGGAGACCCCGTTGGAGACCTGGTGGCACCTCGCGGTCGTCAACGACGGCAGGCACACCACGCTCTACGTCGAGGGCTGCCCCGTGGTCCGCAATCCGAAGGCCACCTCGATCGGCATCGCCTCCGTCGGACTCCCCTGGCTGCTGGGCGGATACGAGTACGGCGGGAAGATCGACCAGATCCTGCACGGACGCCTCGGTGACGTCCGCGTCGTCGAACGGGCGCTGCCCGTCACCTCCTTCATGACGCACTGACCCCCTTCTCGAGGATCACCATGACCGAGCAGCAACTGCCCGACTGGGCCGACCCTTCCGTCTCGCCCGCCGCACTCGATCCGCAAGGGCTGTCCAGGCGCGGACTCCTGCGCCGCGCGGGCCTGTTCGGCGCCGCCTTCACGCTCGGCTCGGCCGCCGTGCCCGCCGCCGCCTCCCCGCAGCGCTTCGGCGGCGACGACCCGCGCCTGGCGTATCTGGTGGGCGACCACCACGTCCACTCCGTCTACAGCCACGACGCGAAGTACACGTTCTCCCAGCAGGCCAAGGCCGCCGCAAAGTACGGCCTGGACTGGATGGTGTTCAACGAGCACTCCAACTTCGGACATGCCTCCTACGGCGCGAAGCTGGAGCACGAGGAGATCCTCGAGGCGCGTGCGGAGAACCCGCGTCAGCTGATCTTCCAGGGTCTTGAGTGGTACATCCCGGCGGCCGAGCACTGCACGGTGTTCGCGGCGCCCGGCCCCCACGAGGTGGACCTGCTCACGCAGTTCGAGCTCGCCTACGACGGCAAGCTGCTCGGCTACACCGACGGCTCCGCGGGCGGCGCGGACACCGCCCGCAACGAGGCGCACGCCGTCAAGGCGATCAAGTGGCTGGCCGAGCAGCGCCGTTCGGGGTATGTCGACGATGTCCTCGTCCTCGCCAACCACCCCCTCCGCCTCGGCATCGACTCCCCGCACGAGATGCGCAACTGGCGGGACGCGGCCCCCGAGATCATGATCGGCATGGAGGGTGCACCGGGCGCCCAGGGCGCGGCCATCCCCGGCTGGCGCGGCACGACCTCGATCCGCGGCGAGTACGAGAACAAGCCGTCCGCCCAGTCCTGGTCCGGCTATCCGGCGGACGCCTACCTCACCTACGGCGGCTTCGACTGGGCGACGGCGACCGTCGGCGGGCTGTGGGACGCGCTGCTGGCCGAGGGCAGGCTGTTCTCGATCACCACCAACTCCGACAACCACCGGACCGTCTTCGACACCTGGAAGAACGGCGACTGGCCGGCCGGCCAGAACTTCGACAACACCGGCAGGCTCCCCGACCCGGTGAACACCGACACCCCGCAGCCCGGCAGCGACTTCTGGCCCGGCCAGTTCAGCCGCACCCACGTGGGCGTCACCCGCTACGGCTACCGCGCCGTCATGGCGGGCCTGCGCGCGGGCCGTGTCTGGCTGGACCACGGGCATCTGCTCGACGGGCTCGACGTACGGGTCAAGCGGGACTGCGACGCCGGTCGGGGCGTCACGCTGGGCGGCCGGCTGCGTGTCCGCAAGGGCGAGAGGATCAGCCTGTACGTCACCGTCACCACCGCCTCCCGCCCCAACGCGCAGGGCATCCTGCCCGAGCTCCGGCATGTCGACGTGATCCGGGGTGCGGTGCGCGGCGCGGTCACCGACCGGGACAGCTGGAAGGCGCCGGACACCAAGGTCGTACACACGAAGGACGTGTCGGGCCGCAAGGGGACGTACACCCTGCGCATCCCGCTGACCGCCGGGGACGAGTCCTTCTACGTCCGGCTGCGCGGCAGCGACGGCAACCGCCATGGTGCGGGGTACCTCGGTGCCTCGATCGACCCGAACGGTCCGATCCCGCACGAGCCCGGGAACGGTGACCCGTGGGCGGATACGTGGTTCTATGCCAACCCCGTATTCATCGACGTGGCAGGTGCCTGATGAAGCGTCATCTCCTCACCCTGGGCTGCTTATGGGGATCACTCGCGCTCGGAGCGGCGGGCACCGCGTCCGCTACCGGTGAACCCCACTGGGTCGAGACCGGCACCGCGTACACGGACACGCTCGGCGGCGGCCAGGGGGTGGCGAGCCACGCGGACGGCTCGCTGCTGTACCGGGGGCTGACCGACATCCCGCTGGACCTGCGGCTCAAGGGCTGGAACCACGTCGGTGACCCGGACATCGCGCATGGGTACACGTTCGACGCCTACCAGGGTCCGGACACGGCCACGTCGAAGATGTTCGCGGTCACCACACCGGCCGGGAAGCGCTACGAGTACGTCCACCGGCTCAACCCGGGCGAGAAGCTGAACAACTCCTTCGCGGCCGTCTCGCCGGACGGGCAGTGGCTGGTGTCGGGCGAGTGGGGCGACCAGAACAGACTCCAGGTCTTCCCCGCTCCCCTGCTCAACCCGGCCACCCCGCCCACCGGCGGGGCGCTGAAGGAGGCCTGGCAGATCACCCTGGACAAGCCGGTGCGCGACATCCAGGGCTGCGACTTCGTGACGGACACCCGGCTGGTGTGCGCCTCGAACGACGCCACGGGCACGCTGTTCCCCGAGATCCGCCCGCTGCTCCAGGTCGACCTGCCCCGCAGGCTCGACGGGCAGCCGGTCACGGGAACGGTGAAGAGTCTGTTCGCCCTGCCGCAGCGCAGTGTCTGCACGGGCACCTTCGAGACGGAGGGCGTCGACCACGACGCGCACAGCGGCACTCTCCGCGCGGAGATGATTCCGCCGGGCGTGTGCGCGGTGAGCACGGCGGTGTACTCGTACCGGCAGGTCACAGGCTGATCGGGGCGAGGTACGGTGGCCGCGTGACCACGGAAGAGTCGCTGCGGCCCCAGTCCCTCATGCTCACGTTCCTGGGCGACCAGGTGCTCGGGCGTGACGTGTGCGTGTACTCGGGCAGCGTCATCGACGTGTTCGCCCGCGCCGGGATCGGCGAGCAGGCGACGCGCTCGACGCTGACGCGGATGGTGAACCGCGGCCTGCTGCGCCGCCAGCGCGAGGGCCGCCGCATGTACTTCGGGCTGACCGAGCACTCGGAGGCCGTGCTGCGCGACGGTGAGCGGCGCATCTGGCAGACCGGCGCCGTCAACCGGCAGTGGGACGGCACCTGGACGCTGCTCGGCTTCTCGCTCCCCGAGTCCTGGCAGCGGCAGCGCCATGACCTGCGCTCCAAGCTCACCTGGAGCGGCTTCGGCCCGCTCTTCAGCGGTCTGTGGATCGCGCCCGGCGAGGTCGACGTCGCGGAACTCGTCGCCGACCTGGGCCTGTCCGCCCATGTGAAGGTCTTCCGCGCGCACGCCGACACCGGCATGGACATCGGTGCGATGATCGAGGAGACCTGGGAGCTGGCCGAACTCGCCGAGCGCTACGGGCAGTTCGTACGGCGCTGGCAGCCCTGGGAAACCCGGGCGCCGGAAGCCGACGAGGCCCTGGCTCAGCGGCTGCTGCTCCAGGCGGAGTGGCTGCGGGTCATCCGCCGCGACCCCCGGCTGCCGGTCAAGCACCTGCCGGACGACTGGCCGGCCGAGCAGGCGGAGAAGACGTTCCGCGCGGTGCACGAGCGGCTGACTCCGCTTGCGCGGGACGCTTCGGAACGTCTCCTCGACCTGGTGCCCGTACGCCCTGATCAGGCGTAGAAGCGGGACAGGCTCTGCAGCACGGCCGCCGGCTTGGCCCCGCCCTCGATCTCGATCGTGCCGTCGACGGTGATCTGCACCCCGCCCGCGACGTCCTCGACCTCGGCCAGCCTGCCGACCAGACGGATGCGCGAGCCGACCTTCACCGGCGAGGGGAAACGGACCTTGTTCAGGCCGTAGTTGACCTTCGTCGTGACGCCCTGGACGTCCAGCAGCTCGGTGAAGAGCGGGATGAAGAGGGAGAGGGTCAGATAGCCGTGCGCGATGGGGGCGCCGAACGGCCCCTCGGCGGCCTTCTCCGGGTCGACGTGGATCCACTGGTGGTCACCCGTGGCGTCGGCGAACGTGTTGATGCGCTCCTGGGTGACTTCTATCCACTCGCTGGTTCCGAGGTCGCTGCCCGCCAGCTTCTTGAGTTCGTCGATGCCGTTCACGGTGATGCTCATGAGGTTCCTTCGCTGTTGCCGTACCGGGTACGGACACGGGACTTGAGGAGCTTCCCGGAGGCGGTGCGCGGAAGTTCGTCCGCGATGACCACCGACTTCGGGATCTTGTACTTGGCGAGGCGGCCGGAGAGGGCGGCGAGCACCTCGTCGGCGTCGAGCGAGGCGCCTTCCCGGGGCACGACCACCGCGCGCGGCACCTCGCCCCACTTGTCGTCCGGCACGCCGATGACCGCGCACTCGACGATGTCGGGGTGGGAGAGGAGCAGGTCCTCGATCTCGGCGGGGTAGACGTTCTCCCCGCCGGAAATGATCATGTCCTTGATGCGGTCGACGATATGCACGTAACCGTCCTCGTCGACCCGGGCGGCGTCCCCGCTGCGGAACCAGCCGTCCGCGAAGGAGGCGGCCGTCTCCTCGGGCAGCCCCCAGTAGCCGGGCATGACATGCGGTCCGCGGACGTGGACCTCGCCGGTCTCGCCGACGTCGGCGGGGGTGAGGTCGGGCCTGACCACCCGTACGTCGCTGAAGAAGTGCGGTACGCCCGCCGAGCCCGCCTTGCTGAGCGCGTGCTCCGCGTCCAGGAACAGCGTGCCGGGGCTCGCCTCCGTCATGCCGTAACCCTGGAGGAAGGTGAGACCTCGCTCCTGGTAGGCGGCGATCAGCGGTGTGGACACCGGGGAGCCGCCGCAGGTCAGGATCCGCAGGGAGGAGAGGTCGGCGTCGGCCCAGCGCGGATGCCGGGCCACCTGCTCGAACATCGTCGGCACCCCGAACATGAAGGTGATCCGGTGCCGTGCGATGAGGTCGAAGGTGGCCGCCGGGTCGAAGGCCTCGACCAGGACGCAGGATCCGCCCTTGAGCAGGACCGGCAGCGTCAGCATGTTCAGCCCGGCCGTATGGAACAACGGGGCGGAGACCAGGGCGCGTTCGTCGGCGATCAGGTCGGTGTCGACGAGGACGTTGATCGCGTTCCAGGTCAGGTTCCCGTGGGTGAGCATGGCGCCCTTGGGGCGGCCGGTCGTCCCCGAGGTGTACATGATGATGCAGGTGTCGTCCGGGGTGACCGGCTGGTCGATGGCCTCCTCGGAGGACGACGCCAGCGCCTCCTCGTACTCGGCGCCGACCTCGACGTACATGCGCACGTCGGTGCTGCCCGGGAGGCCGGCGACCAGCCCGGCGTGGGACGGCCCGTAGACGAGGGCCTTGGCCCCGGAGTCGGCGAGCTGGTAGGCGATCTCGGGGCCCGCCAGTCGGGTGTTGAGCGGGACGAAGACCGCGCCGAGGGTGCCTGCCGCGAACAGGGTCTCCAGGTAGGAGGGGTGGTTCGGGCCGAGGTAGGCGATGCGGTCGCCGCGGCGGACGCCCCTGGCGCGCAGGGCGTGGGCCAGGCGCGTGGTTCGTGTATGCAATGTGCGGTAGTCGGTCGACTGTTCGCCGTGGACCAGAGCCGTGCGGTGCGGGGTCTTGCGGGCCCGGCGTGCGGGCCATGACCCCAGTCCCTCGTTGCGCATGCGGGGCCCCTTACGGCTTCGTCAGCCCGAGCAGACGGGCGGCGTTCTCCTTGAGGATCTTCGGCTTGACCTCGTCCTTGATCGACAGCTTCTCGAAGTCCGCGAGCCAGCGGTCGGGGGTGAGGACGGGGAAGTCGGAGCCGAAGAGGACCTTGTCCTTGAGCAGGGTGTTCGCGTACTGCACCAGCTGCGGAGGGAAGTACTTCGGCGACCAGCCGGACAGGTCGATGTGGACGCCCGGCTTGTGCGTGGCCACGGCGAGGGCCTCGTCCTGCCAGGGGAAGGACGGGTGCGCCAGGATGATCTTGAGGTGCGGGAAGTCGGCCGCCACGTCGTCGACGTGGAGGGGGTTGGAGTACTTGAGCCTGATCCCGCCGCCGCCCGGGACTCCGGCACCGATGCCCGTCTGCCCGGTGTGGAAGAGGGCGATCGTGCCCGTCTCCTCGATGACCTCGTACAGGTCGTACGCCACCGAGCGGTCGTTGGGGAAGAAGCCCTGGATGCTGGGGTGGAACTTGAAGCCCTTCACCCCGTACTCCTCGACCAGGCGACGGGCCTGCTTGACCCCCGCCTTGCCCCGGAAGGGGTCGATGGAGGCGAAGGGGATCAGCACGTCGGAGTTGGCGGCGGCCGCCTCGGCGACCTCCTCGTTGGGGACCGGCGCGGTGCCGGTCGCCGATTCCGCGTCCACCGTGAAGATCACGGCGGCCATCTTCCGCTCGCGGTAGTAGGCGGCCGTCTCCTGAAGCGTCGGCTTCCGCTTGCCCTCGACCTTGAAGTAGGCGGAGGAGGCGTCGTGCAGGTCGTCGTCCAGGGAGGAGTGGCCCTTGGAGGACACCTCCGCGTGGGTGTGGACGTCGATCGCGACGAGGTCCTCGACGTTGAGGGTCGCCATGGTCACGCCTCCGGGAACTTGGGAGCCGGGATGCCGACGGACTGGAGTTCGGCGCCGACCGACGTCGGGAAGGCGTCGGCCAGCGTGTCGGGGGTCCAGCCGCCGTCGGCGTAGGCCGTCCTGATCTCCTGCGGATGCGACCAGAGTGCCACCTTGTCGCCGCCGATGCCGATGGCCTGGCCGGTGATACCGCGGGCGGCCTCGGAGGCGAGGAAGGGGACGAGGGCCGCGCAGTCCTCGGGGGTTCCGAAGCCCTCGCCCTTGCGGAGGAAGTCGGGGAGCGGCTCGCCGTTCCTCATGGCCTCGATGTACGGGGCGAAGGCGGGGATCGTCTCGGTCATCGCGGTCGCGGCGACCGGCACGATCGCGTTGACGGTGATGCCGGCGCGGCCCAGCTCCATGGACCAGGTGCGGGCGAAGGCGGCGATGCCGGCCTTGGCGGCGGCGTAGTTCGTCTGCCCGAAGTTGCCGCGCTGCCCGGCCGGGGAGCCGACCAGGATCAGGGAGCCGCCCTCGCCCTGCTCGCGCATCCGGACGGCGGCGGCGCGGGCGCAGGTGAAGGTGCCCTTGAGGTGGGTGGTGATCACCGCGTCGAAGTCGTCGTCGGTCATCTTCCAGAGCACCTTGTCGCGCAGGATGCCCGCGTTGGTGACCAGGATGTCGATCCGTCCGAATTCCTCGACCGCCCTGTTCACGAGCCGCTCGGCGGCCTCGGTGGTGCCGACGGGGACGACCTCGGCGACAGCGCTGCCGCCGGCCTCGGTGATGGACTTCACGGCCGCCTCGGCCACCGCCTCGTCGACGTCGTTGACGACCACGGACGCCCCGTGGGCGGCTAGGGCGTGGGCATAGGCGAGGCCGAGGCCCCGGCCGCTGCCGGTGACGACGGCGACCTTGCCGGAGAGATCGATGCTGGGCACGGGGGAAGTCCCTTCACGAGCTGATGCGGGTGGTGCGGAGGCCGCCGGGCGGCTCCGCTGCCGAGATCGAAGCTAAGAGCAATAATTGTTGACGTCAATAGTTGTTGATGACCTACGGGTGCGTCATGCTGGAATCTGCACGACAGACCGACCCAGGGAGCCCGCCATCACAAGCCAGCACGTCACGAACCCGAATCTGATCGACGCGGACGAGCCGTGGATGCGCGGGCTGCACGCCGACGCGGGCTATCTGCTGTACCGCCTGGGGCTGCGCTCGGGGCAGTTGTTCAACGCGTTCCTGCAGGAGTCGGGGCTGCGGCTGCGCCACTACGCGGTGCTGCGCTTCCTCGCCGGTTCCGACGGCGCGCTGCAGCGCGAGCTGAGCAATCGGCTCGGTTACGACCCGAGCGCGATCGTCGGCCTGGTCGACGACCTGGAGAAGCTGGGCTTCGCCGAGCGGCGCCCCTCCCCCGACGACCGCCGCAGCCGGATCGTCGTCCTGACCGAGGACGGCCGCGCGTTCCTGCGCGACACCGACGAGGCCGGCCGGCGGGTGACGAACGAGCTCCTGGACCCGCTGGACGCCACCGATCGGGAGGCCCTGCACGGGCTGCTGCTGCGGATCACGGAGGACGGGATCAATTGATGTTGTGCAAGTGATTGACGGCAATACGAGAGTTGCCTAACTTCACTCGCGTCCCGCACTCCCGCCCCCGCATCGGAAGGGACCCCGCGTTGAGAACCCCCACCGCTCTCGCCGTACTGACCGCGACCCTGTGCACAGCCGTCGCCGTCCCCGCCCAGGCCGCCGCCACGGACACCCACCTCGATGGCCAACTCCCCTCGGGTGCCAAGTACTTGATGGACGTCCCCGCCGACTGGAACGGCACCGTGCTGCTCTACAGCCACGGCTACCGACCCGCCGGGGCACCCCTGGCCGCGCAGAACGCGCCCGGTTCGGCCACCCTCACCAAGCTCCTCGACGAGGGCTACGCACTGATCGGCTCCTCGTACGCGACGAACGGCTGGGCGATCACGGACGCCGTGCCGGACCAACTGGCCACGCTGGACCTGTTCACGGAGAAGTTCGGCAAGGCCAGGGAGACCATCGCCTGGGGCACGTCGTACGGCGGTTTCGTCACGACGACCCTCGCCGAGCGGCACGCCGACCGGTTCGACGGCTCGCTGTCGATGTGCGGACTGGTGCAGGGCGGTGTCGCGAACTGGAACAGCACCCTGGACCCGGTGTTCGCGCTCAAGACGCTGCTCGCGCCGGACGCCGACATCCAACTCACCGGGTTCGCCGACCAGTCGGCGGCCGTCGGTGCCGCGAACGCGCTCTCCGCGAAGGTCGCCGACGCCCAGCGGACGCCCGAGGGCCGGGCCCGTATCGCGCTGGCCGCCGCCCTGCACAACATCCCCGGCTACAACGACCCCTCCCAGACCGAGCCGGCCGCCACCGACTGGAACGCCCAGCAGGCCAACCAGTACGCGGCGGTCTCCGGCCTCCTGAGTCTGCCCGCCTTCAGCTGGCGGCAGGAGGCCGAGAGCCGGGCGGGCGGCAACATGTCCTGGAACACGGGCGTCGACTACACGGCGATGCTCGCCCGGTCCCCGCTGTTCAAAGAGGTGACGGAGCTCTACAAGGAGGCGGGACTCACCCTGCGCGCCGACCTCGGGACCCTCAACCGCGCACCCCGGACATCCGCCGACACCAAGGCCGTACGGTGGATGCGGCAGACCAGCGCGCTCTCGGGCCGGCTCACCGACCCCCAGCTGAACATCCACACCACCGGCGACGCGCTGATCCCCGTCCAGGCCGAGAGCGCCTACCGACGGGCCGCCACGGCGGCACACTCCGGCAGGCTGCTCAGCCAGGCCTACGTCGACGGCCCCGGCCACTGCACCTTCACCACGGGTGAGACGATCGGCGCCCTGCGCACCCTGGAAGCCCGCCTGGACACCGGCCGCTGGGACGCCTCGCCGCAGGCCCTCAACGCCCGTGCCTCACAAGAGGATTCCACGACGGAACCCCGCTACGTGAGCTACCGCCCCACCGCCTACCCCCGCCCGTACGACCTCGCCCACCCGGGAGACGCCCGGCCATGACCCTCCGCTCTGCGCCCGACCGACTGCTGTCCGTGCTCGCCGCGTTCGACCACGAACACCCGGCACTGAGCCTCACGGACATCAGCCGGCGGGCCGGGCTGACCCTCACCACCGCCCACCGGCTCGTGGGCGCCCTCACCGAGTGGGGCGCCCTGGAGCGGGACGAGTCCGGCGTGTACCACGTCGGACTGCGGCTGTGGGAGGTCGCGGCGCTCGCCCCACGCGGGCTCGCGCTGCGCCAGATCGCGCTGCCGTACCTGGAGGACCTCTACGAAGCCACCCACGAGAACGTGCAGTTGGCCGTGCGGGACGGCGCCGAGGTCGTCTACATCGAGTGGCTGTCGGGCCGTTCGTCGGTCGGCGTCCACATCAGGGTCGGCGCCCGCTGGCCCCTCCACGCCACCGGCGTCGGCCTCGCCCTCCTCGCGCACGAGAGCCCGGAGTTCCAGGAGCGGTACTGCGCGGGCCCGTTGACCTCCTTCACCCCGTACACCATCACCGACCCGGCACAGTTGCGCCGGGTCCTGGCCGACGTACGGCGCACGGGGGTGGCGGTGAGCGACCGCCAGGTCACCGACGACGCCCTGTCGGTGGCCGCCCCCGTACGCGGAACGGGCGGGGCGGTGGTGGCCGCGGTGTCGATCGTGGTGCCTCAGGTCGACGCACAGGTACCGGTGTTGGTGCCGGCGGTGCGGGTCGCGGCGCGGGGGATATCGCGGGCGTCGGGGTGGCGGCCGGAGGTGGGTGCGGCGGGGTGACCCTCCTGGCCGCGGAATCCGGGCGCGGCCGTGGTGTCACCGGTGGAGCCATCTGGTGTTCCTGTTGCGGCTGTTCGCCTCTTCCAGCAGGAGGGCCTGGTCGGGCATTCCCTCCTTGCGCAGGGCGTCGGCCAGGGCCGCCACGTCCGAGACATGGGATCGCCGTACCGCCTTCTGGACGACCCTGGCGGCCATGTCGTCCATCCGGGCACCGCACAGTACGGCCAGAACATCGGGCAGCCATCCGTTCAGCGGACGTCGTCGCACAGCGGCGGAGACGACCCACTCCGCGTCATAAGCCCGTTGCCGGGCAACGAGTGCGATGAGAAGCTCTCCCAGTTCGTGCGGCTCCAGAGTGCGCGCCGCATCGGTCAGGGCGGACGCCCGGAAAAGGCCCGCGGCCTGCTCGAGGACCCCGTCGACGGCCACGCCGCCGCTCCAGGCGTCCGGCTTCGCCGCCGCGCGCCGGATCCGCATCGCGTCCCCGCGTGACAGTCCCGAGGCGCGCAGGGCCTCCAGCACGGCGAGCAGGTCCGGTCGGTGACGGAGCCCGGAGAGCACGGACGGATCGGCGGAACGTCCACTGCGGACCAGCACGCGGTGCACCTCCACGATCCGACTCGAATCCACGCTCCGCATGAGTGCGCACAGCTCATCGGCGATGTGCGGAGCATGTCGCGCGTCTTCGAACAGCTGGGAGAGCAGTTGCGCGGCGTCCTCGTGCTTGGCCAAGGCTGTTCCGAGCACCCAGAGCAGCGGGTCCTGCTCCTTCGGCCCGGGCGGGCCGGGACGAGAGTCCCTGAGCGCCACGATCAGGACCAGCAACGCGGAGACGGGCACGAGGACGAGGCCCTCCGCCACGGCACCTGCCAGGTGGCTCCTGAGCACAGCGGCGCGAAAGACGGGCAGATCCGGCTGGAGTACGCACGTGGTGACGCGTACCAGCACCGGTAGGTCGAGACGGGGGACGGTGGCGATGAACCACGATCTCGGTTCGGTCACCGCGTGCTCGGGCCGCCCGGCGGGCGGACGCCGCCGGCCGACGCGCATCAACTCCAACAGCGTCTCCTCCAGGCGGGATTGCTCATGCCCGGCGAGCAGAGCGAGGAGCCGTTCCGCGTCCGCCTGCCGCCCGCTCCCCCAGTACTCCACGAGGAGCGGCACCAGGTGCTCGGACCGTGCCGAGGAGGCGATGTGCGCGTAGAGGGTGTCCACGTCGACTTCCCCGGCGATCAGGGGGAGTCGAGCGAGGAGGTCCTCCGCGGGGTTGCTCAGGAGGTCGTCGAGTATCCGCGCCGCCTCCCCGCGGGCGCCGTGTCCGCGCAGCGCGGCAACGAGTGCGATCCGGTCCACGACAGGGCGTTCGAGAGCCCGTTCCACGAGTCTCGCCGCCTCGTCGCCCCGCCTGAGGTGCAGCGCGTGGATCAGGAACGCGGCGTTCTCGAGATCCGCGTCGGCGGCCTCGGTGAGCACGCTCAAGGCGTCCAGCGGCAGGCCGTATCTGCGCAGTGCCGTGCTGAAGGCCAGGATGTCGGCGGCGCTCCGGCCGTCGCCGATCGCCCATCGCACGACCGTGAGGAGACCGGTGGGGCGAGTGCGCCGGATCTTCTCCATGATGCGCAGCACGTGGTCCGCGGAGGCTGTGCCCAGCAGGTCGCGGGCACTCTCGTCGGCCCAGTCGAGGCTTGCGATGCGCAGGGCGAGCGCCCAGTCCACCGGACCCGCGTCACCGGAGACGCCGAGAAGGGCGCCGAGCAGTGCCATCGCCGGTTTCCGTGCCCCGTTCTCCGCCATGGAGCGCAGCAGCCAGGCCGTCTCCTCCGCGGGACGCGACGCGGCGAGTGCTCCCGGAAGGGCCGCGTACAGCTCGTAGGCGGCGTGGTGGGCGCCGTCCGCCAGCAGGGCGTCGGCTACCCCGACGTACATGGACAAGGGACGCAGCGCGATCACTTCGCGCAGGATCGTCAACGCCTCGTCGCCGAGGCCGTGTCGATGCAGCGTGGTCACCAGGTCGGCCGAGCGCTCGGGCCCGCTCTCCAGGAGGGCGACGCGCACCAGGCGTCGCGTCATCCACGGCCCCTGCTCGCGCAGCCTTCCCGCCACCTGCGCGACGGTGACAGGGCCCCTGTGGAGCAGGGCTCCGAACACCGTGTCGATGACCTGCGCGGCACCCAGCTGATCGAGGACGTGCAGGCACGCGGCGGCTTCCTGCGCGAGTCGGCCCGCCACGGCGTGGCAGGCGACGGTCGTCTCACGGCCCATTCCCACGTGGTCGAGCTCGATCAGCAGCGCCGCGGTCTGTTGTTCGGGCCAGCGCGCCACGACAGCACAGAGCACGGTGTCCACGTCGGTGCCGGCCGGCGGCCTTCTTGCCAGCACATCCAGTTGTTCGACCAGCCCCGGCACGGTCTCGTGGAGCAGACCCTCGTATCCGTCCGGCAGACCCATGGCGGGAGACGCGGAGACCGGGCGCCCCAGGGGGCCGGCATGTGCCCGGTTGCGCACGAAGGTGATGCGGGCACCGGCGTTCCGGGCTCGCTGCTGCGGCACGGGGCCGCCGGTGGCTCTGAGGGCACGGTCCACCGCGCGGTAGATGGTGTCCATGTCCAGCAGGTCCCCGGCCCGCGGATCCCCCTGCTCCAGTACTCGGACGAGCTCCCCGGTGAACAGGGTGTACCGGGCGCCCACCGGCGCCATCGAGGTCCGGTTCTCCGCGGAGGAGGTCATCAGGAACGTGCCGTCGACCTCCGCGAAGTCGGCGACGCCGGACGGCCCCATGAAGCCCTTCAGGGCACGTCCGCTGAAGCACGTGTCGAGGATGACCACCTTGTGGGTGGCCTTGCAGGCGGTGAGGATCACGGACCGGACGCGGTCGTACGACAGGGCCCGGTAGAGGTGCTCCCTGGAGGTGTCCGGGAGCGCCAGTTGCAGCGCGTCGGGCTGGTCGGGCAGGCCGTGTCCCGCGAAGTACAGCAGGAAGGCCTCTTTCGCCTCGGAGGCCGCCTTGTGCACTGCGTCGAGCACGTCGCGTTCCGACACCGGGTCCAGCAGGACCCGGCAGTGCTCCTCCGCCAGCCCCCACAGGCCGGGGTCGCGCAGCAGTTCGGCGAGACGCGCCACGTTGTTGGCGACCGCGGGGAGCGGGTCCAGGTGGGCGTAGTCGCGTACACCGACGATGACCGCGCGCGAGGCGGACGGATCAGGCTGTGCCATCGCCGCGCGCGCCCGCCTCGCCTCCGCGGACCGTTTCCCCCTCGTCGTCCGGTGCCGCTGACGCCCCCGGCTCACCGTTCGTGTTCTCCCGCAGCGCGGCCAGGATGCGCTCCAGCGCCTCGGGGCTGTCGTCCCTCACCGTGAGCGTCGCGCCGCCCGGGAGGGTGACGGTGAGGCCGGGTGGGGAGGACCGGGTGGAGCGCCAACTCGCGTAGGCGATCGCCAGGTTGAGCGCGGCGATGCCCTGGCTCACCACGATCTCGATGACAGCCGCCGGGCCCATCGTTCCGGGCCACGGAACGGACAGACGCCGGATCTCGGCGGTGCGATGCAGTTCGGTGTCGCCTACGAGCCAGTCGTGGAGTTCGTCGGCGAGCAGCTGCCCGTCCTCGTGCCCCGGAGCGGCGATGACAACGCGCATATGACCCTCTCGGCCCTCGGCAACGGCTCGCAGGCGATTGTAGGACGGCGTCCGGCGCCTCACCTGGGAAATGACCGCGCCGTACACATCCGTGCCGCTCGGGAACCGCCGCGGTCGAGACGGCGGCGATCGTCCCGACCAGGTGCCCAAGACGACGCATGGCCACGGGCGTTGGTGACCCGCGACGCCGCTCGCACGGGGGCGCGGACGCTCCGCCCACTGAGCGGCGGCACATATCCCTCTCACCGGCGAGGCCGGGCCCCGCACCCGTCGCGATACTGGTACGGCCCTTGCCCCGAGGAGCCGCTCATGTCCGCCCAGTCCTGGTTCACGCCGGTCGCCGCACGGCTGCGTACGACGCATCCGTACGTCGTCGACACGGCGCTCGCCGCGCTCGTGCTGTTCGCCGCCTCGCTCCAGTGGATCTTCCCCGACGAGGGGGACGACCGGCTCACCTGGATCGGCTGGCTGCTCGGCGCGACCACCGCGCTCCCCCTGGTGTGGCGCCAGCGCGCCCCCTTCACGACGGCCTGCGCGGTGTCGGTCGCGACCCCCGCCCAGGCGCTCTACCACGCGCCACCACCGGATGTGATGTACGGCGGGATGGTCATCGCGTACACCATGGCCGCCCGGGGAAAGCCCTGGCAGCGGCGCTTCATGGTGGTGGGCTGGGCGGTCGGCGTCTCGCTCGTCATGCACCACAAGCCGGACCCCCAGCCGTTCGAGTACGCCTTCCAGCTGCTCAGCATCGCCTGCGCGTACGCCCTCGGCATGCTGGCCCGCGTCCAGCGCGCCTACACCGCCGAACTGGAGGACCGGGCACGGCGGTTGGAACGGGAGCGGGCCGCGGACACCGCACGGGCGACGGCAGAGGAACGGGCCCGGATCGCCCGGGACATGCACGACATCCTGGCGCACGCGGTGAGCCTGATGGTGGTGCAGGCGGAGGCCGGGCCGGTCGTGGTGCGCAGTGATCCGGCGCGCGCGGAGGCCGCGTTCGAGGCGATCGCGGCGGCCGGGCGGGACTCCATGTCGCAGCTGCGGCGTATCCTCGGCGTTCTCAAGGAGGAGCAGCGCAACGGGACTTCGCCCCAGCCGGGGATCAAGGCGCTGCCCGCACTCGTCCGGCAGGTCCGCGAATCAACGAGCCTGTGCGTCGAGTTGAGCGCCGAGGGCGCGCCTCAGCCGCTGCCGCCGGACACCGACATCGCGGTCTACCGCGTGATCCAGGAGGCCCTCACCAACACCGTCAAGCACGCGTACGCTTCCTCCGCGAACGTCGAACTCGACTGGACGGAGGAGGCGTTGACGCTGACGGTGACGGACGACGGGCGGGGCCCCGCGGTCCCGGGCGGTGGACACGGGCTGATCGGCATCCGGGAACGGGCCGCGGCCTGCGGCGGTGACGCGCGCACCGGGCGGGGTCCGGACGGCGGGTTCAGGGTCGTCGTACGCCTTCCGGTGGGGGACCGGCAGGCGGCGCCGGGGTGAGCATCCGGGTGGTCGTCGCGGACGACCAGGAGCTGGTCCGCAGCGGCTTCAGCATGATCCTGGAGGCGCAGGCGGACATCGAGGTGGTCGCCGAGGCGGGCGACGGCGCGGAGGCGGTCGCCGCGGTGCAGCGGCACACGCCCGACGTGCTGCTGCTCGACATCCGTATGCCCGTGATGGACGGTCTCCAGGCGGCCCGGCGGGTGTGCGCGCAGTCCGCGTGCAAGGTCGTCATGCTGACCACGTTCGACCTGGACGAGTACGTGTACGAGGCGCTCTACGCGGGCGCCAGCGGCTTTCTGCTCAAGGACGTGCGCCGCGACGACCTGGTGCACGCGGTACGGGTGGTCGCGGCCGGCGACTCGCTGCTCGCGCCCGCGGTGACCCGGCGCCTCGTCGCGGACATCGTGCGCCGCCGCCGGGAGGAGGCCGCGGCCGACGTCACCCCGCAGCGCCTCGACGTGCTGACCGCGCGCGAGGTGGAGATCCTGCGGATGCTCGCCCGCGGCCTGTCCAACGCCGAGATCGCGACGTCCCTGTTCGTCAGCGAGCACACCGTGAAGACCCATGTCAGCAATGTGCTCGGCAAGTTGGGGCTCAGGGACCGGGTGCAGGCGGTGATCTGCGCGTACGAGACCGGGCTGGTGACGCCGGGCGCGCCCTAGGCCTGGTCGCCCAGCTCGGTGAAGAGGGTGAGCTGGAGCGCGCCCGGTGCCTCCAGGCGGGAGTTGAGGGAATTCCAGGGGGTGCGGGTCGGTTCGGCGATCACCTCGGCGCCGGCCTGTGCCAGTCTCGCCGTGGTGGCGGTGGAGTCGTCGACCTCGAAGGCGACCCGGATCGGTCCGGCCACCCGGCGCCCGACCTCGACCTCGTCGATGAACGCGGCATGGTTCGGGTCGGTGATCTCCAGTGTGGCCCGGCCGGCCTCCAGGATGGTGACCCGGCCGTCGGGCGAGGAGAACGCGGCGCGTTCGGGCAGGCCGAGGACGTCACGGTAGAAGCGCAGGGCCTCGTCGTAGTCCTCGGCCGTGACGACGAGACGGAGTTCGCGGACGGCGGGTGCGTCGGACATGGCGGCTCCTCGGGATCGCGGATCGTGATCTGATCAACTCCGGTACCGGTGCGGTTCATTCCTCCCTCCCGGGAGTGAGACCGGGGGTCGTCTCCCCCGCGCGACGGAGCCCCGGAAACCGCTCCCTCCGGCGATCCGGTACCACCCCCTCCCGCACGAGTCTGGGGGCATGTCAACCGATGCCCCGCCGGGAGGGACCGTGCTCTCCACACTCGCCCGGACGGCCACGCGCCGTCCGCTCACCGTCATCGCGCTCTGGGTGGTCTTCCTGCTGCTCGGCTTCGGGCTCGGGACGGGCGTCTTCGGGCGTCTGTCGGACAACGTGCCCGAGGTCCCCGGCACCGAGTCGGAGGCGGCCGCGCAGTATCTCGACCGGGTCGACCCCGCCGGTGAGTCGATCACGGCCGTCGTCGAGGGAACCGCCGTCTCCGACCCGGGACTTCGCGCCCAGGTCGAGCGGGCCGTCGCCGAGGTCCGGAAGGTAGCCGGGGTCGCCGCCGTGCCGGATCCGTACGAGACGCCCGGTCTGCTCGCCGAGGACGGGCGGGCGCTCATCATCCCCGTCGCCCTGGAGGGCGGCCTGGACGACGACGCCGAGGAACGGACGGTCGACGACGCGGCCGACCGCATCAAGGAGATCGACGCGCCCGAGGTCCACGTCAGCGGCGGCCCGTTGCTCGGTCTGCAGATCGGCGAGAAGGCCCAGGAGGACGTGAAGAACGCCGAGTTGATCTCGCTTCCCGTCGTACTCGCCCTGCTCCTGGTGGTGTTCGGCGGGCTGCGCTCGGCCGCGCTGCCCCTCGTCATCGCGGTGAGCGGCATCGCGGGCGCGTTCCTCGCGCTGTTCCTGTTCAGCGAGGTCACGGACATCTCCGTGTACGCGATCCAGGTCACCACCATGCTGGGCCTCGGACTCGCCGTGGACTACGCCCTGTTGATGCTGGTCCGCTTCCGGGAGGAGCGCAGGAACGCCGGCTCCCCCGAGGATGTGACCGAGGCCGTGCACCGCACGGTCGCCGCGGCCGGGCGGACGGTACTGTTCTCCGGACTCACGGTGGCGGTCAGCCTGACCGGGCTGCTGGTCTTCCCCAGCGTGTTCCTGCGCAGCATGGGTCTGGCGGTGGCCGCCGTGGTCGTCGTCGACATGCTGGCCGCGCTCACCCTGCTGCCCGCGCTGCTCACCCGCTTCGGCGGGAAGATCCCGCCGGCGAAGGTGCGTCCGGAGGGCGAGGAGGGCCGTGTCTTCGCCCGGCTGGCCCGCTTCTCCGCCCGCAACCGGATCGCCGTCCTCGCGGTGGTCGTCCCGGCCCTGCTGGTGCTCGCCCTGCCGGTCGCCGACCTGCGGATCAACCTCGGGGACGCCCAGCAGCTGCCGTCGAGCACCGAGGCACGACAGCTGTACGACACCGTCGGCGCCCACTTCCCGCCCGGGACCGGGGTGTCACCGGTGACGGTCGTCCTGAAGCCGGGTACGGACCGGGCGACCGTCGACCGTATACAGTCGCTCAGCCCTCGTGCCGAGTCCCGGGACGTGCCGGGTGGCATCACCGTCGTGGAACTGCCGCCGCCGGGCAGTGCGGACGGCGACGGTGCCACGGAGCTGGTGAAGCAGGTACGGGAACTGCGGGGCGCCGAGCCCGTCCAGGTCACCGGCCCTGCGGCCAGGCTGGTCGACTTCCGCGAGATGCTCGCCGACCGGGCCCCCTGGGCGGCCGTGACCGTCCTGGCCGGGATCTTCGTCCTCCTGTTCGCGTTCACCGGCTCGGTGCTGATCCCGCTGCGCACGATCGCCACGACGCTGCTCAGCCTGGGTGCCGCGCTCGGTGTGGTGGTGTGGGTCTTCCAGGACGGCCATCTGGCCGGGCTGCTGGGCGCGGAGGGGCTGGGCGCGCTGAGCCTGACGGCGCCGCCGCTGATCATCGCGATCGCCTTCGGGCTTGCCATGGACTACGAACTGTTCATCCTGGCCCGGATGCGCGAGGCCCGGCGCCGCACCGGTGACGACCAGGAGGCCGTGGTCACCGGACTGCGCCGGTCGGGCCGGGTCGTCACCTGCGCCGCGCTCCTGCTCGCCGTGGTCTTCGGGGCGTTCATGACGGGCGGCTTCTCCCCCATCCTCCAGATCGGACTCGGCCTCACCCTCGCGGTGCTGATCGACGCGACCGTCGTCCGGATGCTGCTCGTCCCGGCGACGATGGCGCTGCTCGGGCGGCGGGCGTGGTGGGCGCCGAAGCCGCTGCGGCGGGTGCACGACCGGTTCGGGCTGAGCGAGGAGGAGGCACCCGAACCGCATGTGCCGACGAACGTCTGACAGCGGTCGGCGCACAGGGGACCCGGCCCGAGGGCCGGGTCCCCTTCCCATGGGGCGGTTACAGTGCCGCCATGGGCAACGGGGGGAACCGGCCGACGCGGCCGTGCAAGTGGTGCGGCAAGCCGGTCGAACAGCCGGGAAGCCGTTGGCGCCGACGGCGCTATTGCCGCAGGTCCCACCGGCGCCTGAACCGGATCCTGAACGCCGTCATGGAATTCCTGGACTTCTGGTAGCGGCCGCCCCGGAGCGGGTCCTCACAGGAATCTCAGGAAGCGGCCCGGGGTTTCAAAGGATCAGCAAATCTGCGCGGCGCAGGATGCACACGCAAAGGCGGATATCTCAGGAAGGCCTGCCGTGGGCGTCTCGCACATATCGAACCGGTCCGACCAGCCCTCCGAGAGGTGGTCGCGGCGCGGGGTGCTCACCGTGCTGGGGGTGGTTCCCGCCGCGGTGCTGACCGGGTGCAGCGGGTCGGCGGACGCCTCGGAGGGAGCGAAGTCGTCGGCGTCGGCGAAGGCCGCCGCGACGAAGAAGCCCGTCGTCTCGGTGAGCCCCGCCGACGGCACCAGGAAGGCCGGGTTCAGCAGCCCCGTCGAGGTCACCGTGACCGACGGCACGCTCGCCTCCGTCAAGGTCACCGGCAACGACGGCTCCACGCTGGCCGGGACGTACAACGACGCGAAGACCAGGTGGACGTCGACGCAGAACCCGTACTCGGGCACCAAGTACACGGTCACCGCGCAGGCCGAGGGCGTCGACGCAGAGACCGCGACCTTCACCACCAAGTCGCCCGGCGAGACCTTCGTCGGCTACTTCACCCCCGAGTCGGACTCGACCTCCGGCGTCGGCATGCCCGTGTCGATCAACTTCACGCACGCCGTGTCCGACAGGGCCGCCGTGGAGAAGGCGATCACGGTGACGGCGGAGCCGGCCGTGGAGGTGGTCGGCCACTGGTTCAGCGACACCCGGCTCGACTTCCGGCCGCAGACGTACTGGGCGGCGGGCACGAGGATCACCCTCGGTCTGCGGTTGAAGGACGTCGAAGGACAGGATGGTGTATACGGTACACAGTCGAAGGACGTCACCTTCCACATCGGCCGTGCGCAGATCAGCACGGTCGACCTGGCCGCCAAGGAGATGGTGGTGAAGCGGGACGGCGCGACCTATGCCACCTATCCCGTCTCCGGCGGCGACGCCGACCACACCACCTGGTCCGGGATCATGGTGATCAGCGAGCGGTTCAAGGAGACCCGGATGGAGTCCTCCACGGTCGGCCTCGGCGACGAGTACGACATCTCCGACGTCCCGCACGCCCAGCGCCTGACCACCTCCGGCACCTTCGTCCACGGCAACTACTGGGCGTCCACCTCGGTGTTCGGCAGCCAGAACACCAGCCACGGCTGTGTCGGCCTGCACGACGCGAAGGGCGCGGACGACAGCTCGGTCCCGGGCTACAAGTTCTACGAGAGCTCGATGCTCGGCGACGTCGTGATCGTCAAGAACTCCGGCGAGGAGACCGTCGATCCGGCCAACGGACTCAACGGCTGGAACCTGTCCTGGGAGGACTGGAAGACGGGCAGCGCCCTGTAGGGCCGGTCAGAGCGGGGACGCCTCGGGTTCCGGGAAGACACGGGCTACGGCCGCGGTGCGGCTGGAGACGTCCAGCTTGCGGAAGATGTTCTCCAGGTGCTTGCGGATCGTGCTCGGCGAGACCACGAACTGCCCCGCGATGTCCTCGGTCCCCAGGCCGTTGGCGACGGCCCGCAGGACGTCGAGTTCGCGCGGGGTGAGCCGCACCGGCTCGCGACGCCGACGGGCCGCCTCGCGGTGGACGGCGTCGATGTGCGGACGCAGGAGCTGGAGGGTCAGCCGGTCGCGATCGCTGAACGGCCGGTCGCGGTCACGGGAGACGGAGTACATGCGGATGCGTCCCGGCGCCGTCGGCAGGGCGACGACCATCATGGCGACGAAGGGCCGCATGTAGTCGGTGTAGAGCGCCGTGTCGCGGAACTCCCGGGTCGGCATGTAGTCCGTCAACTGGGAGACCTCCAGGTGCCCGTGGCTGCGCTCCACGTCCGCACAGTGCGGGTGCTGGTGCTTCCACAGCCACCACACCTCGTCGTCCCACTCCGGGTAGGGGCCGCCGTACTGCACCGCCTGGTAGCCCAGCCCCCGGCGGGTGGGGAGGTCGACCTCGCTGAACTCGGCCAGGTCGCAGGAGACCAGTCGCCCCAGCCCTTCGAGGAGGGAC
This sequence comes from Streptomyces sp. NPDC002817, assembly GCF_053592055.1. Taxonomy (NCBI): domain Bacteria; kingdom Bacillati; phylum Actinomycetota; class Actinomycetes; order Kitasatosporales; family Streptomycetaceae; genus Streptomyces; species Streptomyces sp. NPDC002817. The sequence continues at coordinate 80,119 of NZ_JBSFUY010000036.1, forward strand.
GGCGGCGGGAACTCGTCGGAATCGTCGTGCCGTGCCTCGTCCACGACGTCGAGCATCAGCCGTAGATGGCGTGCGGTGACGGAGTGCCGGCTCATGACGCCCCCACTTCTTCGGGACCCGGTCCGACGGTACGCCCGTCCGCGCGCCGGAGAGGCGACCTCTCGGCACATTCGCGGCTTCATGGGGTGAACTCCCCTGCCCTCGAAGGACTTTCACGGTTACACCTCTTGACGACCGCAGTGGCCGAGAGCACATTGGGCCCACTTTGAGAGCGCTCTCAGACGGTTCTGGGCGTGCTGTCGAATCACCCGCGCATCCCCCTCCGTACCCGAGAGGCACACCCCATGAGTGCACCCTCCGGAACATCCAGACGCCGGCGCGCCCTGATCGCCGTACTCTCCACGTTCGGCCTGGCGGCCGTCCTCGCCACGGCCGCGACCCTGCCCGCGAACGCCAACGCGCCCACGCCTCCCACGGGTTGGACGCAGGTCTTCGTCGACGACTTCAACGGCGCCGCGGGCACCGGCGTCAACACCACCAACTGGCAGTACGCGACCGGCACCGGCTACCCGGGCGGCCCCGCCAACTGGGGCACCGGCGAGGTCGAGACGATGACGAACAGCACGTCCAACGTCTCGCTCGACGGCAACGGCAACCTCCGCATCACCCCGATCCGCAACTCGGCCGGCAGCTGGACGTCCGGCCGCATCGAGACCAACCGCACCGACTTCCAGCCCCCGTCCGGCGGGAAGCTGCGCGTGGAGGCCCGCATCCAGATGCCCAACGTCACCGGCACGGCGGCCGAGGGCTACTGGCCGGCGTTCTGGATGCTGGGCGCGCCCTACCGGGGCAACTACCAGAACTGGCCGAGCGTCGGCGAGCTGGACATCATGGAGAACGTCCAGGGCATGAACCGCGTGTGGGCCACGATGCACTGCGGCACCAACCCCGGCGGCCCGTGCAACGAGACGACGGGCTTGGGGAACAGCACCGCCTGTCCGGGCTCGACCTGCCAGTCGGCGTTCCACACCTACACCATGGAATGGGACCGCTCGGTCACTCCGGAGACCATCCGCTTCTCCGTGGACGGCACCCAGTTCCACTCCGTCAACGCGAGCCAGGTGGACGCGACGACCTGGTCCAACGCCACCAACCACGGCTTCTTCATCATCCTCAACGTGGCGATGGGCGGCGCCTTCCCGGACGCGTTCGGCGGCGGTCTGGACAGCGGCACCCAGTCCGGTGTGCCGATGACCGTCGACTACGTCCAGGTGCTGTCGGCCGCCGGGAGCGGTACCACGCCGCCGCCGACGGGCTCGCGTGACGCCTACTCGGCCATCCAGGCCGAGTCGTACAACAGCCAGAGCGGGGTGAGCACCGAGACCACCACCGACACCGGCGGCGGCCAGAACATCGGCTACCTCGCCAACGGCGACTGGGCGCTCTACCAGAACGTCGCCTTCGGCTCCACGGCGGCCACCCAGTTCGTCGCCCGGGTCGCCAGCGGTGCGGCCTCAGGCGTGAGCGGGCTGATCGAAGTCCGTCTGGACAGCCGGAGCAACGCGCCGATCGGGAGCTTCTCCCTGGCCAACACGGGCGGTTGGCAGACCTGGCGGACCGTACCGGCGAACATGAGCTCGGTGACGGGCACGCACGACGTGTATCTGACCTTCACGAGCGGGCAACCGGCGGACTTCGTGAACCTGAACTGGTTCAACTTCGGTCACTGACACATCACTCGGGTGAGGGGCTCCGCGGGCCGGGGCCCCTCATCGCAGTTCCGCCCGGAACCCCACCGGCGTCTGCCCCGCGTGCAGCTGGAAGAACTTGGAGAAGTTCGCCGCGTCCGGGAACCCCACCGCCGCACCCACCCGCCCGATCGGCATGTCGGTGTGCGCGAGAAGCCGTTTCGCCTCCAGGACGACCCGCTTGTCGATGAACCCCTTGGGCGTCTCCCCGGTCGCGGCACGCACCGCGCGGACCAGGGTGCGGCGGGAGTAGCCGAGCGTGTCGGCGTACGCGCTGACGCTGTGGTTCGTCGCGAAGTCCTTCTCCACCGCGTCCCGGAACAGCGTGAACGTCGTGTCCGACTGCCCCCGCGCCGCCTCCTGCGAACTCGCCGCCAGATGGGCGAGGCGGAGCAGGAAGGCCGTCAGGGAGTGGCGGAGCACGGCCGTGTGCAGGCTCAGGGGGAGGGTCGCCGTGTCCTTGTACTCGCGCCGCAGCTGCGCCAGCGCCGCCCCCAGCCCCGCCAGTTGCGCCGTGTCGGGGTGCAGCAACGGCGGCAGGTCGTAGCGGTAGAGCCCCGTCGCCTCCACCGTCGCCCGTGGCAGAAAGCCCGGTTGCATGGCGAGGACCGTTCCGCGGTACCCGCTGGCCTTGGAGAAGCGGTGGACCTGGCCCGGGCGGATCCAGAGCACGTCGCCGGCGTACGCCTCGTACTCGGCGAAGTCGATCATGTGGCGGACGGGGCCCTTGTCGAAGAGCATCACGACATGGAAGTCGATCCGGTGGACGCGGTGCAGCGGCGCGTCCGCGTGCCAGGTGCGGTGCGGACCCATCGGGCCGACCTGCATGCCGACGCCGCCGACGCTGAGCTCGATGGGAAAGGGGAACGTTCTGATCCCGTTCACACCGCCGTCGCCGTCCCCGCCTTGGATGGGTCTGTCCGCCATGTCCTACTCGTGCCGCCTTGTTCAAGCCGTCCGTGTCCCACTTTCACCACAGGCTGACACACCTCGACCTTCCCTCGTAAAAGTCAGACTTTTAGATTTGAACGCGTCAGAGCAGCTCCCCCGCTCCAACCGAGGACTTCTTGAAGATGAGCACGCAGACACCGGACAGCTTCGAATGGACCGAACTCGACCGGCGTGCCGTCGACACCGCCCGCCTGCTGGCGGCCGATGCCGTGCAGAAGGTCGGCAACGGACACCCCGGCACCGCGATGAGCCTGGCCCCGGCCGCGTACACGATCTTTCAGAAGGTGATGCGTCACGACCCGGCGGACCCGGAGTGGACCGGCCGTGACCGGTTCGTCCTGTCCCCCGGCCACACCTCGCTCACCCTCTACACCCAGCTCTACCTCGCCGGGTACGAGGTCGAGCTCGACGACCTGAAGGCGTTCCGGACCCAGGGTTCCAAGACGCCCGGTCACCCCGAGTACGGGCACACCGCCGGCGTCGAGACCACCACCGGGCCGCTCGGACAGGGCGCCGCCAACGCCGTGGGCATGGCCATGGCCGCCCGCTACGAGCGCGGCCTGTTCGACCCCGAGGCCCCGCAGGGCGAGTCTCCCTTCGACCACACCATCTGGGCGATCGTCTCCGACGGCGACCTGGAGGAGGGCGTCTCCGCCGAAGCCTCCTCCCTCGCGGGCCACCAGAAGCTCGGCAACCTCGTCTTCCTCTACGACGACAACCACATCTCCATCGAGGGAGACACCGCGACCGCCTTCTCCGAGGACGTCCTGAAGCGGTACGAGGCCTACGGCTGGCACACCCAGCGCATCGAGCCCGCCGCCGACGGCGACATCGACGTACCCGCCCTCCACGCGGCGCTCAAGGCGGCCCAGGGCGAGACCGAGCGCCCCTCCATCATCGCGATGCGCACGATCATCGCCTGGCCCGCCCCGAACGCGCAGAACACCGAGGCCTCCCACGGCTCCGCCCTCGGCGACGACGAGATCGCGGCCACCAAGCGCGTCCTCGGCTTCGACCCGTCGCGCGCCTTCGAGGTCGGCGACGAGGTCCTCGCCCACAGCCGCCGGGCCCTGGACCGGGGTGCCGAGGCGCACGCGGCCTGGGACAAGCGGCTCGCCGAGTGGCGCGGCGCCCAGCCCGAGCGGGCCGAGCTCTTCGACCGCGTGGTCGCCGGCCAGCTCCCCGAGGGCTGGGAGTCCTCGGTCCCGGTCTTCGAAGAGGGCAAGGCCGTCGCCACCCGCGCCGCCTCCGGCAAGATCCTCCAGTCCCTCGGCGCGGTCCTGCCCGAGCTGTGGGGCGGCTCCGCCGACCTGGCCGGCTCGAACAACACCACCATCGACAAGACCTCCTCCTTCCTCCCCGAGGGCAACCCGCTGCCCGAGGCGAACCCGTACGGCCGAACGGTCCACTTCGGCATCCGCGAGTTCTCGATGGCCGCCGAGATGAACGGCATCGCGCTGCACGGCAACACGCGGATCTACGGCGGCACCTTCCTGGTGTTCTCCGACTACATGCGCAACGCCGTCCGGATGGCGGCGCTGATGCAGCTGCCCGTCACGTACGTGTGGACGCACGACTCCATCGGCCTCGGCGAGGACGGCCCCACCCACCAGCCGGTCGAGCACCTCGCGTCGCTGCGCGCCATCCCGGGCCTGAACATCGTCCGCCCGGCGGACGCCAACGAGACGGCCGTGGCCTGGACCGAGATCCTGAAGAGGCACGCCACGAACCCGGCCCCGCACGGCCTCGCGCTCACGCGTCAGGGCGTGCCGACGTTCCCCGTGAACCCCGACGCGGCGAAGGGCGGGTATGTGCTGAAGGACTCCTCGTCCACGGCCGTGGACGTCGTGCTGATCGCCACCGGCTCCGAGGTGCAGCTCGCCGTGGCCGCCCGGGAACTGCTGGAGGCCGAGGGGCTCGGCACACGCGTGGTGTCGATGCCGTCCGTGGAGTGGTTCGAGGAGCAGCCCCGCGAGTACCGCGAGAGCGTGCTGCCCCCGGCCGTGAAGGCGCGTGTCGCGGTCGAGGCCGGGATCGGGCTGACCTGGTACCGGTACGTCGGCGACGCCGGACGCATCGTCTCCCTCGAGCACTTCGGCGCCTCCGCCGACGCCAAGACCCTCTTCGCCGAGTTCGGCTTCACCGCCGAGAATGTCGCCGCCGCAGCCAAGGAATCCGTGGCCGCCGCGCGCGGTTGATCCGATCGCCAGAAAGAAGATGATCACTGTGACCGAAGCAACCGCGACCGCGGGAGCACTCAAGCGCCTGTCCGACGAGGGCGTCTCCATCTGGCTGGACGACCTGTCGCGGCGGCGGATCGAGTCCGGGAACCTCGCCGGACTCGTCGAGAACAAGAACGTCGTGGGCGTCACCACCAACCCGTCCATCTTCCAGGCCGCCATCGGCTCCGGTGAGGGGTACGAGGAGCAGCTGACCGACCTCGCGCTGCGGGGTGTCACGGTCGAGGAGGCCGTACGGATGATGACGACGGCCGATGTGCGTGCCGCCGCCGATATCCTGGATTCCGTATACACGGCGTCGAACGGTCGTGACGGCCGGGTCTCCATCGAGGTCGACCCCCGCCTCGCCCACAACACGCCGGCGACCGTCGCCGAGGCCAAGCAGCTCGCCTGGCTCGTCGACCGCCCCAACGCCATGATCAAGATCCCGGCGACGAAGGCCGGCCTCCCGGCGATCACCGAGGTCATCGGCCTCGGCATCAGCGTCAACGTCACGCTGATCTTCTCGCTGGAGCGCTACCGCGAGGTCATGGACGCCTACCTGGCCGGCCTGGAGAAGGCCGCCGCGAACGGCATCGACCTCTCCACCATCCACTCCGTCGCCTCCTTCTTCGTCTCCCGCGTCGACTCCGAGATCGACAAGCGGCTCACCGTGCTGGGCACTGACGAGGCACTCGCCCTCAAGGGGAAGGCCGCGCTCGCCAACGCGCGGCTCGCCTACGAGGCGTACGAGGAGGTCTTCGGCGGTGAGCGCTTCACCGCCCTCGCCGGCGCCAAGGCCAACAGGCAGCGCCCGCTGTGGGCCTCGACCGGGGTGAAGGACCCGGCGTACAAGGACACCCTGTACGTCGACGACCTGGTCGCGCCCGGCACCGTCAACACGATGCCGGAGGCGACGCTGAACGCCACCGCCGACCACGGCGACATCACCGGCGACACCGTCACCGGCGGCTACGCCCAGGCACGCGCCGACCTGGCCGCCGTGGAGGCCCTCGGGATCTCCTACGACGAGGTCGTGCAGCAGCTGGAGGACGAGGGCGTCGCCAAGTTCGAGGTGGCCTGGAACGACCTGCTGGCCACCGTCACCACGTCGCTGGACAGCAAGGGGGTGGACGCGGAATGAGCGAGACGCCTGCCGACGGGATCATCGAGGCCGTCGCGACCGAGGAGGCCTTCGACTGGGAGAACCCCCTTCGCGACGCCGGCGACCGGCGGCTGCCCCGCATCGCCGGTCCGTCCGGGCTCGTCATCTTCGGTGTCACCGGTGACCTGTCCCGCAAGAAGCTGATGCCGGCCGTGTACGACCTGGCCAACCGCGGCATGCTGCCGCCGGGCTTCTCGCTCGTCGGGTTCGCCCGGCGGGACTGGGAGGACCAGGACTTCGCGCAGGTCGTGCACGACTCGGTGCGCGAGCACGCGCGGACGGAGTTCCGTGAGGAGGTCTGGCATCAGCTCGCCGAGGGCATGCGGTTCATCCCCGGCGACTTCGACGACGACACCGCCTTCAAGCAACTGCGGTCCGCGGTCGACGAGTTGGACGCCTCCCGGGGCACCAGCGGCAACTACGCCTTCTATCTCTCCGTACCGCCGAAGTTCTTCCCGAAGGTCGTCCGACAGCTGAAGAAGCACGGCCTCGCCAAGGCCCCGGAGGGCTCCTGGCGGCGCGCGGTGATCGAGAAGCCGTTCGGCAGCGACCTGGCCAGCGCACGGGATCTCAACGCGCTCGTGCACGACGTGTTCGACCCGGAGCAGGTGTTCCGGATCGACCACTACCTGGGCAAGGAGACCGTCCAGAACATCCTGGCGCTCCGCTTCGCCAACCAGATGTACGAGCCCATCTGGAACCGGTCGTACGTGGACCACGTGCAGATCACGATGGCCGAGGACATCGGCATCGGCGGCCGCGCCGGCTACTACGACGGCATCGGCGCCGCCCGTGACGTCATCCAGAACCACCTCCTCCAGCTCATGGCCCTCACCGCCATGGAGGAGCCGATCGCCTTCGACGCCGAGTCGCTGCTCACCGAGAAGCTCAAGGTGCTGAAGTCGGTACGGCTGCCGGAGAAGATCGGCGACCACACCGTGCTGGCGCAGTACGCGGAGGGCTGGCAGGGCGGTGCGAAGGTGCCCGGGTACCTCCAGGAGGAGGGCATCGACCCGCAGTCGAAGACCGACACGTACGCGGCCATCAAGCTGGAGGTCGACAACCGGCGCTGGGCGGGCATCCCGTTCTATCTGCGCACCGGCAAGCGGCTGGGCCGCCGGGTCACCGAGATCGCGGTCGTCTTCAAGCGCGCCCCGCACTCCCCCTTCGACTCCACGGCCACCGAGGAGCTCGGGCAGAACGCCATCGTCATCCGCGTCCAGCCGGACGAGGGCATGACGGTGCGGTTCGGCTCCAAGGTGCCGGGCACCTCGATGGAGATCCGGGACGTCTCGATGGACTTCGCCTACGGCGAGTCGTTCACCGAGTCCAGCCCGGAGGCGTACGAGCGACTCATCCTGGATGTCCTCCTGGGCGACGCCAACCTGTTCCCCCGTCACCAGGAAGTGGAAGAGTCCTGGAAGATCCTCGACCCGATCGAGGCGTACTGGGCACGGCACGGCAAGCCCGCGCAGTACGCGTCGGGCAGCTGGGGTCCGAAGGAAGCCGACGAGATGCTCGCACGAGACGGACGGAGCTGGCGCAGGCCATGAAGATCGACCTGACCGACACCACGGCAAGCAAGATCAACAAGGCGCTGGTGCAGGGGCGCCGCGCCATCGGCACCCCTGCCGTGGGCATGGTCCTGACGATGGTCATCGTCACGGACGAGGAGAACGCCTACGACTCGATCAAGGCGGCCGAGGAGGCCTCGCACGAGCACCCCTCGCGCACCCTGGTCGTCATCAAGCGGCACGCCCGCACCCCGCGCGACCGGCAGTCGTCCAAGCTGGACGCCGAGGTCAGGGTCGGAGCCGACGCGGGCACCGGTGAGACGGTCGTGCTGCGGACGTACGGCGAGGTCTCCGACCACGCCGACTCCGTCGTGCTGCCGCTGCTGCTGCCGGACGCGCCGGTCGTGGTGTGGTGGCCGGTGGAGGCCCCGGAGAACCCGGCGAAGGACCCGCTGGGCGCCCTGGCGCAGCGCCGGATCACCGACCTGTACGCCGTGGACAACCCCCTCGACGTACTGAAGGCCCGGGTCCGGTCCTACGCGCCCGGCGACACCGACCTCGCCTGGACCCGGCTCACCCCGTGGCGTTCGATGCTGGCCGCCGCCCTCGACCAGGCCCGCGCGAAGATCACCTCGGCGGCCGTGGAGGCCGAGGAGGAGAACCCGGCCGCCGAGCTGCTGGCCCGCTGGCTGGAGGCCCGCCTCGGCGTCAGCGTCGACCGTGTGGTCACCGACGGTCCGGTCGTCACGGCCGTCCGGCTGGGCACCGCGAACGGCGAGATCGTCATCGACCGCCCCGAGGGCCCGCTGGCCACGCTGTCGCTGCCCGGCCAGCCCTCGCGCACCCTCGCGCTGAAGGTCCGCACCACCTCCGAACTCATCGCCGAGGAGCTGCGGCGCCTCGACGCGGACGAGATGTACGCCGTCGCCCTGCGGGGCGAGGCCACCAAGGAGAACGGCTGATGTCCGACACCCCGAACCTCACCCGGCGGCCCGAGTGGACCGCCCTGGAGGACCACCGCGCCGAGGGGCTCTCGCAGCTGCGGGAGTTGTTCGCGACGGATCCGGGGCGCGCGGAGCGGTACGTGGTACGCGTCGGCGATCTGCGGATCGACTACTCCAAGCACCTGATCACGGAC
>NZ_JBSFUY010000037.1:0-86535 GCF_053592055.1 Streptomyces sp. NPDC002817
GCCGGAGAAGAGGATCACCGGCCGCTCGAACTCGCCCGCCACCTCGCGGAAGATGTGCACGGCCTCGGATTCGAGAGCGTCCAGGTGGGAGAGGGTGAAGTTCCTCCCGGTGGTCACGGTGCTCACACCAGCCCCCGCTCCGCCAGCACCGCGTAGACCGCGGCCGCCGACTCCTGCGGGGTCTGCGCCTGCGTCTCCAGCACCAGCGCCGCGTCCACCGGCGGCTCGTACGGGTCGTCGATGCCGGTCAGCCCGGACAGCTCGCCCGCGGCCTGCCTGGCGTACAGGCCCTTGACGTCCCGCTCGCTGCACACCTCGACCGGGGTGGCGACATGCACCTCGATGTACGGCGTCCCGCTCGCCTCGTGCCGCTTGCGGACGGCCTCGCGGCTGTCGGCGTAGGGCGCGATGACGGGGACGACGGACAGCACGCCGTTGCGGGCGAGAACCTCGGAGACCAGCCCGATGCGCTGCACGTTCGTGTTGCGGTCCTCGCGGGAGAAGCCCAGGCCCGCGGAGAGGAAGCGGCGTATCTCGTCGCCGTCGAGGACCTCCACCCGGTGTCCCTCGGCCTTCAGCCGCTCACCGAGGTGACGGGCGATGGTCGTCTTGCCCGCGCTCGGCAGCCCGGTGAGCCAGACCGTGGCTCCCTGCACCCTTGCCGTGGTGGTCATGCGCAACAGTCCTCTTCCTTACCTTCGGGCGACCTGAGGGACCCTAGGTAAGAAACTTGAGAAGAGGGGCAGAGGAACCTGAGGGTTCCCTTAGCTACCTGTGTTGTGCGTGAGGTCACAGACCGGCGAAGCCGGCCCCCGCGTCCCGGAGCCGCCGGTGCAGCCCCCGGAACACCGCCGCCGAGCGGCTGCCCGGCCAGTCCTCCGGGAGCAGCCGGGCGGGCAGGCCGGGATCGGCGTAGGGGAGGTGGCGCCAGGAGTCCAGGGCGAGGAGATAGTCGCGGTACGCCTCCTCGGGCGGTGTGTCCTCGCGCTGCTCCCAGTCCCGCAGCACGCGCGCGTGGCGGTCGAGGAAGTCCTCGTGCTCCTTGGCGATCGCCGCGAGATCCCACCAGCGGGCCACGGACTCGACGGTCGGGGCGAAGCCGAGGTGCTCGCCGCGGAAGAAGTCGACGTACGGGTCGAGGCGGAGCCGCTGGAGCACGTGCCGGGCCTCCTCGTACAGCCGCGCGGGCGCGATCCAGACGCCCGGTGCCGCGGTGCCGAAGCCGAGGCCCGCCAGTCGTGAGCGCAGCACGTGCCGCTTCTGCCGCTCGGACTCCGGCACGGAGAACACGGCGAGCACCCAGCCCTCGTCCTCGGGCGGCTCGACGGCGTAGATGCGCCGGTCGCCGTCCTCCATCAACTGGCGGGCGTCCGGCGACAGTCCGTACCCGGCCGCGCCCTGCGCCGTACGGGCCGGCACGAGCAGCCCGCGCCGTTTGAGTCTGGAGACCGACGAACGTACCGAGGGGGCGTCCACGCCGACCGCCGCGAGCAGCCGGATGAGCTCGGCGACCGGTACCGGGCCGGGCACGAAGCGGCCGTAGGCGCCGTAGAGCGTGACGATGAGAGACCGTGGTGCATGCTGGTCGGACACGTTGATCATCTTAGGTCTTCGGCATCACTGCTGGTCACCCTCGGTGCGCAACCTGAACCTCTGGAGCTTGCCGGTCGCCGTGCGGGGCAGCGCGTCCAGGAAGACGATCTCGCGCGGGCATTTGTAGGGCGCCAACTCCGTCTTCACGAACCCGCGCAGCGCCTCGGCGTCCCGCTCGGCGCCCTCCTTGACCACGGCATACGCCACCACGACCTGCCCCCGCGCCTCGTCCGCCCGCCCCACGACCGCGGTCTCCACGACGTCGGGGTGGCGCAGCAGCGCGTCCTCGACCTCGGGGCCCGCGATGTTGTACCCGGCCGAGATGATCATGTCGTCCGCGCGGGCGACATAGCGGAAGTAGCCGTCGCCCTCACGGACGTAGGTGTCCCCGGTGATGTTCCAGCCGCCGCGCACGTACTCGCGCTGCCGCGGATCGGCGAGATAGCGGCAGCCGACGGGACCGCGCACGGCGAGCAGCCCGGGCTCCCCGTCGGGCCTGTCCCGGCCGTCCTCGTCGACCACGCGCGCGTGCCAGCCCGGTACCGGCACCCCGGTGGTCCCCGGCCTGATGTGCTCGTCGGCGGCCGAGATGAAGATGTGCAGCAGTTCGGTCGCGCCGATGCCGTTGATGATCCGCAGCCCGGTCCGCTCGTGCCAGGCCCGCCAGGTGGCCGCGGGAAGGTTCTCGCCTGCGGAGACACAACGGCGCAGGGAGGCGATGTCGTACGCGTCCAGCTCGTCGAGCATGGCGCGGTAGGCGGTCGGCGCGGTGAACACGACCGAGACCCGGTGTTCGGCGATCGCGGGCAACAGCTGCTTGGGACCGGCCTGTTCGAGCAGGAGCGCGCTGGCGCCGGCTCGCAGAGGGAAGACGACGAGCCCGCCGAGGCCGAAGGTGAACCCGAGCGGGGGACTGCCGGCGAAGACGTCGTCCGACCGTGGGCGCAACACATGCCGCGAGAAGGTGTCGGCTATCGCGAGCACGTCCCGGTGGAAGTGCATGCACCCCTTGGGGCGCCCGGTGGTGCCGGAGGTGAAGGCGATCAGCGCCACGTCGTCGGCGGCGGTCTCCACGGCGGGGTACGGCGTGTCCGGCGCCGTCCGGTTCAGCAGGTCGTCGGGCGCGTCACCGCCGTAGGCCGTGATCCTGAGCCCCGGTATCTCGGCCTTCGCGAGGTCGTCGACCGCCCGGATGTCGCACAGTGCGTGCCTGACCTGCGCGATCTCGCACATCGTGGCCAGCTCGTGCGGCCGCTGCTGCGCCAGCACCGTCACCGCGACCGCGCCCGCCTTCAGGACCGCCAGCCAGCAGGCCGCGAGCCAGGGTGAGGTCGGTCCGCGCAGGAGCACGCGATTGCCGGGTACGACGCCGAGATCCCCGGTGAGCAGATGCGCGAGCCGGTCGACGCGGGCGCGCAGGGTGCCGTACGTCCAGGTCTCCTCGGTGGGGGTGTGGAACACCGGGTTGTCGTCGGGCGGGCCGGTCAGCAGCTCGGCGGCACAGTTCAGCCGATCGGGGTACCGCAGCTCCGGCAGATCGAAACGGAGTTCGGGCCACTGGTCCGGGGGCGGGAGATGGTCGCGCGCGAAGGTGTCGACGTGCGCCGAGAGGTTCATGGCGGTTCGCCCCCTGCCTGATGGCTGCCTTGTGGGCGTGGTGAGTGGGCCTAGGGCCTGTCCGGCGGGCCATGCCGGCGTCGCGGGGTCTGGTGCGCACTGTTCATCGCGGCCGGGCTGGTCCGCCGGACAGGCCCTAGCGCAACGAGCGTATCGTCTTGGTGACGACAGTCAATGGGACGCGATATCGTCGAAGGCCCAGTGGTGAGAGGGGACCGGCAATGCCCGCATTCTCGCTCGATCCGGTACAAACCGCCTGGTGTGCGGAGCTGCGTGCCATGGCCGCGGAGCGGCTGCGCCCGCTGGCGGAGAAGGGCGAGCCGGGACGCGTGAACCGGCCGCTGGTCGCCGAACTCGGTCAACTGGGCCTGCTGCGAAGGCTGTTCACCTCCGGCGCGCTCGATCTGTGCCTGATGCGGGAGTCCCTCGCCTATGCCTGCACCGAGGCGGAGACCGCGCTCGCGCTCCAGGGACTGGGTGCCTGTCCCGTCCACGCGTACGGGACACCGGCGCAGCGGGAGCGCTGGCTCCCCGCGGTGAGCGAGGGCCGCGCAGTGGCCGCGTTCGCGCTGAGCGAGCCGGGGGCCGGGTCTGACGCGGCGGCACTGGCGCTGCGAGCGGAGCGGGCCGGGGCGCCTGGCGACGGGCCGGACGCGGGCGCTCCCGGTGACGGAGGGCGGCGGGCAGATGCTTCCCGTGGTGAATCGCGCGCGGAGGTTTCCGTAGGCGGCCCGCGCGCGGATGTCCCCGGCGTCGAGGCGCCTGTCGGTGTCGAGCCGGAAGGCGGAGTGCTCGGCGCCGAGCCCGACGGTTCCTCCCGCTGGCGTCTCAGCGGTGAGAAGTGCTGGATCTCCAACGCGCCCGAGGCCGACTTCTACACCGTCTTCGCCCGCACCACCCCCGGTGCCGGAGCACGTGGTGTGACCGCCTTTCTCGTCCCCGCAGATCGTCCCGGACTCACCGGCACCGCACTCGACATGCTCTCCCCGCACCCCATCGGCGCCCTCGGCTTCGACGACGTGCCCGTCACCGCCGACGACGTCCTCGGCGAGCCCGACCGCGGCTTCCGGGTGGCGATGGGCACCCTCAACCTGTTCCGCCCCAGCGTCGGCGCCTTCGCGGTCGGCATGGCCCAGGCGGCCCTGGACGCGACCCTCGCCCACACCGCGCAACGGGACGCTTTCGGCGGCAAGTTGAAGGACCTCCAGACGGTCGCCCACCGGGTCGCCGAGCTCGCCCTGCGCACCGACGCGGCCCGCCTCATGGTGTACGCGGCGGCGACGGCGTACGACGAGGGCGCCCCCGACGTCCCCAAGCGCGCCGCGATGGCGAAGCTGCTCGCCACCGAGACCGCGCAGTACGTCGTCGACGCCGCCGTCCAACTGCACGGCGCCCGCGCCCTGCAACGCGGCCACCTCCTCGAACACCTCTATCGCGAGGTACGCGCCCCACGCATCTACGAGGGGGCGAGCGAGGTCCAACGCGGCATCATCGCCAAGGAGTTGTATGCGGAGACGGAGGCACCCAGGTGAGCACCGAGCGCGTGAACCCGCCCCACCTCTCCCCACCGGCCGGCTTCTCCCACGCCGTCGTCGCCACCGGCACCCGCGTGGTCTTCCTGGCCGGCCAGACCGCCCTCGACACCGACGGGAAAGTCGTGGGGGCGGGGCTCGTGGAGCAGTTCGAGAGGGCGCTCACCAATCTGCTGGGAGCGTTGACAGCGGCCGGCGGCACCCCCGCCGACCTCGCCCGCGTCACCGTCTACGCCACGGATGTCGCCGACTACCGCACCCGAGCCGCTGAACTCGGGGGTATCTGGCGGAGGTTGGCGGGCCGGAACTTCCCCGCGATGGCCGTCGTCCAGGTCGTACGCCTGTGGGACGAGGAGGCGCTGGTGGAACTGGACGGCTTCGCGGTCCTGCCCTAGATCCCGGGGATCAGGCCGCCATGGCCAGTCGCTCGACCGGCCCCACGGCACTCCCGTCCGGCCGCAGCTCACCGGTGTCGTCGAAGACGATCGCCCCGTCGCACAACAGGCTCCACCCCTGCTCGGGATGGGCGGCCACGATGTGCGACGCGGCGGTGTCGGAGGAAGGGCACGAAGGCTGGTGGGAACACATGACGCACCTCCACGTCGGAGGACGATCCGTACGGGGCCGTCCCTATGGATAGACCATGCTCCCACCGAGAACTCATCGGAACGGCCGGACGCCAACCGTGACAACACGCGGACAACACCAGGACCGATCCACGAAGACCGCTGCGGACTCGCCACCGAAGGAGTGACGATCACGCCCGTCGGGGCGCCCGACCGGTACGAGTGGGGGATCCTGTTCCGCTCATTCGGAAGGCACCCCCATGCCCGTACGCCCCGCCCTCGTCCTCGCCGCGCTGCTCCTCCTGGCCACGGCCCCCACCGCCACCGCCGACCCCTACGAGACGGTCACCGTCGACCCGGCCGGCAGCATCGCCGCCGACGGCACGGTCACTCTCTCCGGCACCTACCGCTGTCTCGGCAACTCGGGCCCGGTCTTCGTGAGCTCCTCCGTGGGACAGAAGTCCCCGTCCGTCCGCCACGGCATCGGCGGCACCCAGGCGGTCTGCGACGGCGTCGAGCGCCGCTGGGAGAACACGGGCAAGCCCTCGCCCGGAGCGCTCGAGCCGGGCGCGGCCCAGGTCGAGGCCACCGTCATGGAACTCGCCCCCCAGGGCGGCCTGCCCCTGCCCCGCTTCCACGCGTCCCGGCAGCAGGACGTCACGCTGACCGAGGGCTGACCTCCAGCCAGGTGGTGAGCGCCCACCGCCAGTGAAGCGTGTGCAGCGGCCCCGAACCGCCGTCCGCGAGCGGCTCGTTCAGTGATCCGGCGGTGATCTCCCGGAGCCTGCCGAGCCGGTAGCGGACGGTGTTGGGGTGGGTGAACAGGGCCGCGGCCGTCTGGTCGAGACGGCGGCCGTTGTCCAGGTACGTCAGCGCGGTGAGCGCCAGTTGGCGGTGGAAGTCGTCGGAAGGGTTGAGGGCGCCGAGCAGCTCGCGGCTCAGATACGCCCCCAGCAGCGGCTGCTCCGCCAGGGCGATCTCGGCGGCGAAGTCCGTGAGGTCGTACAGGCCCTCCCGGCCCTGCCGCCGGCCGATGTCCAGCGCGCGCACGCACAGCCGGTACAGCGCGCGCAGCTCGGGCGGGGGAGCGGCCGGTGCGACCACCACCAGGGCGCCCGGACCGATCTCCGCCGGCTGCGGCGGCCTCGGACACAGCCCGGCCAGGTGCCCCTCCACGACCGCCGTCGCCGCGCGCAGGGCGGGCAGCGCGTGCGGGTCCGCGGGGTCGGCGGCGAGGCAGTGGTACCGGCCCTCGGCGTTCGGGCGCAGTCCCGCCCGCGCCAGCTCCCCGGCGGGCGGCACCAGTCCGCCGAGCAGCAGCTGGCCCAGCAGCCGGGTGCGCAGGGCGCCGGTCTCGCGCGGCGGCTCCTGCTCGGCGGCCCGGTAGCCGCCCACGACATGCCGCTCGACCGTGTCGCCGTACTCCTTCATCCGCAGCACCACGGACAGCAGTACGGCGTCGGAGACGCCCGCCGACCGGCAGCGCTCCAGGGTGATCTCGACCGCGCGCGTCAGTGCTGCCTGTACTCCGCGCAGTACGGCGGTCATCGGGACACCCTGGACGGCGCGGTCGGCGCCGAGGAGCAGCGCGGCGGCGAAGTCCTGGTCGGCCAGGGCCTCCACCTGGTCGAACGTGGTGAACCAGGCGCCGGCCGCGCGGATCAGCGCGGTGACGTGCGAGCGGGTCTCGGCCTCGGTGAGCCGGGCCAGTTCGGGGGAGCGGGCGCGGGCCGCGCGGACCAACTCGCCGCAGACATCCGTGTCGACGGCCATGGCACGCAGGACCTCGATGACCGGCTCGGGTTCGTGGACGACGGTCATGGGCCCCTCCCCGCTTCGCTGCGAGCGCTGCGCCGAGCTCTGTCTCCGGGCCACAACGAAGCGGCGTCGGCGTTGACGTCCGGCGACTACCGCACTGTCTTGGCGAGCTGTTTACCTTGTGGGCTACCGAAGGTAACAGCACCTCTCTCGCATCAACACCCCTCACCTTTCCCCCGCGTCCCCTCCCGCACCCGCAGTGCCGCTATCCGGAAGGCCGCCCATGGAGACCACCGAGAACCCGGCGAACGGCGACGGCCCCGCCACCTTCTCCCGCCGTCGTGCCCTCACCGTCGCCGGCGGCGTCCTCGCCGGTGCCTACCTCACCGGGGCCATGCCGGCCTCCGCCGCCGAGTCGCAGGACGCGGACGCGATCGTCGTCGGTCACGGTCTCGCGGGGCTCGTCGCCACGGCCGAACTCGCCGCCGCGGGACACAAGGTGCTCCTCCTCGACCAGGAGCCGGAGGCGAGCCTCGGTGGCCAGGCGTTCTGGTCCTTCGGCGGACTGTTCCTCGTGGACTCCGCCGAGCAGCGTCTGATGGGCGTCAAGGACTCCCACGACCTGGCCTGGCAGGACTGGCTGGGCACGGCCGGCTTCGACCGGGGCATCTCCGACCCGGCCGGGCAGGACCACTGGGCGTACAAGTGGGCCGAGGCGTATGTGGACTTCGCGTCCGGCGAGAAGCGCTCCTGGCTCGCCGGCCTCGGTATGCAGTGGTTCCCGATCGTCGGCTGGGCCGAGCGCGGCGGCGGTCTCGCGGACGGCCACGGCAACTCGGTGCCCCGCTTCCATGTCACCTGGGGTACCGGGCCCGCGGTGGTGGAGCCCTTCGAGAAGAAGGTCCGCGCGGCGGTCTCCGACGGCAAGGTGACCTTCAAGTTCCGCCACCGGGTGGACGGGTTGGTGACCACCGGCGGTGCCGTCACCGGCGTCCGCGGCGCGATCCTGGAGCCGAGCAGCGCCGCCCGCGGAAAGTCCAGTTCCCGCACGGTGGTCGGTGAGTTCGAGCTGCGCGCCCCGGTCGTGATCGTCACCTCGGGCGGCATCGGCGCCAACCACGATCTCGTACGCGCGAACTGGCCCGCCCGGATGGGCACGCCCCCCAAGTCGATGATCACCGGTGTGCCCGCGCACGTGGACGGCCGGATGCTGGCCATCACCGAGCAGGCCGGCGGCCGCATCGTCAACCCCGACCGCATGTGGCACTACACCGAGGGTCTGCAGAACTACGACCCGATCTGGCCGAAGCACGGCATCCGCATCCTGCCGGGCCCGTCCTCGATGTGGTTCGACGCCACCGGCAAGCGGTTCTCCAGCCCCGACATCCCGGGCTACGACACCCTCCACACCCTCAAGTCGATCACCGACACCGGTTACGACTACTCGTGGTTCGTCACCACACAGAAGATCATCGCGAAGGAGTTCGCGCTGTCGGGCTCGGAGCAGAACCCCGACCTGACCAACAAGGACATCTGGATGCTGCTGTCACGCATCTGGCAGACCCCGGAACCGATCGAGCGGTTCAAGAAGAACGGGGCCGACTTCGTCGTCGCGGACAACCTGACCGCACTCGTCGCGGGCATGAACAAGCTGACCGGCGACAACCTGATCGACCTCGCCGACCTCAAGCGCCAGATCGACGCCCGGGACCGCGAGATCGACAACCCGTACACCAAGGACGCCCAGGTCATGGGTATCCGCAACGCCCTCAACTACCCCGGGGACACGCTGAGTCGTACGGCGGCGATCCACAAGATCACGGATTCGGGCGCCGGTCCGCTGATCGCCGTACGCCTCAACATCCTCACCCGCAAGACCCTCGGGGGCCTTCAGACCGACCTCTCCGGCCGCGTCCTCCACCAGTCCGGTAACCCCATACCGGGCCTGTACGCGGCCGGGGAGGTCGCCGGTTTCGGCGGCGGCGGAGTCCACGGCTACCGCTCCCTGGAGGGCACCTTCCTCGGCGGCTGCCTGTTCTCGGGCAGGCAGGCGGGGAAGGCGGCGGCCGCGGCGCTCTGAGACCCGGACGCGAGAACGGCCCCCGCGCGCGGGGGCCGTTCCGTGATGCCGTCGGGCTCAGATGTCGCGGAAGATCTCGATCTGCGCGCCGACCGAGTTGAGGCGCTCGGCGAGGTCCTCGTAACCGCGGTTGATGACGTACACGTTGCGCAGCACGGAGGTGCCCTCCGCCGCCATCATCGCCAGCAGCACGACCACGGCGGGTCGCAGGGCCGGCGGGCACATCATCTCGGCGGCACGCCAGCGGGTCGGGCCCTCGACCAGGACGCGGTGCGGATCCAGCAACTGGAGGCGGCCACCGAGGCGGTTGAGGTCGGTGAGATAGATCGCGCGGTTGTCGTAGACCCAGTCGTGGATCAGCGTCTTGCCCTGCGCGGAGGCCGCGATGGCCGCGAAGAACGGGACGTTGTCGATGTTCAGACCCGGGAACGGCATCGGGTGGATCTTGTCGATCGGCGCCTCCAGCTTGGAGGGGCGGACGGTGAGGTCCACCAGGCGCGTACGGCCGTTGTCCGCGACGTACTCCGGCGTACGGTCGTGGTCGAGGCCCATCTCCTCCAGGACCGCCAGCTCGATCTCCAGGAACTCGATCGGCACCCGGCGCACCGTCAGCTCCGACTCCGTCACGACCGCCGCGGCCAGCAGGCTCATCGCCTCGACCGGGTCCTCGGAGGGGGAGTAGTCCACGTCGACGTCGATGGTCGGCATGCCGTGCACGGTGAGTGTGGTGGTGCCGATGCCCTCGACCTTGACGCCGAGCGCCTCCAGGAAGAAGCAGAGGTCCTGGACCATGTAGTTGGAGGACGCGTTGCGGATGACGGTGACGCCGTCGTGGCGGGCGGCGGCCAGCAGCGCGTTCTCGGTCACGGTGTCGCCGCGCTCGGTCAGCACGATCGGGCGGTCGGGGGAGATCGAGTGGTCCACCTGTGCGTGGTACAGGCCCTCGGTGGCGGCGATGTCCAGCCCGAACCGGCGCAGCGCGATCATGTGCGGCTCGATGGTCCTCGTACCGAGGTCGCAGCCACCGGCGTACGGCAGCTTGAAGCTGTCCATGCGGTGCAGCAGCGGACCGAGGAACATGATGATCGAGCGGGTGCGGCGGGCCGCGTCCGCGTCGATGGCACCCATGTCCAGCTCGGCCGGCGGCACGATCTCCAGGTCGACGCCCTCGTTGATCCAGCGGGTGCGCACCCCGATGGAGTTGAGCACCTCCAGAAGGCGGTAGACCTCCTCGATACGGGCGACGCGACGCAGCACCGTGCGCCCCTTGTTGAGCAGCGAGGCGCACAGCAGTGCCACGCACGCGTTCTTGCTCGTCTTGACGTCGATGGCGCCGGAGAGCCGGCGGCCGCCGACGACCCGCAGATGCATCGGGCCCGCGTAGCCCAGGGAGACGATCTCGCTCTCCAGGGCTTCACCGATTCGAGCGATCATCTCAAGGCTGATGTTCTGGTTGCCACGCTCGATGCGGTTCACAGCGCTCTGACTGGTACCGAGAGCTTCTGCCAGCTGCGACTGTGTCCAGCCCCGGTGTTGCCGGGCGTCACGGATGAGCTTGCCGATGCGTACGAGGTAATCGTCTGCCATGGGGGTGAGGCTATCTCAGATATGAGATGCCGCATCCCGAGGGGGGCCGTACGGGTGATGGATCTGATGGTGCGTCAATGCCGCCTGGCGCTACGGGTGCGGCGCCACCCGAAAGGTCCGGGCAAATCAACCGATGTCGTACGACGTCCTGTGCTGCTGCGGGTGTGCTTCGGCCCGTGCTTGCCGCCGCCGGTGGTGATGGACCAGGAGCGCCGGTTGATGTTCAGCCGTACGCCGGGAAGGATCCGGAAACTCTTGCGGAACGTGAGGGGCATCTGTGGCTCCCGTCTGAGTCGCGGAACGTACCTGTCGGTTACCCCGACTTGGCGTACTGATGGCCGAACTCGACGGGTTCTTCGAAGGTGACCGACGTCACCGGCGGGGTGGCGACGGCGTACGGGTGCCGTGACACGAGACCGTCCTCGTCCCGCAACTCCAGCACCCCTGCCTCCGGGCAGCGCCAGGAGAGCCGGGTGACGTACTCCCCGGCGAGGTTGGCCAGCAGGCTCCACCCCGTCCCGTCGGCGCGCAGCTCGAACTCGGACGACTCCATCACGCCGTACTCGAAGGGGGAGCTGTCCCAGTGCCCGAGGAGCGCTTCGTCCAGGCCGGTGCGGGGATTCGTGGCGTCCCGTTCGGCGATCCAGAGGAGGAACGCGGTGTCCGCGCCGCCGATGCCGACGACGCGGGTGCCGTGCAGAAGCACCCCCAGGCCGTGCTCCTCGTCCCATGGGCACGAGAACTCGACGCCCACGTAGGGGACGCGGTCGCGGGCGACCTGGTGGACGTACACGGCGTGGACGCGTATGCCGTCGTCGAGTGCGGAGGCGGCCGCCAGGTCCTGCGGCTCCAGCGTGCGGACGGCATGGGCGTGGACCGTCCGCCGGGCGGCGGTCAGCAGGGCGGGGAGATGCTCGGCCGCCCGGGTCGCCGACGCGAGCTCGGCGTCGTCCAAGGGGTGGTCCTCCCGGCCCTCGGGGGCGTAGCGCAGGGGGAGGGGCCCGGGTGGGGCGGCCCAGGTGTCCGGCGGCAGGGCGATGTGTGCCGTCCAGGCGTATGCGTCCTCGTCCCACGAGAAGCCGGGCCCGATCATGCGGCGCCGGCGATCGTGAGGGCCCTGCCCGCGCCGAAGTTCGCGTTCGGCCAGATAATCACCGAGTGAGCCTAGCCGTGGGGGACATCACAAACGGAGGCGGGGCATGACCATCCCGCGCCCGTGTACTAGAGTTATCTCGACATCGAGATATCTGCCCAGGCGCACCGCAGCCGCCCGCATCGTCAGTCCGGCGGTAAGGGTTACCTAACTTAGCCTTACCTTAGCGGATCGGCCAAGTTGCCGTGGCGGCAGGATCGTGGTGAGTACGCGCACATCAATGAAGGAGACTGTCGTGTCGGCGAACAGCTTCGACGCCCGTGCCACGCTGAGCGTGGGCGACGAGTCGTACGAGATCTTCCGGCTGGACCAGGTGGAAGGCTCGGCTCGCCTTCCGTACAGCCTCAAGGTTCTGCTCGAGAACCTGCTCCGTACCGAGGACGGCGCGAACATCACCGCCGACCACATCCGCGCCCTCGGCAACTGGGACTCCCAGGCCCAGCCGTCGCAGGAGATCCAGTTCACGCCCGCCCGCGTGATCATGCAGGACTTCACCGGCGTGCCCTGTGTCGTGGACCTCGCCACCATGCGTGAGGCCGTGAAGGCGCTCGGCGGCGACCCGGCGAAGGTCAACCCGCTCTCCCCGGCCGAGATGGTCATCGACCACTCCGTCATCGCCGACAAGTTCGGCACCAACGACGCCTTCAAGCAGAACGTCGACCTGGAGTACGGCCGCAACAAGGAGCGCTACCAGTTCCTGCGCTGGGGCCAGACCGCCTTCGACGACTTCAAGGTCGTCCCCCCGGGCACCGGCATCGTCCACCAGGTCAACATCGAGCACCTCGCTCGTACGGTCATGGTGCGCAACGGCCAGGCCTACCCCGACACCCTCGTCGGCACCGACTCGCACACCACGATGGTCAACGGCCTCGGTGTGCTGGGCTGGGGCGTCGGCGGTATCGAGGCCGAGGCCGCGATGCTCGGCCAGCCGGTCTCGATGCTCATCCCGCGCGTCGTCGGCTTCAAGCTGACCGGTGAGCTCACCCCCGGCACCACCGCCACCGACCTCGTGCTCACGATCACCGAGATGCTCCGCAAGCACGGTGTCGTCGGCAAGTTCGTCGAGTTCTACGGCGAGGGCGTCGCCGCGACCTCCCTCGCGAACCGCGCCACCATCGGCAACATGTCGCCGGAGTTCGGCTCCACCGCCGCGATCTTCCCGATCGACGGCGAGACCATCAAGTACCTGAAGCTGACCGGCCGTGACGCCCAGCAGCTCGCGCTCGTCGAGGCGTACGCCAAGGAGCAGGGTCTCTGGCTGGACCCGCAGGCCGAGCCCGACTTCTCCGAGAAGCTGGAGCTGGACCTGTCGACGGTCGTCCCGTCGATCGCTGGCCCGAAGCGTCCGCAGGACCGTATCGTCCTCGCGAACGCCTCCCAGCAGTTCGCCCAGGACGTGCGCAACTACGTCGCGGACGACTCCGAGGCGGGCAAGGAGTCCTTCCCGGCCTCCGACGCCCCGGCCGTCTCCAACGGCGTCCCGTCCAACCCGGTCACCGTGACCGCCCCCGACGGCTCGACCTACGAGATCGACCACGGCGCGGTGACGGTCGCGGCCATCACCTCCTGCACCAACACCTCGAACCCGTACGTCATGGTCGCCGCCGCGCTCGTCGCGAAGAAGGCCGTGGAGAAGGGCCTGACCCGCAAGCCGTGGGTCAAGACCACGCTCGCCCCGGGCTCGAAGGTCGTCACCGACTACTTCGACAAGGCGGGGCTCACCCCCTACCTCGACAAGGTCGGCTTCAACCTCGTCGGCTACGGCTGCACCACCTGCATCGGCAACTCCGGCCCGCTGCCGGAGGAGGTCTCCAAGGCCGTCAACGACCACGACCTCGCGGTCACCTCGGTCCTCTCCGGCAACCGGAACTTCGAGGGCCGTATCAACCCCGACGTGAAGATGAACTACCTGGCCTCCCCGCCGCTGGTCGTCGCGTACGCCCTCGCGGGTTCCATGAAGGTGGACATCACGCGTGACGCGCTCGGTGTGGACCAGGAGGGCAAGCCGGTCTACCTGACCGACATCTGGCCGACCGAGGCCGAGGTCAACGACGTCGTGGCGAACGCCATCGGCGAGGACATGTTCAACAAGTCCTACCAGGACGTCTTCGCGGGCGACGCCCAGTGGCAGGCGCTGTCGATCCCGACCGGCAACACCTTCGAGTGGGACCCGCAGTCGACGTACGTCCGCAAGCCCCCTTACTTCGAGGGCATGACGATGGAGACCACCCCGGTCTCCGACATCACGGGCGCCCGAGTCCTGGCCAAGCTGGGCGACTCGGTCACCACCGACCACATCTCCCCGGCCGGTGCCATCAAGGCCGACACCCCGGCCGGCAAGTACCTCACCGAGCACGGTGTGGAGCGTCGTGACTTCAACTCCTACGGCTCCCGCCGAGGCAACCACGAGGTCATGATCCGCGGCACGTTCGCCAACATCCGCCTGCGCAACCAGCTCGCGCCGGGCACCGAGGGCGGCTACACCCGCGACTTCACCCAGGCCGACGGTCCGGTGTCGTTCATCTACGACGCCTCGCGCAACTACATCGAGCAGGGCACCCCGCTGGTCATCCTGGGCGGCAAGGAGTACGGCTCCGGCTCGTCCCGAGACTGGGCCGCCAAGGGCACCGCGCTCCTCGGCGTCAAGGCCGTCATCACCGAGTCGTACGAGCGCATCCACCGCTCGAACCTCATCGGCATGGGCGTCCTGCCGCTCCAGTACCCGGAGGGCCAGAACGCCGAGACCCTCGGCCTGACCGGCGAGGAGACCTTCTCTTTCACCGGCGTCGAGGAGCTCAACAACGGCACCACGCCGCGCACGGTCAAGGTCACCACCGACACGGGCGTCGAGTTCGACGCGGTCGTCCGCATCGACACCCCCGGTGAGGCCGACTACTACCGCAACGGCGGCATCATGCAGTACGTGCTGCGCTCGCTGATCCGCAAGTAAGCGGACCGGCAGGCCGGCCGAAGGCCGTCGAGGGCCGCATCCCCGGTGACGGGGGTGCGGCCCTTCGCCGTACTCGCGCACGGACGTCCAGGTCATCACCCACCCTCAGGCTGAACACAGGATTCCCCCAGCCCACAGGGACAGAATCGGGACATGACTGGCAGCGCTGGGTACCGAAACGGCCGCGTCCGCGTGCTCATCGTCGACGACGAGCCCGCGCTCACCGACGTGCTCTCCGTGGCCGTCGAGGAGGCGGGCTGGCGCGCCTATCCGGCGCTGGACGGACAGAGCGCGCTGAGGACCGCGCGCGGCTGCGCCCCGCACGTCGTCGTCCTCGACGGGATGCTGCCCGACCTGGACGGCCTCCAGGTGCTGCGCCGGCTGCGCTACGAGAACCCGAGGCTGCCCGTCCTCATGCTCACCGCCCGCGACGCCCTGGAGCACCGGCTCGACGGCCTGGAGGCGGGCGCCGACGACTACGTCACCAAGCCCTTCTCCCTGGAGGAGGTCGTGCTGCGGCTGCGCGGACTGCTGCGCCGGGCCGGGGCCGAACACGCCCGCGCCGACGAGTCCGTACTCGTCCTCGGCGACCTCGTGCTGACCGAGGAGACCCGCGAGGTGCACCGCGCCGGGACGCCGGTCCGGCTCACCGCCAAGGAGTTCGACCTGCTCAGCCTGATGCTGGGCCACCCGCGTCAGGTCCTCAGCAAGGCGCAGATCCTCGACCACGTCTGGAGCACCGGCTTCGACGGCGGCGGCAACCTCGTCGAGGTCTACATCTCCAACCTCCGCCGGAAGATAGACAAGGGCCGGGCGCCGATGATCCACACCGTGCGCGGCCTCGGCTACGCCATCCGCCCGGTGGAGGACGGCAGATGACCGCCCGCCGACGCCTGCGCTCCCTGCGCACCCGCCTGCTCGTCTTCATCGGCGTCACCCTGGCCGTCGTCTGCGCGGCGATGGCGCTGACCACGGTCTTCGTCCAACGCACCTATCTGCTGGGCAACTTGGACGACCGCGTCGACAACGCCGCCCAGCGCAGCCTCGGCGGCGCCCGGCTCCACCCCGAGCAGGAGAGCAGCCTCGCCTTCCTCATGGAGAGCGGCCACCCGGCCGGCATGCTCGCCGCCCGCCTCGACGACGACGGTGGCCTCCTCACCGCCGAGGTGGTCGGCCAGGATGCCGCGCCGACGGCCCTGACCGACAGCCAGCGCACCGCCCTCGACGGCATCGCGACGGACGGCTCGACGCACACCGTCACGGTGTCGGGCCTCGGGACCTACCGGATCACCGCGGTCGACAGCGACGGGGTGCGGGTCCTCGTCGGTCTCCCCATGGACGACGTCCAGCAGATGATCAACGGCCTGGTCGCGGTCGAGGTGGTCGTGGCGGCGGCGGGCCTCGCCGTGGCGGGCTGCGTCTGCGCCGTGGTGATCCGTCGCCAGCTGCGTCCTCTCGGCCGGGTCGCCGCCACCGCGGTCGAGGTCTCCCGCGCGCCCCTGGACCGCGGCGAGGTCACCGCCCTCACCCGGGTCCCGGCCGGGGACACCGACCCCGGCAGCGAGGCGGGCCAGGTGGGTGCCGCGCTGAACCGGATGATCGACCACGTGGAGTCCTCGCTGTCGGAACGCCAGCGCACCGAGGAACGCATGCGCCGCTTCCTCTCCGACGCGAGCCATGAGTTGCGTACGCCGCTGGCCTCCATCGCGGGCTACGCGGAACTGATGAACCGCGGCACGGACCGGATCGAACCGGTACTGGCCTGGCGCCGGGTCTCCGCCGAGTCGGCGCGGATGACGGGCCTGGTGGAGGATCTGCTTCTGCTGGCCCGGCTGGACGAGGGCCGCCCCCTGCAGTCGGACGAGGTCGACATGGCCGCCCTGGTCGCCGAGGCGGTCTGGGACGCGCGGGCCGCGGGCGGCGACCACGACTGGCAGCTGGAACTGTGCCTCGACGCACCGGCACTGGTCGTCGGCGACGAGTCCCGGCTCCACCAGGTGATCGCCAATCTGCTGGCCAACGCGCGTCTGCACACCCCCGCGGGAACCAGCGTCGTGGCCACCGTGGAGACACGGGGCGCCACCTGCGTCGTACGCGTCCGTGACGACGGCCCCGGCATCCCGCCCGCCCTCGTCCCGACGGTCTTCGAACGCTTCACCCGCGCGGATGTCTCCCGCACCCGCGCCGGAGGCCTGGAGGGCGGATCCGGGCTGGGCCTCGCCATCGTCGCCGCGATCACGGCGGCGCACGGCGGGCACATCGAGGTGCGGAGCGAGCCCCGCCGTACGGAATTCACCCTGGAGCTGCCGCTCGCCGACACCGTGAGCGGCGCGTTGTGCGACGCCAACTCGCCAAGGGGCATGCGTACTTGAGCCGACGGTGAGACGATCCGGTTGACCCGGAGCCCCCGTCGGGGCCGGTTCCCTCAGTCTCGAAGACGTCCAGCCGGTAACCGCGTGAACATCCAGGTCTTCTCCTGCCCTTGACGGCCACCTCTCGCGCGCCACCCGTTTACAGCCGCCCCCGTTCGCGCTAACTTCCGCAACAGGCGGGGTGGGAGCGCTCCCATATGGCGGACCGGAACCTGCCCCCAGGGAATCCCCCCACCCCGCTCATCCGCACACACGCATCCGCACGGCCCGTACCTCAAGGAACGGACTGGACTGTCATGATCATGACAAAGTCAGCGGCGTCCCCAGGTCGCCGATTAGCCCTCCCCACCCGCGCCAGAGCCCTCTTCCTCGTCCTGGTCTCCCTGCTCGCCACGATCCCGGCCGTCACGCTGGTGATGTCGACCGGCGGTGAGGCGGAGGCCCACGGCACCCCGATGAAGCCCGCCAGCCGCACCTTCCTGTGCTGGCAGGACGGACTCACCGACACAGGTGAGATCAAACCGATCAACCCCGCCTGCAAGAACGCACAGGCGGTCAGCGGCACCACGCCGTTCTACAACTGGTTCTCCGTACTGCGCTCGGACGGCGCGGGGCGCACCCGCGGCTTCGTGCCGGACGGCGAACTGTGCAGCGGCGGCAACACCAACTTCACCGGCTTCAACGCCGCCCGCAGCGACTGGCCGTTGACCCATCTCACCTCGGGCGCGACCGTCGACTTCTCCTACAACGCCTGGGCCGCGCACCCGGGTTGGTTCTACGTCTACGTCACCAAGGACGGCTTCGACGCGACCCAGACCCTCACCTGGGACGACATGGAGGACCGGCCCTTCCTCTCCGTCGACCACCCGCCGCTCAACGGCAGCCCGGGCACGGTCGAGGCCAACTACTCATGGTCCGGGCAGCTACCGGCGAACAAGTCGGGCCGCCACATCATCTACATGGTCTGGCAGCGCTCGGACAGCGCGGAGACCTTCTACTCCTGCTCCGACGTCGTCTTCGACGGCGGCAACGGCGAGGTCACCGGCATCCACGAGCCGGGCAACCCGAGCGAGCCGGTGCCGGGCACCTGCACCGCGACCCGTAGGACGACCGGCAGTTGGTCCGGCGGCTACCAGTCCGAGGTGACCGTCACCAACTCCGGCGACGTCCCGATGCTGGGCTGGATGGTCGACTGGACGCTGCCGGGCGGCCAGAAGGTGAACAGCCTCTGGAACGGCAACGCGACGTACAGCGGCCAGGACGTGATGGTCCACAACGCCAACTGGAACGGATCCCTCGCTCCAGGCGCGAGCGCCTCGTTCGGCTACGTCGTCCAAGGCGGCGCCGGCGACACGGCAACGACCCTTCCCTGTCGGGTGGGTTGAGCCGAAGCGGCACCGGCGGGCGGGAGCCGCTGCCCGCCGGGTCCGCGCACCGGCCCATTCCCCGCGGGGAATTGTCGGTCTCCGCGGCACACCGCAGGATCTGGTCGAAGCGACCCGCGCGACCTGCGCGACTGCCAAGGAGACGTACATGACCGAGATCGACCCGCGGGACCTGGCCCGCGCCTACATCGCCCAGTGGAACGTCCCGGACGCCACCGAACGCCGCGCGGCCATCGAGCGGCTGTGGGCCGAGGACGGCACGCACATCCTTCAACCACCCGTGGAGATACGGGAGATCGCGGCGGGCCTCGGCTTCGACCGCGTCACCCTGGAGGCCCGGGGGTACGACGCCATCGAGACCCGGGTGACGCGCAGCTACGAGGAGTTCGTCGCGCAGAAGGGGTACACCTTCCGGTCCCGCGCCGACGCGGTACGTCTGCACGGACTGGTCAAGTTCGGCTGGGAGGCGGTGTCCGCCGAGACCGGCGACGTGCTGGGCGGGGGCCTGGAGGTCCTCGTACTCGACGACGACGGCCGGATCAAGGCCGACTACATGTTCCCCGGAGCCTGACCGGCAGCCGCAGCGAGAGCCTCCGCCGTCGCCGGGTCGGCCGGCAGGAACGCCTCCAGCTTCAGCTCCGCCAGTGTCACATCGACGGCGGTGGCGAAGGTGGTCACCGTCGTCATCAGGCTCAGCTCACCGTACGAGGACCGCAGACGCAGCGGCACCGCGAACCCCAACAGCCCAGCGGAAGCCTCCAGTTCGGGGACGTACGCGGCCAGCTCGGCCCGCAGCTCGGGCTGGTGGTCGAGGCGTACGAGGATGTGGCGGGCCCACTCCGCGAGGTTGAGGATGCGCGGCGCCACGCCGTCGGGATGCAGCGCGAGGCGGTACACGTTGCGCCCCGGCCCCACCAGCTCGGTGGCCGCCCCCTCGGTGATCACGTCGAACGCGCTGTTCGCGGCGATCAGCCCACCGCCACCGTCCACGACCAGCGCCGGATACGGCAGATGCCCGCGCAGGATGTGCTCGATCGCCGTACGCGCGGGCGCGAGCACCGGGTCCTCGAGGGAGCTCTCCGGGTAGACGGGCGCGTAACCGGCGGCCAGGAGAAGCTCGTTGCGCTCCCTGAGCGGCAGTTCCAGCGACTCGGCCAGACGTACGACCATCTTCCGCCCGGGCACGGACCGGCCGGACTCGATGAAGCTGAGATGCCGCTGGGTGGTGCCCGCCCGCAGCGCCAGGTCGAGCTGGCTCAGATGACGGTGGGTACGGCGTTCACGAAGCGCACTGGGGAAGTCCACGGGCCTGTTGTAACGGGGAGAGCGGGTCGCGGGCCATTCCTCGCGGGGAATGGCGGCGATCGCGCACGGGGAATCGCGGGGAGTCGCGGGAAGGATGGCCGGCATGGCGACCTACGACACGCTCGGCACGACCTACGCCCGTACCCGGCGGCCCGATCCGCGGATCGCCGCGCGGATCCACGCCGCCCTCGGGAACATCACGGACGTGATCAACGTGGGAGCGGGCACCGGGTCGTACGAACCGGCCCGGACCGTGCTCGCGGTCGAGCCCAGCGCGGTCATGCTCGCCCAGCGCCCACCGGGATCCGCGCCCGCCGTGCAGGCGGTCGCCGAGCACCTGCCCGTGCGGGACGCCGCCGCCGACGCGGTCATGGCACTGCTCACGCTCCACCACTGGACCGACCCGGCGGCCGGAATCGCGGAGCTGCGCCGGGTCGCCCGCCGTCGTGTCGTCGTGCTGACCTGGGACCAGCGTGTGTTCCGCGAGCGGTTCTGGCTGGTGAGGGAGTACCTGCCGGAGGCGGCCGCGTTCGACGACAATCGCGCCGTCCCGACCGATCGGCTGGCCGAACTCCTGGGTGGGGCACGTGTGGAACCGGTCCCCGTCCCCCACGACTGCACGGACGGCTTCGCCGCCGCGTACTGGCGCCGCCCCCACGCCTACCTCGACGCCCAGGTGCGCGCGGGCGTCTCCCTGCTGTCCCAGCCCGCCGAGGACGCCATCGCGCCCGGACTGGCCCGTCTCGCGGACGACCTGGCCACCGGCCGCTGGCACACCCGCCATGCCGAACTGCTGACGCGCGACTCCTTCGACGTGGGCTACCGGTTGCTGGTGGCCGACCGCTGACCCCGACTCACACCGGATACGCCCCCTGGAACGCCAGCCGTGCGTCCGCCCCCTCACCCACGGACGTCAGCAGGTCGTCGAGGTCCAGGAACTCCTCCCACACCGTCCGCCCGCTCACCGCGGCCAGCTCCCTGACGACCAGGTCCTCCAGCTCCGGTACCCGCTTGTTCTTCCAGATCTTGTCGGCGAGGCTCACCAGCAGATCCTCGATGCCGAGGTCCGGCAGGGTCCAGGTGGCGTGGGTGGCGGCGAAGCGGGCCAGGTGGGGGGCTGTGCCGTGGGAGAGGAGCAGCTCGCGGCCGGCGTCCTCGTGGGCCGAGCCCGGGCCGGAGAGTTCGGCGGTGTGGGCCGTCTTGCCGACGTCGTGCGTGGCCGCGCCGAACAGCACGGCGTCACGGTCGAGCGGAAGCCCCGGGTGCCGCTGCGACACCCACGCGACGAGCTCGTACGCCACGTCGTGCACCGCCCGCAGATGGGCGGCCAGGCGCGGTGGCGCGTCGAGTTCCCGCAGCAGTTCCGCCGCCCGGTCCGGCAGCGGACGCAGCGGCGGGTCGCCAGGCTCTTCGAGGGCGCGAAGGAGGAGGTCGGTGCGAGTCACGCGGACAGGGTAGGCGCGGAGGCCTGCTTCCGGTGCCCGAACCACAGCCGTCAGATGGCCTGTGCGGACCCGGTGGGTACCCCCACCGGGTCCGCGGGCCGGGCAGGCGAACGGGGGGAGTCCCTGCCCGGGTGTCGGTCGGTCTGTGGCGACGTTGTGGTGCGCGATGCCGCGTCGGTGCATCGCCCGACAACGTTGTCTAGTGGTCTAAACCTCACTCTACCGTGTCAACGGAAGGCGAAGTCAAGCGAGTTGGAGTTGCCCCGACCGGGTGGTGTCTCCGCGTGGCAGAACCCCCGCCCACCGGCCCCGTGGTACGGCTGGCGCACGTGATGTCCCTGATCCTCGCCGCCGCCCTCACACTCGCCGGCGTGACCCCCACCGCCCCCGCCGCGCCGCCCGGACTCGTCGACGACCCCACCCCGTACGTCGACCCGCTCATCGGCACCAGGAACGGCGGCAACGTCTTCCCCGGCGCCGTCACCCCCTTCGGCATGCTCTCCTGGAGTCCCGAGAACACCCGGGGCGACGCCACCCGCACGGCAGCGCCCGGCGGCTACCACCACGACGCCACCCGCATCCGGGGCTTCAGCCTCACCCACATGTCCGGCACGGGCTGTGCGGGCGGCAGCGGCGACATCCCGTTCTTCCCGTACGCCGGTGAGGTCACCACCTCGCCCGCGAGCGACACCAAGGACGCGGTGTACGCCGCCGACTTCGGCCACGCCGACGAGACCGCCGAGCCCGGCCACTACGAGGTCGCCCTGGTGTCCGGCGTCACGGCCGACCTGACCGCCACCACCCGCACCGGCTCGGCCCGCTTCACCTACCCGGACGGCAAGCCGGCCTCGCTGCTGATCCGCACCGCCAACTCCGAGGTGGGCTCGACCGATTCGCGGATCGAGATCGACCCGGCCGGCCGCACGGTCTCCGGGTCCGTCACCTCCGGGAACTTCTGCGGTCACCTCGACCCCGAAGGCCGGCGCGCCTACTACACCCTCCACTTCACCGCCCGCTTCGACCGCGCCTTCAAGGCGACGGGCACCTGGGAGGACGACCGCCTCGCTCCCGGGTCCCGGAAGGCGTCCGGCGGCACCGGCGGTTTCGCGGACGAAGGACGGCCCGTCGCGGGCAGGGGCGCGGGCGGCTACGTCGAGTTCGCACCCGGCGCCGGACCGGTGAACGTCAAGGTCGGCATCTCCTACGTCGGTCGCGAGGGCGCCGAGGCGAATCTGGCGGCGGAGAACCCGGCGTACCGCACCTTCGACGACGTACGGAAGGCCGCCCGCCGTGCCTGGCGCGACCGGCTGGACGCGATCCGGGTCGGCGGCGGCACGGACGCCGAGCGCACCACCTTCTACACCGCGCTCTACCACTCCCTCCTCCACCCGAACGTCATCAGTGACGTCGACGGCCGATACCGCGGCGCCGACGGCGAGGTGCACACCACCGCTCGGGGTGCCCAGTACGGAACCTTCTCCGGCTGGGACGTCTACCGCGACCAGGTGCAGCTGCTCACCCTGCTGGAGCCGGACACCGGCTCCGACATCGCCCAGTCCCTGTTCGAACTGGCCGGGCAGAACGGCGGCATCTGGGACCGCTGGCTGCACGGCGCGAGCGGCACCCATGTCATGAACGGGGACCCGTCGCCCATCGCCCTGGCCGGTATCCACGCCTTCGGCGGCACGGACTTCGATGTGCGTGGTGCGCTCGCCTCGCTGGTGAAGGCGGCGACCGTGCCGACCGGGCAGGACCTGTCGTCCGCCGGGCGGCCGGTGCTGTCCGTCGGTCAACGACCGTCCCTGGACACGTACTTGGAGCGCCACTACATGCCGTCCGTCTCCAACGCCTGGGGCGGGGCGGCCGAGACGCTGGAGATGTCCGGCGCCGACTTCGCGCTCTCCCGACTGGCCGCCGCGGCAGGGGAGAAGGGCATGGCGGCCGACTTCGCCGGGCGTTCCCAGTGGTGGCAGAACAGCTTCAACCTGGCGGCCGACCCCGGCGGCGGCTACATCGCCGACCGCAACGCCGACGGCAGCTGGGTCACCGGCTTCACCCCGGGCACGGGCAGGGGATTCGTCGAGGGTACGGCGGCGCAGTACACGTGGATGGTCCCGCACAATCCGGCCGGGCTCTTCGCCGCGATGGGCGGCAGGAGCGAGGCGGTGGCGCGGCTCGACGGCTTCTTCCGTGACGAGGAGGGCGGTTGGGCCCTGACCGGCAGCGGCGGGGAGAAGTCCGAGCTGGACAACGAGCCGTCGATCAACGTCCCCTACCTGTACGCCTACGCGGGCGCCCCGTACAAGACGCAGGAGACCGTCCGCGCCGCGATGCGGCGGCTCTGGTCGACGCAGCCGGGCGGCATCCCCGGCAACGACGACCTCGGCGCGATGTCGGCCTGGTACGTCTTCTCGGCGCTCGGTATGTATCCACAGATCCCCTCGCGGGCCGAACTCGTCCTCGCCTCACCGCTGTTCCCGCGGATCGAGATCGACCGGCCGGGCGGCAACGACATCTCCGTCAGTGCGGAGGGCGCCGCCGCCGACTCGCCGTACATCCACTCCCTGGAGGTCAACGGCCTCGCGAGCAACCGCCCTTGGCTCCCGGCCGCCTTCGTGCGGGACGGCGGCCGGCTGGAGTACACGCTCTCCGGCACCCCGGACCGGGCCTGGGGCACCGCCTCCGAGGACGCCCCGCCGTCCTTCCGTGAGGGCGAGCAGCCGTACCAGATCGGTGTCGGCCCGACCACGGCGACGCTCGCCCCGGGCGGCAGCACGAAGGTCGGCATCAAAGCCCTGCCGATGAGCGGGGGCGAGGTGCGCTTCCGCGTGGAGACGCCCGAGGGCATCACCGCGACTCCCGCCGAGGGCAGGGGCGTCGAGGGGACACGGGAGATCGTGCTGACGGCCGACAAGGACATCGCGCAGGGCTTCTACGACGTGAAGGTCGCCGTGACCTCCTACGTCCAACCCGTGGCCCTGACCGTCGCCGCGCCCGGCACCCTCCTCGCCGCCTACAACGGCAGCGGCGTCTCGGACGACTCCGGCGACCACACCGAGGCCGACTTCGACGGCGGCGGCTGGAGCTACTCCCGTCAGGCGCTGGCCGCGGCGGGACTGACGCCGGGTGAGCGGGGCACGGTCGGCGCTCTGGCCTTCACCTGGCCGGACTCACCGAGCGGGCGGCCGGACAATGCCTCGGCCGCGGGGCAGACCCTGCAACTGGACGAGCCAGTGAGCCAGTTGTCCTTCATCGGCGGCGCGGTCTTCGGCAACCGGCAGTCCAAGGCCACCGTCACCTACACCGACGGCACCACCGACCCGACCGACCTCTCCTTCACCGACTGGACGCGGGGCGGGGGCGGCGGCGGTGTCCAGTACGGCAACGAGGTCGTCGCCGAGGCCGCGTACCGGAACATCGCGGGAGCCGGACGGGACCCGGTCGCCACGTACGTCTTCGCCACCGAGCCGTTCACCGCGCCCGCGGGGAAACGCATCGCGAGTGTGCGGCTGCCGGACGATCCGCGGCTGCACGTGTTCACCCTCGCCGTCGGCTGACCTACGGGTCGGCGCGGGAGACGAGCTCGAAGGCGAGGGGCTCGGACGAGTTCGGATCGATGACGAAGCCCTGGCCCTCCTCCTCGGCCCACGTCCCGTCCGGCTGATCGACGTGGGCCACGACCAGCGTGGTGCGCGGCCGGGGCAGCCATCCCCGGTCCGCCGGCGGGTCGTGGCTCTGGATGTCGAGGACCCGGATCAGGGTCTCGGGCACGCCGACGAGGCAGGTGTCCCCGGCCGACAGTTCCCAGGGCTTCGGCTCCGTGTGGAACACGCCCTGCCACCACTCGAGGGAGTCCGGGTCGGTCGGCATGGCCGTCCGGCCGTCCCACCGGTACCGCGAGTCCGGGTCGATCTCGGCCCACGGCCAGACGATGAAGGCATGACCGCCCGCGACCCCGGCCACCTTCGCGGGGGCCCACGGGCAGGTCACGCGCAGAATGTCGCCCACGCGGTGGTCGGGGCCCGGGGTCACTGTCTTCTCCACCCGCGCATCGTAGGACGTCAGCCCTCCGTCAGCCCTCCCACGTCCGGTGCAGCCAGTCCAGTTGCCGGCGCACCTGCACCGCGTCCCCGCCCTCGTGCCCGTTGTACGGATAGGCGTGGATCTCGGTGCGCGGGCCGGCGCCGGACAACTCGGCGTAGCGGTTGAATGCGGCGTACGCCCCGCTCGGCGGGCAGACCGTGTCGCGCAGGCCCACCCCGAAGTGGGCCGGGGCGTGGGCGCGGCGGGCGAAGGAGATGCCCTCCATGTGGGCGAGCGTGCGGTGGGCGGCCCGCTCGGAGCCGCGGTGGACGGAGAGGTACGCGGTGATCTCGCCGTACGGGCTCGCGTCGGTGAGATCAAGGGCGCGGCGGATGCCGCACAGGAAGGGCGCGGTCACGAGCGCGGCCGCCAGGTCCGGGACGAGTCCCGCGACGGCCAGTGCGAGGCCGCCGCCCTGGCTGTTGCCGGCGGCCGCGACGCGGCCGGCGTCCACCCCGGGCAGCTCACGGACGGCCGCGACCGCGCGTACCGCGTCCGTGATGAGGCGCCGGTAGTGGTAGTCGTGCGGGGCGAGCAGACCGCGTACCGCCGGGCCCGGGCCGCCGGGCGTCTGTGCGTGCGGGTCGGGGGTGTGGCCGCCGTTGCCGTACTGGTCGCCCTGGCCGCGGTTGTCCATCAGCAGATGGGCGTATCCGGCGTTCACCCAGGTCAGGCGCTCGTGGGGGAGGCCGCGGCCACGGCCGTAACCGGCGAACTCGACCACTGCGGGCAGAGGTTGGGACACACCCGCCGGTCTGCTGAACCAGGCGCTCACCGGGTCGCCCGCGAAGCCCCGGAAGGTCACGTCCCAGGTCTGCGTCAGACGCAGTCCGGTCTCCACCGGCCGGACCGACACCAACACCTCGGGCTGCGCCGCCTCTTTGAGGGTCTCGTGCCAGAACTCGTCGAAGTCGGCGGGCTCTTCGGGGAGCGGGCGGTGGTGCACCAGTTCCGTCAGCGGCAGGTCGAACGCGGGCACGGGGCACCTCGCAGGAGTCGGACGACAGAGGGAAACTTGCGGAGATCAATGTGCCGGTTTTCCGTGTTCTACCCCGCACGCAAGGGACTTCAACTCCGTACGTCTGTCTCAGAAGCCCGCTGCAGCACCCATTGACAGCGCTTTCCGAGTGCCTTTAGGTTGCCGCGAAGTTACCGGTAAGAGCTCGAAAGTTTCGGTTCAACTCCCCCCTCCTGAGAGGACCGAGCATGAGCACCTCCACCAAGTCGGCCTCTCCGCCTGGCATCCAGGGCCCACCGGAGCCCGACCCACCGCCTCCGCCCTCCGCCCGCGTCCCCTGGAGACGGGCACTGCGCCGCGACTGGCAGCTGTACTCGCTGGCGCTGCTGCCGCTGCTGTTCTTCCTGGTCTTCCGCTATCTGCCGATGCTCGGCAACGTGATCGCGTTCCGGCGCTTCCAGCCCGGCGGCTCGATCTTCGGCGAGCAGTGGGTGGGCCTGCGCTACGTCGAGATGTTCCTCAGCGACCCCACCTTCTGGCAGGTGTTCCGCAACACCCTGTGGATCGGCGGGCTCACCCTCGTCTTCTGCTTCCCCATCCCGATCGTGCTGGCCCTGCTGCTGAACGAGGTGCGCCGGCGTTCCCTGAAGCGCTTCGTGCAGTCGGTGTCGTATCTCCCGCACTTCCTGTCGATGGTGATCGTCGCCGGCATCACCATGCAGATGCTCGCCACGGACGGCGCGGTCAACCACGTCCTGGGCTGGTTCGGCCACGACCCGATCCGGTTCATCCAGGAACCCGAGTGGTTCCGCGCGATCTACGTCGGCTCCGAGATCTGGCAGACCGCCGGCTGGGGCACGATCCTCTACCTGGCCGCGCTCACCACCATCGACGAGGACCTGTACGAGGCCGCCCGCATCGACGGCGCCAACCGCTGGCAGCAGATCTGGCACGTCACCCTGCCCGGCATCCGCCCCACCATGATCACGCTGCTGATCCTCAACATCGGCACGTTCCTCGCGGTCGGCTTCGAGAAGGTCCTGCTGCTCTACAACGCGCTGACGTATCCGACCGCCGACGTGATCTCCACCTACGTCTACCGGACCGGTGTGGAGTCCAGCAGCTTCAGCTACGCCGCCGCCATCGGACTGTTCGAGGCGATCATCGGCCTGGTGCTGATCGTGTCCGCCAACCAGCTGTCGCGCCGCACAGTGGGGACCAGTCTGTGGTGAAGCCGAGCCGTTCCTACCGGGTCTTCCAGGGCGTCAACGGGGTGGTCCTCAGCCTCGTGGTGCTGGTGACGCTGTACCCCTTCGTCAACATCGTCGCCCGGTCCTTCAGCGGGGAGCGGCAGATCCGGGCCGGTGAAGTCACCTTGTGGCCCAAGGGGTTCAACCTCACCACGTACAAGATCGTTTTCCAGGACTCGATGTTCTGGCGCAACTACGGCAACACGGTGTTCTACACGGTCGTGGCGACCGCCGTGGCCATGGCCCTGACGACCTGTTACGCGTACGTCCTGTCGAAGAAGCACCTCAAGGGGCGGACCGCGCTCGTCGGTGTCGCGGTGTTCACCATGTTCTTCACCGGCGGGCTGATCCCGCAGTACGTCCTGATCACCAGCCTCGGCCTGAAGAACAGTGTGTGGGCGATCGCGCTGCCCAACGCGATCAGTGTCTTCAACCTCCTGGTGATGAAGGCCTTCTTCGAGAGCCTGCCGTCCGAACTGGAGGAGGCCGCGCAGATCGACGGCCTGAGCACCTACGGCATCCTGTTCAGGATCGTGCTGCCGCTGTCCAAGGCGGTCGTCGCGACGATGGTGCTCTTCTACTCGGTGTCCTTCTGGAACTCCTGGTTCAGCGCGTTCCTCTACATGGACAGCACCGATCTGATGCCGGTCACCGTCTATCTGCGCAACCTCATCCAGGGCGCCACCGGAGGCTCCAACGCCGGAGCCGGCACGGAACAGCTCAGCCAGGTCGGGGCGAACATCCAGGCGGTCACCATCGTGCTCACCGCGCTGCCGATCCTCTGCGTGTACCCGTTCGTCCAGCGCTACTTCGTCTCGGGCGTGATGCTCGGCGCGGTCAAGGGCTGACGCTCACTCAATTCACCTACGGAACAAGGGAGTATCCGTGAGGAACGAAGGGCAGCTGTCGCGGCGTCAGATCCTGGCGGCCGCAGGCTTCATCGGACTCGCCGGCCTCACCGGGTGCGGCAGCGGCGACGACGGCGGGGACAGCAAGGACCTCTCCAAGAAGCAGAACGGCGCCATGAAGGAGTACCGCGCCGGACAGCAGTTCAAGGCCGCGAAGCCGCTGTCCTTCTCGATGCTGCACAACAACAACCCGGTCTACCCGACGAAGAGCGGCTGGCTGTTCTGGAAGGAGGTCACCAGGCGCACCGGGATCACCATCAAGCCGGTCGACGTCCCGCTGGCGGACTACGAGAAGAAGCGCAGCGTCCTCATCGGCGCGGGCGACGCCCCCTTCCTGATCCCGAAGACGTACCACCCGGGCGAGGTCGCCTTCGTGTCCTCCGGCGCGATCCTCCCGGTCAGTGAGTACGTGCACCTGATGCCCAACTACCAGGACAAGGTGAAGAGGTGGCGGCTGGAGCCCGAGCTGGACTCCATACGCCAGTCCGACGGCAAGTACTACCTGCTGCCCGGCCTGCACGAGAAGGTCAAGTCCGGCTACTCGCTGTCCTTCCGCACCGACATCCTCGACAAGCACGGCCTGACCCTGCCCACCAGCTGGGACGAGGTGTACGAGGTGCTCAAGGCACTGAAGGCGGAGTACCCCGACAAATACCCCTGGACAGACCGCTGGAGCACCAACACCCCCTTCCCGTGCGGTGCGCTGTTCGGCTATCTCGGCCAGGCGTACGGGGTCAAGGCGGGCTGGTCGTACAACAACATCACCTTCGACTCCAAGGCGCAGAAGTTCGTCTTCAACGCGGCGACGGACGCCTACCGCCAGATGGTCGAGTACCTGAGGAAGATCGTCGTCGAGAAGCTGCTCGACCCGGAGAGCTTCACCCAACAGGACGACCAGGCCGTGCAGAAGCTGCTGGCCGAGAAGTCCTATGTGATCAGCGCAAATCCGCAGGAGCTGGTGCAGAACTACCGCTACAACCTGGAGAAGCAGGTCAAGGGCGCGAAGATCGAGATGGTGCCGGTGCCCCTCGGACCGGCGGGCCCGGTGGTGCTGGGCGGCACCCGGCTGGAGAACGGCGTCATGGTCTCCAGCAAGGCGCTCAAGGCCGACACCTTCGTCGCGATGATGCAGTTCGTGGACTGGCTCTGGTACTCCGACGAGGGCCAGAAGTTCTGCAAGTGGGGCGTGGAGGGCACCACTTACACGGAGTCCGGCGGCCGGTACGAGCTGGAGCCCGGCATCACCCTCATGGGCTCCGACCCGGACGCCCCCAAGGACCTCCAGAAGGACTTCGGCTTCTTCAACGGCGTCTTCACCTACGGCGGCAGCTGGGCCCTGGTCTCCTCCAACTTCGGCCCGGACGAGAAGAAGTTCCAGGACGTCATGGCCGAGCGCACCGAGCTTCCCATCGACCCCGCCCACCCCCTGCAGTCCGTGGAGCAGGAGCAGGCGACGCTCTGGGAGACACCGCTCAAGGACACCGTCATCCAGAACACCCTCCAGTTCGTCCTCGGCA
The DNA here is from genome assembly GCF_053592055.1 of Streptomyces sp. NPDC002817. Lineage (NCBI taxonomy): Bacteria > Bacillati > Actinomycetota > Actinomycetes > Kitasatosporales > Streptomycetaceae > Streptomyces > Streptomyces sp. NPDC002817. Next base: position 30,060 of record NZ_JBSFUY010000037.1, read on the forward strand.
AGCGCCCGATGTCCGAATGGGACGACCACGTCGGCGAGTTGAAGTCGAAGAACATGCAGCAGCTCGTCGACCTGCACAACAAGGCGTACGAACGGTTCAAGAAGGAGAACGGGTGATCCGCGTCCCGATCGAGGGCACCGGCCGGTTCCCCGACGCCTGGCGCCACTGCGTCGGCACCGGCCGCGTCGAACTCGCCCTGCGCCGGGACTACCAGGACTCGCTGAAGCTCCTCCAGGACGAGATCGGCTTCCGGTACATCCGGGGCCACGGACTGCTCAGCGACGGCATGGGCGTCCACCGGCCCTACGAGTGGGAGGGCGCCCGGCGCGTCCACCACTCGTTCACCTACGTCGACCAGGTCGTCGACGCCTACCTGGCGCTCGGCATCCGCCCCTTCCTCGAACTCGGCTTCATGCCCGCGGGGTTGGCGTCGGGGGAGCGGACGGTGTTCTGGTGGCGGGGCAATGTCACCCCGCCCCGCTCGCACCAGGAGTGGGCGGCGCTCGTGAAAGCGACCCTCACCCACCTCGTCGACCGCTACGGCCTCGACGAGGTCCGCACCTGGCCGATAGAGGTGTGGAACGAGCCCAACCTCCCCGACTTCTGGGAGGGTGCGGACGAGAAGGCCTACCACCGGCTGTACGAGGTGACCGCGCGGGCGGTGAAGGAGGTGGACGCGTCCCTCCAGGTCGGGGGTCCGGCCCTCTCACCCGGCGCCGACGATTGGCTGGACCGCTTCGCCGAGTTCGTCGAGCGGCACGACGTCCCCGTCGACTTCGTGTCGAAGCACGCCTACACCTCCGGGCCCGCCCGGCACGTGCCGTTCGGTGTGCACCAGACGCTGGGTCCCGCGCAGGGCCTGCTCGACCAGTTCGCCACGCCCCGCGAGCGGCTGAAGGGCACCCGGCTGGCCGAACTGCCCGTCCACATCACGGAGTTCAACTCCTCCTACCGTCCCGACAACCCGGTCCACGACACCGCCTTCCACGCCGCGTACCTGGCCCCCGTGCTGGCGTCGGGCGGCGACCACGTGGACTCCTTCTCGTACTGGACGTTCAGCGACATGTTCGAGGAGGCCGGCCCGCCGACCGCGCTCTTCCACGGCGGCTTCGGCCTGCTCACCCACCGACAGGTGAGGAAGCCGACGTACCACCTGTACGCGTTCATGGCCCGGATGGGCGAGGAGCTCCTGCGGCGCGGCGACGACCACCTGGTCACCCGGCACCCGGGCGGCCGCGTCACGGTCCTCGCCTGGGCGCCGGTCGACCCGAGCGGCGAGACCCCCGGGCCATCACAGCACCGGCTGCGCCTGTCCGTACCGGTGGAGGGGGCCAGGGAGGCGTTCGTGCGCCGGTCCGGCGTGGACGAGGAGCACGGCAACGCGCGTACGGCCTGGCAGCGGATGGGCAGCCCCCGCTCACCCCGGCCGGACCAGCTCGACGTACTCCATGAAGCGGCCGAACCCGCCCGGCGGCATCTGCGGCTGCCGGTGGAGGACGGCCGGGTGGGCCTGGACCTGACGCTGAGCCGCCACGAGGTGACGCTCGTCGAGGTCAGCGCGGTCGTGGACGAGGCACCGCCCTGGACGGACGAGCGGAGACTGCTCGGAAGGGAGGCGCGATGAGCACCCCGTCCACCGCCTTCGGCATCGGCCCCCTCTCCCGGGCCGCCGCCCTCGTCCACACCCTCGTCACGGTCGAAGCCCTCCTCCTGGTCGCGACCGCCCCCGGCCTGGCCGGCCTCTTCCTGCTCGGCCCCGACCCCTCCAACATCCCCCTCGCCGCCCTCTGCCTGCTCCCGCTCGGCCCCGCCTGCGCCGCCGCCCTCTACGCCCTGCACCACCGCGACCGCGACCTCACCGACCTCCACCCGGCCCGCACCTACTGGCGCGGCTGGCGGCTCAACGCGCTCCCCGCCCTGAGACTGTGGACGCCCCTGCTCACCTGGCTCACGGTCATCGCCTTCACGCTCACCCACTTCTCCGCGACCGGCCTGCCCGGCTGGTGGGCGGTGCTGCTCGCGGCGAGCGGCCTCGGCTCCCTCCTCTGGGGAGCCCACGCACTCGTCCTGACCTCCCTCTTCAGCTTCCGCGCCCGCGACACCGCCCGCCTCGCCGGCTACTTCCTCTTCCGGCACGGCCGCGCCACCCTCGCCACCGCGTCGCTGCTCGTCCTGACCGCCGCGGGGACCGCCCTGCTCACCGAGGCCCTGCCCGCCCTGCTGGCCGCCCCGCTGCTGCTGTCCCTGCTGCACGGCGACCGCCCGGTGATCGCCGAGACCCAGGAGGACTTCACCGTATGAGTCGCAAGATCCGGTACGGCGGCGACTACAACCCCGAGCAATGGCCGCGGTCCACCTGGGACGAGGACCACCGGCTCTTCACCCGGGCCGGCATCGACACGCTCACCGTCGGCGTCTTCTCCTGGTCGCTCACCCAACCCGCCGAGGACACCTACGACTTCACCGTCCTGGACCGCGTCCTCGACCGCGCCGCCGCCGAGGGCCGCCAGGTCTGCCTCGCCACCGGCACCGCCGCGCTCCCGCCCTGGCTCGCCAGGAAGTACCCCGAGGTCAACCGCACCGACTTCGAGGGCCGCCGCCACCGCTACGGCCAGCGCCACAACTTCTGCCCCAGCTCACCGGCGTACCGCCGCCTCTCCACGGCGATGGCCGGCCGTCTGGCCGAACGGTACGTGGAGCACCCGGCGTTGCTCGCCTGGCACATCAACAACGAGTACGGCGGCGTCTGTTACTGCGAGCACTGCGCCGAGGCCTTCCGTGAGTGGCTCCGGGGCGAGTACGTCACCCTCGACGCCCTCAACGACGCCTGGTGGACCACCTTCTGGTCCCACCGCTACACCGACTGGGCCGAGATCGAACCGCCCAGCGCCCTCACCGAGCACTGGCGCGGCCCCGACCACACCGCCTTCCAGGGCATCACCCTCGACTACTTCCGCTTCACCACCGACGCCCTCCTCGGCTGCTTCCTCGCCGAGAAGGAGGTGATCCGCGCCCACGACCCCCAGACCCCCGTCACCACCAACTTCATGGGCATGTTTCGCCCCCTCGACTACCACCGCTGGGCCCCGCACCTCGACTTCGCCTCCTGGGACAGCTACCCGCCCCTCGACGCCCCGCCGACCTGGCCCGCCCTGGCCCATGACCTGATGCGCGGCCTGAAGGACGGCGCCCCGTTCTGGCTGATGGAGCAGACGCCGTCCACGACCGCGTGCCGGGACGTCAACCCCCTCCGTCGCCCCGGTGAGTTGAGGCTGGCCACCTTTCAGGCCATCGCCCATGGCGCCGACGCGGCCCTCTACTTCCAGATGCGCGCCTCGCGTGGCGCCTGCGAGAAGTACCACGGCGCGGTCATCGGCCACGCGGGCCGCGACGACACCCGGGTCTTCGGCGAAGTGGCCGAGCTGGGAGCGGAGTTGGCGGCCCTGGGCGACTCCACGCTCGGCGCCCGCACCCCCGCCCGCACCGCGCTGGTCTTCGACTGGGACAGCTGGTGGGCCCTGGAGATCTCCGACGGACCCTCCCGGCTGGTCAAGTACCAGGAGGTGGTCCACGCCTACTACCGCGCCGCCCGCGAGGCGGGTGCCGACGTGGACGTCGTCCCGCAGACCGCCGACCTGACCTCGTACGACGTGGTCCTCGCCCCCGTCCTGCACCTGGTCAAGGGCGATCTCGCGGAGCGCCTCGAAGCGGTCGCCGCACGCGGCGGCACGGTCCTGACCACGTTCCTCTCGGGGCGCGGCGACCAGCACGACCGGGCGTTCCTCACCGACGTACCGGGACCGCTCGCGCCCCTGATGGGCGTGCGGATCGACGAATGGGACTCCCGGCAACCGGAGTTCACCCAGCCCGTACCCGAGCTGGGGTCGCAGGCCCGCCTCGTCTTCGAGATCGTCCAGCTGCGCGGCGCCGAGCCGGTCGCCACCTACGGCACCGACTTCTACGCGGGCACCCCGGCCGTCACCCGCAACGTCTTCGGGGAGGGCGAGGCCTGGTACGTCGCCACCGCCCTCGACCAGCCCGGCGTCGACGAGGTGGTCCGCCGCGTCCTCGCCCGCCACGACCTGCTCGGCCCCTACGCCGACCACCCGGCCGTCGAGACAGCGACCCGGATCGCCCCCGACGGCACCCGCCTCCTCTTCCTCCTCAACCACACCCCCGGACCGGCCCGTCTCACCGCCCACACCACCGCCACCGACCTGCTCACCGGCAAGCGGATCGAGAAGGGCGAGCCCCTGACCCTCGGCCCGCTGGGCACGGCGATCCTGCGGATCCAGTAGCCGCGGCTAGTGGATCCTGCGCCCCCGGGCGTCGGGCACACCGGACTTCCGGAAGAAGTAGCTGTTGATCTGGTCGCGCCACTCGCGGGCACAGCGGAGCTGCTCCTCGAACCGCTCCGTCACCCGCGAGTGGCGTTCGGCGTCCACCAGGTCCACCAGCGATGCCCACACCCGCCGGGCGGCCTCCACCTCTTCGACGCCCTCGAAATGGGTGTCGTAGATGTGCTGGATCACCGTCTCACCGCTGTGCAGCACATGCCCGTACGGCACATGGTGGAAGAACAGCAGCAGCTCGTCGGGGCAGGTCTCCGGCGACTCGTACACCTCGGCCCAGGGCTTGGCGTACTGCGCCGCGTACCCCGTGCCGGTCGCCGCGCTGCGGTCCACGCCGATGCCGTCCCGGTCGGCGAAGTGGTAGGTCCCCCACGGGCTGTACTCGTATCCGTCGACGCTCGGCCCGTAGTGGTGACCGGGCTGCACCATGAAACCGACCCCGAGCGGCGCGGTGTACTTCTCGTACGTGCGCCACGACCCCTCCGTCACCGCGCGCACTCCCGCCGCCGGCTCCGTCCCGAAGGTGAGCCGGATCCACTCGTCGAGGATCTCCAGCGGATCCGCGTCCGGCCGCCAGGCCAGCCGGCCGAAGGTGTAGAGGTTCGCCTGGGCCAGCGGATGCCCGGTCCAGAACGGGTCGTCACCGACGTTGGAGACGGCGACCACGGCATCCGCCAGCTCCGCCACCGGCGTACCGTCGGGCCGGAACCGCAGCACCTCGCTCCACATCGGCCCCAGCCAGCACACATGCCGTTGCTGCCCGGTGTACTCCTGCGTCGCCTGCAACTCCACCGCGAGCCGGGTGCCGGGCATCGCGCCGATCAGCGGTGAGACCGGCTCCCGCACCTGGAAGTCCATCGGCCCGTGCTTGACCTGGAGCACGGCGTTCGACGCGAACTCCCCGTCCAGCGGCACGAAATGGTCGTACGCCGCACGCGCCCGGTCCGTCGTCCGGTCCCGCCAGTCCTGCCGGTGGTCGTAGACGAACGCCCGCCAGTGCACGGTGCCGCCGTACGGCTCCAGCGCGGCGGCCAGCATGTTCGCCCCCTCGGCGTGCGAGCGGCCGTAGGCGAATGGCCCGGGCTGCCCCTCCGAGTCGGCCTTCACCACGTACCCGCCGAAGTCAGGTATCGCCTCGTACACCCGCGCGGTCACCTCGGCCCACCACGTCCGCACCCTCTCGTCGAGCGGGTCGGCCGTGCCAAGCCCGCCGAGCACGACCGGCGCGGCGAAGCTCACGGACAGATGCGTCCGGATCCCGTACGCCCTCAACGCGCCCGCGATCGAGGCGACTTCACCGATGCGGTCGGTCAGCAGCCGCGCCTCGGCCCGGTGCACGTTGACGTTGTTCACGGCCACGGCGTTGATCCCGCACGAGGCGAGCAGCCTGCCGTACGCCAGAACCCGCTCCAGATCCCCGCGCGCCCGCCCGTCCTCCCAGAACAGCGAGCCACCCGCGTACCCGCGCTCCACCTGGCCCATCACCGGGTGCACGGCCACGTTGTCCCAGTGGTCCAGCATGCGCAGTCCCAGGGCCGGGCGATGCGTCTGGCGACGGGGTTCGCCCCCGAAGGCGTCCTCGGCGAGCCGTACGGTGTGGAAGAGGCCGTACAGCAGGCCTGGCCGGCCGGACGCGGTGACCGTCGTCAGGCCGGCATCCCGTGCGAACGTGAACCCCTCGGTCCCGTCGTCGCCGGTCAGGTCCAGCAGCAGGTCGTACGGTCCGGAGGACGCGTCGCGCTCGACGTGTCCCCCGAACCGGGCGCAGGCCTGAGCCACTTCCTCGTGCACCGAGTCCACGACCGGACCCTCACCACCCCGGACGAGCGTCCGTCGGCTGCCGATCGCCCGGAAGGCGCCGGGGGTCAGCCAGGCAGGGTCGACACTTTCGGGAAGGTGCGGCACGCGACTCCCAACTCAGTGGTTCAGGCCAGCAGTTCGACCTCGGACACGGTCGCCTCGCCATTCAGCACGAGGCGGTACCTCTCGTACGTACCCGGCGACCCCACCGTGAACGCGCGTGTCTGTCTGTCCCAGGCGAAGGATTCGCCGGACCGCTCGTCCAGCGTCTCCCACGAGATCCCGTCGGCCGAGCCCTGGAGCACCCAACCCGTGGGCGCCTTCGAGCGGTCCGAGGTCGAGGTGAGCGTGTACTGCACCGCCTCGACCTCCTCGGTGACCGGCAACTCGACCTCCGACAGCGCGACTTCGGTCGCCGACGTGTTGTCGAAGAGCCCGCCCTCGCCCTTCAGCACATCCGCCCGAGGTGTCGGCACCTTGTCGTCCTTGGTGATCGACACCGGCGCCGCGTTCTTGCCGGTGCCCCAGGACGAGGGCCGCGGCCCCATGTCGAAGGTCAGCGTGCCGCCCTTCGAGATCAGGGAGTGCGGAAGCGAGGTCGACGTCCAGGCCTTCCCGTTGACCTTCAGGCCCTGCACATACACATTGCGGGTGCTGTTCCTCGGAGCCTTGACGACGAGGTCCCGTCCGTTCTCCAGATGCACGGTCGCCTTGGTGAACAACGGTGAGCCGACGGCATACTCGCCGCTGCCCATCACCAGCGGATAGAAGCCCAGCGCGGAGAAGAGGAACCACGCCGACTGCTCGCCGTTGTCCTCGTCACCGTGGTAGCCCTGCCCGATCGCACTGCCGGTGTAGAGCCGGGACAGCACCTCACGGACGTTGCGCTGGGTCTTCCACGGCTGTCCCGCCGCGTCGTACATGTAGTTCACATGGTGGGCGACCTGGTTGGAGTGCCCGTACATGCCCATGCGGACGTCCCGGGCCTCCGTCATCTCGTGGATGACCCCGCCGTAGGAGCCGACGAAGTCGGGCGAGGCCGTCTCCGGGGTGGCGAAGTACTCGTCGAGTTTCTCGGCGAGCCCGCGGCGGCCGCCGTACAGATTGGCCAGGCCGCGGCTGTCCTGCGGGGCGGTGAAGGAGTACCCCCAGCCGTTGGTCTCCGTGTAGTCGAAACCCCAGACGCGAGGGTCGTACTTCGACGACTCCACACGCCAGTCACCGGCGAGATCCCGCCCCTGGAAGAAGCCGGCCCGGGAATCGAAGAGGTTCACGTACTCCCGGGCCCGGTTGAGGAAGTACTCCGACTCCTCCTCGTACCGCTTCTCACCCGTCTTCTCGTACAGCGCCTGTCCCATCCGCGCGATGCCGTAGTCGTTGAGATAGCCCTCCAGCGCCCACGACAGGCCCTCGTGCGTCTCGGTGCTGGTGTAGCCGAGGAACGGGGAGGTCTCCATCCCCTTGCGGCCCACGCCCGACGTCGGCGGCACGACGGTCGCGTTCTTCACGGCCGCCTCGTACGCCGACCCGGCGTCGAAGTCGACGCCCTTGACGTACGCGTCGGCGAAGGCGACGTCCGAGGACGTGCCGGTCATCAGGTCCGCGTAGCCGGGGGAGGACCAGCGCGAGGTCCAGCCGCCGTCCTTGTACTGCTGCACGAACCCGTCGACCATCTCGCCCGCCTGAGAGGGCGTCAGAAGCGAGTACGCCGGCCAGGTCGTCCGATAGGTGTCCCAGAAGCCGTTGTTGACGTACACCTTGCCGTCGACGATCTTCGCCCCGGTGTGCGTCGGAGTGTCGGGACCGGGCATCGGCGAGAACGGCGAGGCGTACTGGTACTTCGAACCGACCTTCTCGAAGCCGGAGTCGGGGTACAGGTACAGCCGGTACAGGCTGGAGTACAGCGTGGTCAGCTGGTCCTCGGTGGCGCCCTCGACCTCGACCTTGCCGAGGAGCCGGTCCCACTGCCGTTGCGCGCGCGATTTCACCGTCTCGAAGGAGGTGCCGTCCGGGATCTCCTGGCGCAGGTTGTCCTTGGCCTGGTCGATGCTGATGAGCGAGGTGGCCAGCCGCAGCGTGACCGTCCGGTCCTTGAACCGCAGATAGCCCTTGACCCCGCTGGAGTCGCCCTCGACCACCGGCTTGTCGAAGACCCCGTACACGAAGAGCCGCGTCGCCCCGGTCGACAGCCCGGACTTCACGTCCGAGTACCCGGTGACGACCCCGGCCGCCTTGTCGAGCGTCAGCCCCGCCTGGTCCGTCACGTTGTCGAAGAGAACGCTCGCCTCGTCGCCGGGGTAGGTGAAGCGCAGCGCCGCCGCATGGTCGGTCGGTGCCATCTCCGCCTTCAGCCCGTTCTCGAACCGCACGCCGTAGTAGTACGGCCGCGCGGTCTCGTTCTCGTGCCGGAAGGCCAGCTCCCGCGCCTCGCGGCCGGTCTCCGGGACCCCGGCGGCCACCGACGGCATCACCTGGAAGGTCTGCCGGTCGCCCATCCAGGGGCTCGGCTCGTGGCTCGCGCTGAACGCCTGGATCGTCGGCAGGTTGTCGTCGTTGTTGCCCCGCGCGTAGTCGTACAGCCAGCTCAGCGAGCCGGCGTTGGTGACCGGCGTCCAGAAGTTGAAGCCATGGGGAACGGCGGTCGCGGGGAAGTTGTTGCCGCGCGAGAAGGCCCCGCTGGAGTTGGTGCCCCGGGTGGTCAGCGCGTAGTCCGAGAGGTGGGCCTTCGGCTTCTCGGGGGCCACGGGCCCGAGCCGTACGTCGTCCAGCCAGCCGCGGAACTTCGCCGGGCCGCCGGGGGAGTCGTAGGCCACCAGGATCCGGTCGACCGTCTTCCCGGCCGCCACCGACCCGATCCGCGAGGCCACGTCGTTCCACTGGTTGACGTACAGCACCTTCGAGGCGCCCTGCCCCTGCGGCGACAGCTCGAAGCCGTGCAGGTCCCGGGCCCCGAGTCCGCTCAGATACGTGCCGTCCGTGAAGGCCAGGTCCACCGCCACGTTCGTCGCCGCGTAGTCCCGGTCGCCGTCCGCCATCGACGGGAAGACGCGGTACGCCAGCCGGGTGTCCCGGCCGACGGCCACGTTCACGTCGTAGACCTTGTTGTACGAGTACGCCCGCCCGTCCGCCGTGTGCCGCCCGGCGTACCGCAGCGCCCGCTTCCCGGTGAAGCCCGTCCGCGCCTTCGCGGTGGGGGAGCCGTTCGGCCCGCGGTCGACCAGCGAGAGCATGTCGGGCGGTACGGGCCCGTTGCCGCCGCCCGTGGAGAACTGCACGTCGGCGAGTTGCAGGATGTCGGAGGCGCCGTTGTTCGCGGTGACGTCGAGGCGGAGACGCTGGTACTCGGCCGGCTCCGCGAGGTCGTACGACTTCGTCTGGAATCGCTCGGCGAAGGACTCCCCGGAGCGGGTGTCGAGGGTCTTCCAGTCCTTGCCGTCCGCCGAGCCCTGAAGCGTCCAGTCCTTGGGGTCGCGCTCGGCGTGGTCGTTGGCCGAGACAAGGGCGTACGTCACGATCTTCCTGGGTTTGTCCAGGTCGAACTCCACCCAGCCGGTCGGCTGGAACGCCAGCCACTTGGTGCCCGGCTCGCCGTCGACGAGGTTCTCCTTCACCTCGCCGCCGGAGGTGTTCTCGGCGCTCGCGCGGACGTCCGTGACCCGGTCGGTCACATTGCCCGGGATACCGCTGCTGTAGCCGCCGTCGACGCCCGAGGCGCGCTCCACCGTGCCGGTCCAGTCCGGCACCGGATCGTCCGCCTCGAAGGAGGACGCGAACTCCCGGTCGGCGCCGGGCGCCTCCGGCAGGGCGGTCGCGGCCCCCTGGGAACCCATGGCCAAAGCGAAGGCGGTCGTGAGAACGACCGCCGGGCCTCGTCTGTACCGAGCTCTGTGCCGCATGCGCCAGCACCCTCCTGCCATCGCGGACAACGTTGTCAACTTCGATGCGCAAGGATCAGTTGTGACCCAAGTGGTCAGCGATGTCAAGGGTGTTGGGTGTGGCATTCGGGCATAATGGCGGGCATTTTTCCGTCAGGGAGTACACAGCCCGCACATATTTCCGGGAGGTCTCAACTCGGAAAAGACCCATGGCCAACCTTGCATTCGATCTTGCTCCGCTGGCGGGAAGTGGACTATACCTGTCGGCGATTCACCGCACTTCCTGCACGACCCAGCGTGACCCGAACGCGGTGCCCGGGAGGATCCGGTTCACCGCCTGAGTCCTGGAGAAGGCGAGGACTTGAGCATGGGATCCACTTCCGCCGAGAACAGCAACAAAGGCTCCGTCGGCCGCCGCGATCTGATCAAGCGGTCCGCCGCGCTCGGTCTGATCTCCGTACCCACCATGAGCGTCCTCTCCGCCTGCGCCAGCGGCGGCGGGGACGACAGTTCCGACAACGACACCGGGGGCAAGACCTCCAAGTCCAACCCCTTCGGCGTGAAGGACGGCAGCAAGCTCGACGTCGTCATCTTCAAGGGCGGCTACGGCGACGACTACGCCAAGGCCTGGGAGGCGAGCTTCAAGAAGAAGTGGGGCGTGACCTCCGTCCACACCGGCACCCAGGAGATCACCGGCAAGCTCCAGCCCCGCTTCAACGCGGGCAACCCGCCGGACATCGTGGACGACTCCGGTGCCCAGCAGATCCCGATCGACGTGCTGTACAAGAACGGCCAGCTGCTCGACCTCGCCGTGGTCCTGGACGCCCCGTCGATCGACGACCCGGCCAAGAAGGTCCGCGACACGCTGATCCCGGGCACCCTCGACGCGGGCATGCAGGGCGGCAAGGTCGTCGCCCTGAACTACATCTACACGGTGTGGGGCCTGTGGTACTCCGGCAAGCTCTTCAAGGAGAAGGGCTGGACGGAGCCCAAGACCTGGGACGAGTTCCTCGCCATCTGCAAGGACGCCAAGTCCCAGGGCATCGGCGGCCTGGCCCACCAGGGCAAGTACCCGTACTACATCAACGTCGCCATCATGGACCTGATCGCCAAGACCGGCGGCCTGGAGGCCATGAAGGCGATCGACAACCTCGAGCCCGACGCGTTCGTGGGCTCCGACGCCGCGAAGGCCGCCGTCGAGGCGATCTACGAGGTCGTCGAGAAGGGCTACCTGATGCCCGGCACGAACGGTCTGACCCACACCGAGTCCCAGACCCGGTGGAACCAGTACAAGGCCGTGTTCATCACCAGCGGCTCCTGGCTGGAGAACGAGCAGCTCAAGACGACGCCGTCCGACTTCGACATGAAGTTCCTGCCGATGCCGCTGCTGCCCGGCAGCAAGCTGCCCTTCCAGGCGATCCGGGCCGGTTCCGGCGAGCCCTTCATCATCCCGGCCAAGGCCAAGAACCTGCCCGCGGCCAAGGAGTTCGTGCGGATGATGCTGTCCAAGGAGTGGTCGACGACCTTCGCCAAGGAGGCGAACTCGCTGACCATCGTCAAGGACGGCGTCGACACCGGTGTCCAGCTGCGGCCGGGCACCCAGTCGACGGTCGAGGCGTCCAAGGCGGCCGGTGACGACACCTTCCGTTACCTCTACACCGAGTGGTACAGCGAAATGGGTACGGCGATCGAGAACGCGTCCAACGAGCTGATGGCCAAGCGGATCCAGCCGGCGGAGTGGCTGAAGCGGGCCCAGGCCGCCGTCGACAAGCAGGCCAAGGACCCGGAGTCGAAGAAGAACCACCGGGACTAGATCACACAGTGCCCCGCGCCCTCGGAAAAGGGGGCGCGGGCGTACCGCCGGGAGACCAGGGGCAGGAAACGCCAATGCGCAAAGGGCAGTACCGGTTCGTCGCGGGATTTCTGTTCGCTCCCGTGGCGCTCTATGTGATCTTCGTGATCTGGCCGTACATCCAGACGTTCGGATATTCGCTGACCGACTGGAAGGGGCAGTCCCAGACCTTCAAGTTCGTCGGCCTGGACAACTACAAAGCGCTGTTCCAGGACGACATCTTCATGGGGGCGATCTGGCACAACATCCTGTTCCTGATCTTCATTCCCCTGGTCACCATTCTGCTCGCGCTGTTCTTCGCCTTCATGCTCAACGTGGGCGGGCGCAGCCGGGCCGGCGGGGTCGCGGGGGTCGCCGGATCCAAGTACTACAAGATCATCTACTTCTTCCCGCAGGTGCTGTCGCTGGCGATCATGGCGGTGCTGTTCGGGGCCGTCTACCGCAGTGACGGCGGCGGCATGCTCAACGGGCTCCTCATCAAGCTGGGCCTGGTCGACGCCCAGAACCCCATCGAGTGGCTCAACGAGCCCGACGTCGTGCTGTGGGCGCTGCTCGTGGTGGTCGTCTGGCACGGCGTCGGCTTCTATCTCGTGCTGTTCTCCGCCGCCATGCAGTCCATCCCTAAGGACATCTACGAGGCCGCGCTCATCGACGGCGCCGGCCGCTCGCAGTCCTTCTTCCGCATCACGCTGCCCCTGCTGTGGGAGTCCGTGCAGACCGCCTGGGTCTATCTCGGCATCGCGGCGATGGACATGTTCATCCTGGTCTCCACGATGACCTCCGGGGACTACGGAGGCGGTCCCGACCACCACAGCGAGGTCATGGCGACCGTGATGATGCGCAACTTCCTGCTGTACGGCAAGAGCGGGTACGCCTGCGCCATGGGCGTGGTCATGCTCGTTCTCACCCTGATCGTGTCCGTGTTCACGTTGCGCGCCACCCGCCGCGACCGCGTCGAGTTCTGAGCGGGGAGAGAAGACACCTCATGAGCGCACCTCTCAAGGAGACCGCCGCCTCGGGCGGTTCGATCCCCGCCCAGCCCTCGATCGGCAAGACCCCGGCCCGTCCCGGCGACCAGCGTGGTGAAGGCCTCGCACTGAACGTCTTCTCGCACGGCTTTCTCGCCCTGTGGGCGCTGCTGATCGTGCTGCCGCTGCTGTGGCTGGTGCTGAGCTCCTTCAGGACCGATGCCCAGATCGGCGGTTCGGCCTTCGGGTGGCCGCAGAACTGGTCGCTGGACGTGTTCTCCCGTGCCTGGGACAAGGGCATCGGCGACTACTTCGTCAACACCGTCATCGTGCTGGTCTTCTCGGTGCCGCTGACGATGCTGTTCGGCTCGATGGCGGCGTACGTGCTGGCCCGCTACGAGTTCTGGGGCAACCGTTTCCTGTACTACTTCTTCGTGGCCGGCGCGATGTTCCCGGTGTTCCTCGCCCTCGTCCCGCTGTTCTTCATGGTCAAACGGCTGGACATGCTGAACACCTACCAGGGGCTGATCCTGGTGTACGTCGCCTACTCGATGCCGTTCACGGTCTTCTTCATGCACGCCTTCTTCCGGACCCTGCCGACCGCGGTCTTCGAGGCGGCGATCCTGGACGGGGCCTCGCACACCCGGACGTTCTTCCAGGTGATGCTGCCGATGGCGAAGGCGGGTCTGGTCAGTGTCGGCATCTTCAACACCCTCGGCCAGTGGAACCAGTTCATCCTGCCGACGGTCCTCATGCAGCCGCAGAGCGGTGACGATCCCGAGCGCTATGTCCTCACCCAGGGGCTCATCCAGCTCCAGCAGCAACAGGGGTACGCCTCCGATCTTCCGGTTCTCTTCGCGGGCGTGACCATCGCGATGATCCCGATGCTGGTCGTGTACCTGTCCTTCCAGCGTCAGGTGCAGGCAGGGCTGACATCTGCGACCTTGAAGTGAAGCACGCGTAGCGCTCCGGAACCGACCGTGCGCACGCCGTTCCCCGCCCTGGGAGCGGCGTACGCGCGCGTGCCCGGAGCCGCGGATACTGTTCAACCTCTTGACGGAAGGCGACCCGAACGGCTCAGCTTAGAGTTCACTAGTTGGACATTCACGGGGCCTCATAGAAGCGGTCCCGCGCGCAGGAGGTCGTCGTGGAGACTCCGGGGTCGCAGTCGTCGCTGCACCGAGCCAACCTGGAACGGGTCGTCCGGGCCGTCCGGCTGGCCGGGTCGCTCACCCAGGCGGAGATCGCCCGGACCACCGGTCTGTCCGCGGCGACGGTCTCCAATATCGTCCGCGAGCTCAAGGACGGCGGAACCGTCGAGGTCACGCCCACTTCGGCGGGCGGCCGGCGGGCCCGCAGCGTCTCGCTCAGCGGGGACGCCGGCATTGTGATCGGCGTCGATTTCGGCCATACGCACCTACGGGTCGCGGTCGGCAACCTCGCCCACCAGGTGCTCGCCGAGGAGTCCGAGCCACTGGACGTGGACGCCTCCTCGACGCAGGGCTTCGACCGGGCGGAAGAGCTGGTCAACCGCCTGATCGCGGCCACCGGCGTCGACCGCTCCAAGATCGCCGGGGTGGGTCTCGGCGTCCCCGGCCCGATCGACCTGGAGTCCGGTTCCCTGGGCTCCTCCGCGATCCTGCCGGGGTGGATCGGCACCAAGCCCGCCGAGGAGCTGGGAGGCCGTCTGGGCGTCCCCGTGCACGTCGACAACGACGCCAACCTGGGCGCCCTCGGCGAGATGGTCTGGGGCGCCGGCAGAGGCGCCAGAGACCTGGCGTACATCAAGGTCGCCAGTGGTGTCGGCGCCGGCCTGGTCATCAGCGGCAAGATCTACCGGGGCCCGGGTGGCACAGCGGGAGAAATCGGGCATATTACTCTTGACGAGTCCGGCCCGGTCTGCCGCTGTGGAAACCGTGGCTGCCTGGAGACCTTCGCGGCCGCGCGCTATGTGCTGCCGCTCCTCCAGTCCAGTCACGGCACCGACCTGACGATGGAAGGCGTCGTACGGCTGGCCAGGGACGGAGACCCAGGCTGCCGTCGGGTGATCGCCGACGTCGGCCGACACATCGGCAGTGGAGTAGCCAATCTCTGCAATCTCCTGAACCCGAGCAGGGTGGTCCTGGGCGGTGATCTCGCCGAGGCCGGTGAGCTGGTGCTGGGCCCCATCAGGGAGTCCGTGGGCCGGTACGCCATCCCTAGCGCGGCACGTCAACTCTCCGTTCTCCCGGGGGCACTTGGGGGCCGTGCGGAGGTGCTCGGAGCGCTCGCTCTCGCGCTCAGCGAGATGGGCGATTCGACCCTTTTGGACGGCACGCTGCATGCAGCAGCCCCTGCCTTCACTTAGAGAACGAAACCCGCCGTTGCCAACCCGTTAAGTATTTACTTCTTGACGTCGCACGTACGGCCGAGTTGACTTCCAGCCACCTCGGCCGCAACGACGCGGCCTCGTCAGGGAGGTTTCAAAAGTGAACACGCTTATGCGTCGTGCGGCCGTACCCGTTCTGGTCTCGGCTCTTGCTCTCTCCGCCGCCGCCTGTGGCAAGGCCGGAGACGACGACAACGACAGCGGCAGCAGCGGCTCCGACAACAAGTCGATCGGCCTGCTCCTGCCCGACAGTGTCACCACGCGTTACGAGCAGTTCGACCGGCCGTTCTTCGAGGCCAAGGTCAAGGAGCTGTGCGACGACTGCACGGTCTCCTACAACAACGCCGGCGCCGACGCCGCCAAGCAGGCCCAGCAGGTCAGCACCATGGTGACCAAGGGCGTGAAGGTCATCGTGGTCTCCGCCCAGGACTCGGCGGCCATCAAGTCCTCGATCGACGCCGCGGTCAAGAAGGGCGTCAAGGTCATCGCGTACGACCGTCTGGCCCAGGGCCCGGTCTCCGCGTACGTCTCCTTCGACAACGAGAAGGTCGGCCAGCTCCAGGGCCAGGCCCTCCTCGACTCCCTCGGCGACAAGGCGACCCCCAAGGCCAACGTCGTCATGATCAACGGTGACGACGCCGACCCGAACGCCGCGCTGTTCAAGAAGGGCGCCCACAGCGTCCTCGACGGCAAGGTCAAGATCGCCTACGAGCAGTCCGGCCTGTGGAAGGACTCCGTCGCCGCGCAGAAGATGAAGGCGGCGATCACCCAGCTCGGCAAGAAGAACATCGCCGGCGTCTACGCCGCCAACGACGGCATGGCCGGTGGCATCGCCACCACCCTCAAGGGCGCCGGCATCTCCGGCATCCCGCTGACGGGCCAGGACGCCGAGCTCGCCGGTATCCAGCGCATCGTCGCCGGTACGCAGTCCAGCACGGTCTACAAGGCCTTCAAGCCGGAGGCCGACGCCGCCGCCCAGCTCGCGGTCAACCTGCTCGAGGGCAAGAGCATCGACTCCCTCGCCACGCAGACCATGACCAACGGCTCCGGCGACAAGGTTCCGTCGCAGCTGCTGACCCCGGTCTCCGTCACCGTCGACAACATCAAGGACACGGTGATCAAGGACAAGCTGTACACCGTGGCGCAGATCTGCACCGCCGAGTACGCCGCCAAGTGCAAGACGGCCGGTCTGCAGTAACCCCACCGCCCCGAGGGCGTGCCTTTGATCCGGCACGCCCTCCTGGCAGGTACAAGCCCCTCCGGCGCCCGCCCCGCCTTCATACCCCGCTGCGGGACGGGCGCCGGACGGAAGCATGGCGAGCGCGCCCGTTGCCAAGAGGCACGGGCTGCGCGCAAGTTCATCAGTAAGTCGGTGCCCCCTTCGGCATCCCCCTCCGCGCTCTCATCCCAAGCGCGGCATCCCCGCCGGTCAGGCGGCGAAGGAGATGGTTCACGTGTCCGCTACGCCCGTGCTGGCGTTGCGCGGAGTCTCCAAGCGATTCGGTGCTGTGCAGGCACTCACCGATGTCGAGCTGGAGGTCCACGCCGGAGAAGTAGTCGCCCTGGTCGGCGACAACGGCGCAGGAAAGTCCACGCTGGTCAAGACGATCGCCGGCGTCCACCCCATCGATGAGGGCGTCATCGAGTGGGACGGCAAGCCGGTCAGCATCAACAAGCCGCACGACGCCCAGGGACTCGGCGTCGCGACGGTCTACCAGGACCTCGCGCTGTGCGACAACCTCGACGTGGTCGGCAACCTCTACCTCGGACGCGAGCTGCTGCACCGCGGCGTCATCGACGAGGTCACCATGGAGCAGAAGGCCCGCGAGCTGCTGTCCACGCTCTCCATCCGCATCCCGAGCGTCCGCATCCCGATCGCGAGCCTCTCCGGCGGTCAGCGCCAGGTCGTCGCCATCGCGCGTGCGCTCATCGGTGACCCCAAGGTCGTCATCCTCGACGAGCCCACCGCCGCCCTCGGTGTCGAGCAGACCGCACAGGTCCTCGACCTCGTCGAGCGGCTGCGCGAGCGCAACCTCGGCGTCATCCTCATCAGCCACAACATGGCCGACGTGAAGGCTGTCGCCGACACCGTCGCCGTGCTGCGCCTGGGTAGGAACAACGGCTCCTTCTCCGTGAAGGACACCACCCACGAAGAGATCATCGCCGCCATCACGGGTGCCACGGAGAACGCCGTGACCCGTCGTGCGGGGCGTCGCAGCACGGAGGCGGCAAAGTGAGCGACACGTCGAAGACCGAGAAGGTCGACAAGACCGCCGGAGTGGTGGAGGCACAGACCACCGTGGCTCCCGCCGACGACCCCACGGCCGCGCCGGTCGCCGTCGTCGACCCGCGTCTGCTGGTCCGTGAAGAGGGCTTCAAGGGCTACTGGACCGAGTTCAAGCGCAAGGTGAAGGGCGGCGAGCTCGGCCAGCTGCCGGTCGTCGTCGGCCTCATCGTCATCTGGACGATCTTCCAGCTCAAGAACGACCTGTTCCTGAGCGCGGACAACCTGTCCAGCATCAGCTACTTCCTGTCGGCCACCGGCATGCTCGCCATCGGCCTGGTGTTCGTGCTGCTGCTCGGCGAGATCGACCTGTCCGTCGGCTCGGTGAGCGGCCTCGCCTCCACGATCTTCGCGGTGTTCGTGGTCACCCACGGCATGAACGAGTGGCTGGCCCTGGTCCTGGCCATCCTGACCGGTGTCGGCATCGGTGTCCTGCACGGCTGGTTCTTCGCCAAGATCGGTGTGCCGGCGTTCGTCGTGACCCTGGCCGGCTTCCTCGGCTGGAACGGCCTGATGCTGTGGCTGCTGGGCGACAGCGGCACGATCAACATCCCGGACGACAGCGGCCCGGTCCACATCCTCGGGCAGGGCTCCTTCTTCATGGACCAGGCCATCATCGGTGCCTACCTGCTGGCGGGCCTCGGTGTGGCGTCCATGCTCGTGGGCTCCCTGATGGAACAGCGCCGCCGCAAGGCCGCGGGTGTGCCGTTCCGTCCGACCAGCGAGATCCTGCTGCGCGTCGGTCTCCTCGCCGTGGCGTCCTTCGCCGCCGCGGCCGTGCTGAACAACGCCGCGGGTGTCTCCAACTCCCTGGTGATCTTCCTCGCCGCGCTGGTGATCGTGGACTTCGTGCTGCGTCGCACCACGTTCGGCCGCAAGGTCTTCGCGGTCGGTGGCGGTATCGAGGCGGCGCGTCGTGCCGGTATCAACGTGGCGGCGATCCGGATCTCGGTGTTCGCCATCGCGGGTGGCTTCGCCGCGATCGGCGGTATGTTCTTCGCCGGCCAGACGGCGTCCGCGACGCTGAACGCGGGTGGCGGCAACACGCTGATGCTGGCCATCGCGGCCGCGGTCATCGGTGGTACGTCGCTGTTCGGCGGCCGTGGCACGGTGTGGTCGGCGCTGCTGGGCATGCTGGTCATCCAGTCGATCCAGACCGGACTCGACCTGCTGAACATGAACACGTCGATCCAGTACATGATCACCGGCGGCGTTCTGCTCGGTGCGGTCGTCATCGACTCCGTCTCCCGCAAGAGCCAGAAGGCGGCGGGACGCGGCTAGCGCCCAAGCGCCCCAGGGGCGTGGGTGAACTTGCGGGTACCAGTCCCTCGTGGCTGGTCGCGCAGTTCCCCGCGCCCCTTCTCGGCGTTGTAGTACCGGGTGATTTTGGGTACAGCCGATCGCGTGACGTATCACCCACCGCCCGAGTCTCGTCCGCAAAGACGGAACATTAGACTCGACAAGCCCGGCAACAGCTCTACTGCAAGGAGGCACGGGTGCCGCTGCTGACCCGCATCAGGGGACCGCGCGATCTGGACCGGCTCAGCCTGGAGCAGCTGGACCAGCTGGCGGAGGAGATCCGGACCTTCCTCGTCGACGCCGTCTCCAAGACCGGCGGCCACCTCGGCCCGAACCTCGGCGTGGTCGAGCTCACCATCGCCCTGCACCGTGTCTTCGACTCACCGAAGGACAAGGTGCTCTGGGACACCGGACACCAGTCCTACGTCCACAAGCTGCTCACCGGCCGCCAGGACTTCTCGAAGCTCAAGATGAAGGGCGGCCTCTCCGGCTACCCCTCGCAGGCCGAGTCCGAGCACGACGTCATCGAGAACAGCCACGCCTCGACCGTCCTCGGCTGGGCCGACGGGCTCGCGAAGGCCAACCAGATCCAGAAACGCGACGACCACGTGGTCGCCGTGATCGGAGACGGCGCCCTCACCGGCGGCATGGCCTGGGAGGCGCTGAACAACATCGCCGACGCCAAGGACCGGCCACTGGTCATCGTCGTCAACGACAACGAGCGGTCCTACGCGCCGACCATCGGCGGCCTCGCCAACCATCTGGCGACCCTGCGCACCACCGACGGCTACGAGCGCTTCCTGGCCCGCGGCAAGGACCTCCTGGAGCGCACCCCCGTCGTCGGCAAGCCGCTCTACGAGACCCTCCACGGGGCCAAGAAGGGCCTCAAGGACTTCATCGCGCCCCAGGGCATGTTCGAGGACCTCGGCCTCAAGTACGTCGGCCCCATCGACGGCCACGACATCGAGGCCCTGGAGTCCGCGCTGGCCCGCGCCAAGCGCTTCGGCGGCCCGGTCATCGTCCACTGCCTCACCGAGAAGGGCCGCGGCTACCAGCCCGCCCTCCAGGACGAGGCCGACCGCTTCCACGGCATCGGCCCCATCCACCCCGACACCGGCCTGCCGGTCAAGGCCTCCGGCGCCGACTGGACCTCCGTCTTCGGCGACGAGATGGTCCAGCTAGGCAAGGAGCGCGAGGACATCGTCGCGATCACCGCGGCCATGCTCCAGCCGGTCGGCCTGAAGAAGTTCGCGGACGCCTTCCCGGACCGCATCTACGACGTCGGCATCGCCGAGCAGCACGGCGCCGTCTCCGCGGCGGGCCTGGCGACCGGGGGAGTGCACCCCGTCTTCGCCGTCTACGCGACCTTCCTCAACCGCGCCTTCGACCAGGTCCTGATGGACGTAGCCCTGCACAAGTGCGGTGTGACGTTCGTCCTCGACCGGGCCGGCGTCACCGGCACCGACGGCGCCTCCCACAACGGCATGTGGGACATGTCGATCCTCCAGGTCGTCCCGGGACTGCGGCTCGCCGCGCCCCGCGACGCCGACCAGGTGCGGGCGCAGCTGCGCGAGGCCGTGAAGGTCGACGACGCGCCTACCGTCGTACGGTTCTCGAAGGGCGCCGTCGGCCCCGCCGTGCCCGCGGTGGGCCGGGTGGGCGGCATGGACGTGCTCCGTGAGCCGGGGACGGACACGCCCGACGTGCTCCTCGTCTCCGTGGGCGCCCTCGCGCCGATGTGCCTGGAGATCGCGGGCCTTCTCGACAAGCAGGGCATCACCACCACCGTCGTCGACCCGCGCTGGGTCAAGCCCGTCGACGAGGCCATGGCCCCGCTCGCCGAGCGCCACCGCGTCGTCGTCACCGTCGAGGACAACTCCCGTGTCGGCGGCGTCGGTTCGGCGATCGCCCAGGCCCTGCGCGACGCCGGCGTCGATGTCCCGCTGCGCGACTTCGGCATCCCGCCGCGCTTCCTCGACCACGCCTCTCGCGCCGAGGTCATGGCGGAGATCGGTCTGACCGCCCCGGACATCGCCCGTCAGGTCACCGGTCTGGTCTCCAAGCTGGACGGCAAGTACGGCAGCGCGGCGGCCGAACCGGAGCCCGCGCGCGACTGACCCGTACGACCGGATGGGCCGGTTCCACCACCGCGAAGGGTGGTGGAACCGGCCCATTTGCGTGAATCACCACGCGCCGGGGCATACGCAGTACGCCCCCTCTCGATCATGTCGAGGACGACACAGCGTGGGAGGTACACCCGTGAGCAGCACACTCTTCCGGACGAAGAGAGTCGAGCAGTCCATCCTCGATACCGAGGAGCCGGAACACGCGCTGAAGAAATCCCTGTCGGCGCTCGATCTGACGGTCTTCGGTGTCGGTGTCATCATCGGCACCGGCATCTTCGTCCTCACCGGCACGGTGGCCAAGAACAACGCCGGCCCCGCCGTCGCCCTGGCCTTCGTCGTGGCCGGCGTCGTCTGCGCGCTCGCCGCGCTCTGCTACGCCGAGTTCGCCTCCACCGTCCCGGTGGCCGGCTCCGCGTACACCTTCTCGTACGCCTCCCTCGGGGAACTGCCCGCCTGGATCATCGGCTGGGACCTGGTCCTGGAGTTCGCGCTCGGCACGGCGGTGGTGGCCGTCGGCTGGTCCGGGTACATCGCGTCGTTGCTGGACAACGCGGGCTGGCATCTGCCGGAGGTGCTCAGCGGCCGGGACGCCGCCGACGGCTTCGGCTTCGACATCCTCGCCGCCGCGCTGGTCCTGGTGCTCACCGGCATCCTCGTCCTCGGCACCAAGCTCTCCGCCCGGGTCACCTCGCTCGTCGTCGCCATCAAGGTGACGGTGGTCCTGACCGTGATCGTCGCGGGCGCCTTCTTCATCAAGGGCGACAACTACGACCCGTTCGTCCCCAAGGCGCAGGCCGTGGAAGCCGGCGGGGACCTCCAGGCCCCGCTCATCCAGCTGATGTTCGGCTGGGCGCCGTCCAACTTCGGTGTGATGGGCATCTTCACCGCCGCCTCCGTCGTCTTCTTCGCCTTCATCGGCTTCGACGTGGTGGCCACGGCCGCCGAGGAGACCAGGAACCCGCAACGGGACATGCCCCGGGGCATCCTGGGGTCCCTGATCATCTGCACGGTGCTCTACGTCGCCGTGTCGATCGTGGTGACCGGCATGCAGCACTACAGCGAACTGTCCATCACGGCACCGCTCGCCGACGCCTTCAAGGCCACCGGGCATCCCTGGTTCGCGGGCTTCATCAGCTTCGGCGCCGCGGTCGGCCTGACGACGGTCTGCATGATCCTGCTGCTGGGCCAGACCCGGGTGTTCTTCGCGATGAGCCGTGACGGACTGCTGCCGCGGTTCTTCTCCCACGTCCACCCGCGGTTCAGGACCCCGCACCGGCCGACGATCCTGCTCGGCGTGGTCATCGCGATCGTCGCGGGCTTCACACCGCTGAGCGAGCTCGCCGAACTGGTCAACATCGGCACCCTGTTCGCCTTCGTCGTCGTGGCGATCGGCGTGATCATCCTGCGTCGCACCCGCCCCGACCTGCCCCGCGCCTTCCGCACCCCGTGGGTACCGGTCCTGCCGATCCTGTCGGTGCTCGCCTCGCTGTGGCTGATGCTGAACCTGCCGGCCGAGACCTGGCTGCGGTTCGCGATCTGGATGGTCCTCGGCTTCGTCGTGTACTTCCTCTACGGCCGCTCCCACAGCCGCCTCGGACAGGAGCAGGAGAAGACGGCCGGCAGCGCGCAGTAACCCTGTTCAGGGGCGGACGGTGCGCGGCCCCGCCACCTCCGCCCCCAACTCCGTGACACGCCGCCGCAGTTCACGATCGGCGGTGACGACCAGAACGCGGCGCCCCGCCGCCTCGGCGACCAGCTCGACCATCCGGTCGTCCCCGCTGCCGGGCGCCGCGTCGACCCGTACCCCGGGCACGGGCTCCACACCCCGGGCGGCCCCCTCGACCACGAGCACGAGCTCCACGGGCCCGTCGTGCCCCGGCACCCCGTCCGCCGCCAGCCGGTCCCGCAACCGCTCTGCGGCCCCCCGCCGGTCCCGCCACCACCCGTCGGGCACCGACCCGACGACGTTCGCGGCATCGACGATCACGAGGAGCGGGGCTTCGGCGTTCATGGGGCCAGGGTGTCACGGCCGGGGGCACTACCCGGGGGTGACCAGGCAGGGCTCAACAGCCCCCGCATAGAGTGAACCGGTGAACGGCGACTGGCTCCTCCGCGGCCGCGACGGCCGGCTCAGCGTCTATCTGCCGTCCGGCGAGTCCGTATGGTGCCGGGCCGAGCAGGGACCCGGCGGCTCCTGGGAAGCGGCCCCGCGCAAGGTCGGCGGCGACCAGAAACTCCGCCCGGGCCTCGCGATCGGCCAGGGCGGCGACGGCTACGCCCATCTCGTCTCCTGGCGGCCCACCAAACCCGGCGAGTCCGGGCTCGTGCACTCCACGCACTACCGCCCACGCCTCGCCGCCCTCGACTGGACGCCCATCGGCCACCCCAACAAGACGGGCGACCGCACCGGCACGCCCGCCGTCGCGGTCGACGCCCAGGGCCGGGCCCATGTCTTCGTCCGCAACAAGGGCGGCGGGGTGAGCATGGTCGCCCAGAAGGAGAAGGGCGGCTGGGACCCGTGGCGGGACCTCAAGGGACGTGACGTACAGGAGGACCTGGCGGCGGTGACGGGCGAGTCGGGGTGCGTGGAGCTGTACGCGGCCGTCCCCGGCGGTGTCCTCTACTGGCGCCAGGAGAAGCCGGGCGCCCAACCCGCCCTGGTGGAGGAACTGGAGACCCCGGTCCGCCCGGGCACCCTCCGCGCCCTGCCGACCTCCCCGGAGCACACCACCCTCTTCTACACCGACGACTCCGGCGACCTGTGCGCCTGGCGCCCCGGACACAAACCCCTCACCCTCCTCGCCTCGGCGGGCCCCGGCCCGGTCTCCGCCGTCCGCTGCGAACTGGACGGCCACGACTGCACGTTGCTGGCCCAACGCTCGGCGAGCGGCCGCGTGGCCTTCGCCGCGTACCCGACGGAACAGGAGTCGGCGGGCGCGTGGTGGACGGAGTCGGGGCCAGGGCTCTCGGCGGATGCCGGGGTGTCCCTGGCGACGGACGAGAACGGCGGTGTGGTGGCCGCGTCACTGTCCCCGTCGAGCGGCCAACTCCTTTTCACGCGACGCAAGGACGAGCCGGGCCTGGCCTTGGAGGCATGGCGCGCCCTCTAAGGGGCGCGGGGAACTGCGCAATCTTTTAGGGGGTCTGGGGGCAAAGCCCCCAGGGACGGGAAGGGTAGGGGCGGCGGGGGCGAAACCCGCTTTTGGCCAGCCCCAACGCCGAGTGCCCCGCACACCGAAACGGCATGCAGGGCACCGGCACAAACAGCGGAGCGCCTACGCGGGGACGCTGGCCGCACCCGGCGCCAGGAACTTCTTCCCGTTCACCCGCTCGGAGACACCCTCGCGGTCCAGGTACGGCGTGATGCCGCCCAGGTGGAAGGGCCAGCCCGCACCCGTGATCAGGCAGAGGTCGATGTCCTGGGCCTCGGCGACGACACCCTCGTCGAGCATGAGCCCGATCTCCTGCGCCACCGCGTCGAGGACCCGCTCGCGGACCTGCTCCTCGGTGAGGACGGAGTCGCCCTGCTCGAGGAGCGCGGCGACCTCGGGGTCCAGCTCCGGCTTGAACCCGTTTTCCGCGGAGTAGACGTAGAAGCCGCGCTTGCCCGCCTTGACGACGGCCGCGAGGTTCGGGGAGACCGTGAACCGCTCCGGGAAGGCGCGGTTGAGGGTCTCGGAGACGTGCAGACCGATCGCGGGACCGACCAGCTCGAGGAGGACCAGCGGCGACATCGGCAGACCCAGCGGCTCCACCGCCTTCTCCGCGACCTCGACCGAGGTGCCCTCGTCGATGACGTTCTGGATCTCGCCCATGAAGCGGGTGAGGATGCGGTTCACGACGAACGCCGGGGCGTCCTTCACCAGCACCGCGGTCTTCTTCAGCTTCTTGGCGACACCGAAGGCCGTGGCCAGCGAGGCGTCGTCGGTCTGCTCACCGCGGACGATCTCCAGCAGCGGGAGGATCGCGACCGGGTTGAAGAAGTGGAAGCCCACGACCCGCTCGGGGTTCTTGAGCTTCGACGCCATCTCGGTCACCGACAGCGAGGAGGTGTTGGTGGCGAGGATCGCGTGCGCCGGGGCGACCGCCTCGACCTCCGCGAACACCTGCTGCTTGACGCCGATCTCCTCGAAGACGGCCTCGATGATGAAGTCCGCGTCGGAGAAGCCCTCGGCCTTGTCCAGCACACCGGTGACCAGGGCCTTGAGACGGTTGGCCTTGTCCTGGTTGATACGGCCCTTGCCGAGCAGCTTCTCGATCTCGGCGTGGACGTAGCCCACACCCTTGTCGACGCGCTCCTGGTCGATGTCGGTCAGGACGACCGGCACCTCGAGGCGGCGCAGGAAGAGCAGCGCGAGCTGGGAGGCCATCAGACCGGCGCCGACGACACCGACCTTGGTGACCGGGCGGGCCAGCGACTTGTCCGGCGCACCGGCGGGACGCTTGCCGCGCTTCTGCACCAGGTTGAAGGCGTAGATGCCGGCGCGCAGTTCGCCACCCATGATCAGGTCGGCGAGGGCGACATCCTCGGCGTCGTAGCCCTGCTGGAGGTCGCCGTTCTTGGCGGCGGCGATGATGTCCAGGGCGCGGTAGGCGGCCGGGGCCGCGCCGTGCACCTTGGAGTCGGCGACGGACCGGCCGCGCGCGACGGCCTGGTCCCAGGCCTCACCGCGGTCGATGACGGGACGCTCGACCTTGACGTCGCCCTTCAGCACCTGGGCGGTCCAGATCAGCGACTGCTCCAGGAAGTCCGCACCCTCGAAGAGGGCGTCGGCGATACCGAGGTCGAAGACCTGCTGGCCCTTGAGCTGCTTGTTCTGGTTGAGGCTGTTCTCGATGATCACCGAGACGGCCTTGTCGGCGCCGATCAGGTTCGGCAGGATCGTGCAGCCGCCCCAGCCGGGCACCAGACCGAGGAAGACCTCGGGCAGCGAGAAGGCGGGGAGCGCCTTGGAGACCGTGCGGTACTCGCAGTGCAGACCGACCTCGACGCCACCGCCCATCGCGGCACCGTTGTAGTACGCGAAGGTCGGGACCGCGATGCCGGCGAGGCGCTTGAAGACCTCGTGGCCGCCCTTGCCGATGGCGAGCGCGTCCTTGTGCTCCTTGAGGAGCTCGACACCCTTGAGGTCGGCGCCGACCGCGAAGATGAACGGCTTGCCGGTGATGCCGACGCCGACGATGTCGCCGGCCGCGGCCTCCGCCTCGACCTGGTCGATGGCGGCGTCGAGGTTCGCCAGCGACTGCGGGCCGAAGGTGGTCGGCTTGGTGTGGTCGAAGCCGTTGTCCAGCGTGATGAGCGCGAAGCGCCCGGCGCCGAACGGCAGGTCGAGGTGGCGTACGTGCGCGGACGTCACGACCTCGTCGGGGAACAGCTCGGCCGCACCCTTCAGAAGCTCAGCGGTGGTGCTCACTTGTCGCCTCCGGCGTCCTTGTGGTTCGGGTTCTCCCAGATCACCGTGGCGCCCATGCCGAAGCCGACGCACATGGTGGTGAGGCCGTATCGGACCTCCGGCTGCTCCTCGAACTGACGGGCCAGCTGCGTCATGAGACGCACGCCCGAGGAGGCCAGCGGGTGACCGAAGGCGATCGCGCCGCCGTACTGGTTGACGCGCGCGTCGTCGTCCGCGATGCCGTAGTGGTCCAGGAAGGCCAGGACCTGGATGGCGAAGGCCTCGTTGATCTCGAACAGGCCGATGTCGGAGATCGACAGCCCCGCCTGCGCGAGCGCCTTCTCGGTGGCCGGGATCGGGCCGTAGCCCATGACCTCCGGCTCGACACCCACGAAGGAGTAGGAGACGAGGCGCATCTTCACCGGGAGGTTGTTCTCGCGGGCGAAGTTCTCGGACGCGATGAGCGAGGCGGTGGCACCGTCGTTGAGACCGGCGGCGTTGCCCGCGGTCACCCGGCCGTGGACGCGGAACGGTGTCTTGAGACCGGACAGGTTCTCCAGCGTGGTGCCCGGGCGCATCGGCTCGTCGGCGGTGACCAGGCCCCAGCCCGTCTCACCGGCCTCCGGGTTGGTGCGGCGCACGGAGATCGGGACCAGGTCGGCCTGGATCTTGCCGTCGGCGTACGCCTTGGCGGCCTTCTCCTGCGAGCGCACGGCGTACTCGTCGGCGCGCTGCTTGGTGATCTGCGGGTAGCGGTCGTGCAGGTTCTCGGCGGTCATGCCCATGAACAGCGCCGACTCGTCGACCAGCTTCTCGGAGACGAAGCGCGGGTTCGGGTCCACGCCCTCGCCCATGGGGTGGCGGCCCATGTGCTCGACGCCACCGGCGATGGCGATGTCGTACGCACCGAAGGCGACCGAACCGGCGACCGCGGTGACGGCGGTCAGGGCGCCGGCACACATGCGGTCGATCGAGTAGCCGGGCACCGACTGCGGCAGACCGGCGAGGATGCCGGCCGTGCGGCCGATGGTCAGACCCTGGTCGCCGATCTGCGTGGTCGCGGCGATGGCGACCTCGTCGATCTTCTTCGGGTCGAGACCCGGGTTGCGGCGCAGCAGCTCCCGGATCGCCTTCACGACGAGGTCGTCGGCGCGGGTCTCGTGGTAGATGCCCTTCGGGCCCGCCTTGCCGAACGGGGTGCGGACGCCGTCGACGAAGACGACGTCCCTGACGGTACGAGGCACGATGGCTCTCCTCCAGATGCGGGATGGCACTGCTGCACTGCACAAGCGCTGAGCGCGCGCTCAGGTCCATGCTACTTGTGGGTAACGTAGCTGCACAGTCCTGGAGAGGGGAGCGGCGAAGGTCACATCCGCGGGGGAGCGGTCGAGCCGCGTGGGGTGAGTGTCGGGGTGGGCACCGGATGTGATCCCGGACCCTCGCCCATGATCACTCCGAACAGGGTCCGGGCCGCCTCCGCACCGAATCCGTGCACGTCATGGCTCATCGCGGACAGCGTGGGATGGGTCAGCCGGCACAGCTGGGAGTCGTCCCAGGCGAGCAGCGAGACGTCACCGGGGACGGAGAGCCCCATCTCGGCGGCGACCGAAAGACCGGCCACCGCCATGATGTCGTTGTCGTACACGATCGCCGTGGGCCGATCCGCCGCGTCGGCCGCCAGCATGGACCGTGTCGCCCGCGCCCCCGCCTCCCCCGAGTAGTCGGTCGTCACCTGCCACGCCCCGGCCAGCTCCAGCGTCCGCGCCGCCTCGTCGAAGGCGGCCGTACGCGCCGCGGTGTGCCCCAGCGCGGCCGCACCCCCGACCCGGGCGATCCGCCGATGCCCCAGCGCCGCCAGATACCGCACCGCCTCCGTCACGGCGGTGGCGTCGTCGGTCCACACGGACGTCAGGCTCCCGGTGAGCGAGGGATGCCCGACCGCGACCACCGGCATCCCGAGCCGCTCGGCCGACGCCACCCGGGGATCGTCGGGCCGGAAGTCGACGAGGATCGCCCCGCCGATCTGCCGCCCCCGCCACCACGACTCCTGGATCCCGACCTCCTCCTCCACGTTCCGCACGAGCCGCAGCAGCAGGGAACACGAATGCTCGGTCAGCACGCTCTCCACGCCCGAGATGAACTCCATGTAGAAGGGCTCCAGGCCCAGCAGCCGCGCCGGCCGGCAGATCGCGAGGCCCACCACGTCCACCCGCGACCCGGCCAGCGTCCGCGCGGTGAGGTTCGGCGCCCAGCCCAGCTCCCGCGCGGCCTTGAAGATCCGGTCCCGGGTCGTCTCCGACAGTCCCGGCTTGTGGTTGAACGCGAGCGACACGGCACCCTTGGACACGCCGGCACGAGCGGCGACGTCCTTGATGGTGACGCGGGAAGCCGGTTGGGCTGTCATCGGCTGGGCTCCAGGCAGTACAGGGCGGATCGGGCGGCGTCCGGATCGGGAGTCTTCCAGCCGCTGACCCCGATGGTCACCTGTTCGCCGGGCAGCAGCGTCACCAGCCCCCGGTCGGCCCGCGCCTCCGGATCCAGCCGGTCGGCCTGAAGGAGCAGATCCCGTACGAGACTCCGGGCCGTCACGGTCACCGAGCCCGGCGCCACCGAGACGTCGAAATCCGGCCGCGGGTACGGGATTTCGCGGTCCGGCGCCGGAAAGTGCAGCGCCCGCAGCCCGTCCGCGTCCGCGACCAGGAACTCCTTCGCGCCGACCGGCTCCAGCTCCCCCGGCAGGTCGACGAGCGCCACGGTCCGTGCGTCGGCGGTGAACTCCGCACTCGCCTCGCCGATCACCGCCCCCTCGACCGACATCCGTCGCAGCCGCATCGCACCCGCCCACGCACGCGGGCCCTGATTGACGGCAGCCACGGCTCGCCCCTGAACCGTCAGCAACCGATCCGCGTACAGCCTCCGCAGCTCGTGATAGAGCGGCTTCTCCCGCCCGTCCCCGTCGATCGCCGCCCACGACGTCACCGGCCAGCAGTCGTTGAGCTGCCACACGACCGTCCCCGCGCACACCGGCCAGTGGGACCGCCAGTGCTCGATCCCGGTGGCCACAGCCCGCGCCTGGTTGACCTGAGTGAGGTAGTGCCACCGGTCGAAGTCCCCCTCGGGAAAGGCGAAATGGCGCTCCAGCCCGCGCCGCAGCTTCCCGTTCCCGTCATCGGCCTTCTGGTGGTGCAGCATCCCGGGCGAGTCCGGCACCAGTGCCTCACCTGGCAGCGCCCGTCGCAACGTGGCGTAGGCGGGCGGCGCCTGCCACCCGAACTCGGCCATGAACCGGGGTACTTCACGCCGGTACTCCGCGTAGTCCTCCCGGTTCCACACCTCCCACGAGTGATGCGTCCCGTGCGCCGGATCGTTCGGATGCCGCTCCCACGACCCGGACCACGGACTCCCCGCCGTGTACGGCCGCGTCGGATCCAACTCGGCCACCACGCGCGGCAGTACGCCCAGGTAGTACCCCTCACCCCAGGAGTCCCCGGCGAGCCGCTCCTCCCAGCCCCAGTCCCTGAATCCCCACAGGTTCTCGTTGTTGCCGTTCCACAGCACCAGCGAGGGATGCGGCATCAGCCGTACGACGTTCTCCCGCGCCTCGGCCTCCACCTCGCCCCGCAGCGGCTGCTCCTCCGGATAGGCCGCGCACGCGAACGGGAAGTCCTGCCAGACCAGCAGCCCCAACTCGTCGCAGGCGTCGTAGAACTCCGAGCTCTCGTAGATCCCGCCGCCCCAGATCCGGACGAGATCGACCCCCGCCCCGGCGGCCTGCGCCAGCCGCTCCCGGTACCGCTCCCGCGTGATCCGCGACGGGAACACATCGTCGGGGATCCAGTTGACGCCCCGCGCGAAGAGCCGCTCACCGTTGACGACAAAGGTGAAACCGGTGCCGTGCTCATCGGCCGACCGGTCCAGCTCCACCGTGCGGAAACCGACCCGCCGACGCCACACATCCAGCACGTCGTCACCGTGCAGCAATGTCAACTCGACGTCGTACAACGGCTGTTCGCCATACCCGCGGGGCCACCACAGCCGCACGTCGGGCACTTCGAGCCGTACGGCCCCACTCGCCCCGTCGAGCGAAGCCCGCACCCGCGCCCCGTCCACCGTCGCCTGAACGTCGAGCGGCGCCTCGACCCGGGTCCGCTCGACCTCGACGGCCAACTCCACGACACCCATACCGCGTTCGACATCCACGGTCACCAGCGGCCGCACCCGTGCGATCCGGGCCGTCGACCAGTGCTCGAGCCGCGCCGGCCGCCAGATCCCGGCCGTCACCAGGGTCGGCCCCCAGTCCCAGCCGAAGGAGCAGGCCATCTTGCGGATGTACTGGAAGGGCTCGTGGTACGCGGCCGGCCGCTCCCCGAGCTTCCCGCGCACCGCCTCGGCCTCGGCGTAGGCGGAGGCGAACCGCACCGACAGCCGCCCTTCGAGGCCGGTCACGTCGAAGCGGTACGAGCGGTGCATGTTCCGTGTCCGCCCCAACAGCCGCCCGTCCAGACGGACTTCGGCGGCGGTGTCGAGACCCTCGAAGACCAGGTCGGTCTGCTCGTGAGCGGAGTGCCCCGAGCCGGCCCGCAGCTCCGTCTCGTACGTCCACTCCCGCCGACCCACCCACGCCACCTCGGTCTCGTTCCGCCCGAGAAAGGGGTCCGGGATCACCCCCGCCGCCAGCAGGTCGGTGTGCACGCAACCCGGCACCGCGGCAGGGAGCTCGCTCCCCTCGTGCCGCAGGATCCATCCCTCGCCGAGCGGTGTGTCCTGAAGCATGCGCACTCCCTAAACCGATCAAGTCCAGTTGCCGAGAAGCGATGGAAACAGTTTGGCATCGTTGGCGAGATAGGGACTTTACCGGTTAAGAAAACGTTGTCAGAGTTCGGAACCAGCCAACCCGCTCGTGCTCGTCCGTCCCAAGAACGGAGCTGACGCACATGAACCGCCGTACAGTCCTGGCCATGGCCGTGGGAGCCGCCCTGCTCATCCCGGGGTGCACCGGCACCGGAGGTTCCACGAAAGGCGCCGACGCAAAGGCGGCTGACGACCCGTCAAAGGTCACCGGAACCATCAAAGTCCTCACCGTGCGGACCGACCTCGTGCAGGACGGCACGATGAAGAGGTACGCCGCCGAGTTCAACAAGACCTACCCGAAGGTCAAGGTCGAGTTCGAGGCCCTCACCAACTACGAGGCCGAAGTCAAGATCCGTATGAACACGGAGAACTACGGCGATGTCCTGCTGATCCCCGCGGTCATCAAGAAGGCCGACTACCCCAAGTTCTTCGCCTCGTTGGGCACCCAGAAGGAGCGCGCCGAGAAGTACCGCTTCACCGACTACACCGCCGTCGACGGCAAGGTCTACGGCCAGACCACGAACGGCGGGATGCCCGGGTTCATCTACAACAAGCGGATCTGGAAGGAGGCCGGGATCACCGAATGGCCCACCACACCGGCCGAGTTCCTCGCGGGCCTGAAGGCCATCAAGTCCAAGACCGACGCGATCCCGTACTACACCAACTTCTCCGCGGGCTGGACGCTCACCTCCTGGTCGTACGTCGACGGAGCCGTCCACTGCGACCCGCAGGCGACCACGAAACTGGCCGAGGGCGACCCGTGGGCGCAGGACGCCGACCTGCGCGTCGGCGACACCCTGCTCTACGACATCGTCAAGTCGGGCCTGATCGAGAAGGACCCGACGACCAGCAACTGGGAGGAGTCCAAGCCCCGTACGGCCAAGGGTGAGATCGCCACGCAGTGGCTCGGCACCTGGGCGATCGTCCAGTTCCAGGACGCCGCCAAGAAGGCCGGGGCGAACCCCGACGACATCGGCTTCATGCCCTTCCCGTCGCAGACGGACGGCAAGTTCTGCGCGACGGTCGCCCCGGACTACAACCAGGCCGTCAACGTCCACTCCAAGCACAAGGAAGCCGCCCGCGCCTGGATCGACTGGTTCACCGACAAGTCGAGCTACGTCCAGGACAACCTGGCCATCTCCCCTCTCAAGGACGGGAGCATGCCCCCGGTCCTCAAGCCGTACGAGGACGCGGGCGTCGAGCTCATCGAGGTGGACGACGCCAAGGGCGCCGAGGTCAAGCAGATCGACAACACCTCGGAGGTCGGCATCTACGCCCCCGAGTACCGCCAGAACCTGGTCGACCTGGCCCGGGGCGCGCGCAAGGGCAGCCTCGACGACTTCCTCGCCGACCTCAGCGAGCGCTGGACGGACGCCCAGAAGACCGCGGGGTCCTGACCGATGACGGACACCACTCGGAAGGCGGCGGTGAAGACCGCCCCGGGGGCGGCACCGGCCGCCCCCGTCCCGGCCCCCGCCGCACGCAGGCACCGCGTGTGGCGCGGGGTCACCCCGTGGCTCTTCCTCCTGGCCCCGCTCGTCCTGCTGATCACCTTCACCTACGCGCCGATCGCCAACATGGTGGCGTACAGCCTCACCGACTGGGACGGCGTGAGTCCCGAGCTGCACTACACGGGTGTCGGGAACTACGAGGAGATCTTCACCCGCCCGGAACTCTTCGAGGTCTTCTGGGTCAGCGGCTACTACCTGGCCGCCTCCGCCCTGCAGATCGTCGCCGCGCTCTACTTCGCGACGATCCTGAGCTTCAACATCCGCTTCCGGAACTTCTTCAAGGGCGTGCTGTTCTTCCCGTATCTGATCAACGGGGTGGCGATCGGCTTCGTCTTCCTGTACTTCTTCCAGGACGGCGGCACCCTCGACTCGGTCCTGAGCCTCTTCGGAGTGCAGACCGACCACGCCTGGCTCGGCACTCCGGTCTCCGCGAACACCTCGCTCGCCGGCGTCTCGATGTGGCGCTATCTGGGCCTGAACTTCGTCCTGTTCCTGGGCGCGATCCAGTCGATCCCGGGGGAGCTGTACGAGGCGGCCGAACTGGACGGCGCGAACCGCTGGCACCAGTTCCGCTACATCATCGCGCCGGGCATCAAGCCGGTGCTGACCCTGACGGTCATCCTCTCGATCTCCGGCTCGCTCTCCGCCTTCGAGATCCCGTACATCATGACCGGCGGCGCCACCGGCACCGAGACCTTCGTGATCCAGACGGTGAACCTGGCCTTCCGCTTCAACAAGACGGGCCTCGCCTCGGCCGCCGCGGTGGTCCTGCTGCTGATCATCCTGCTGGTGACCTGGGTCCAGCGGCGCCTCGTGCCCGACGACAAGGTGGATCTCGTATGACACGCCACGCGGTGTCCCGCACCCTCGTGTACCTGTCCCTGATCGCCGCGACCGTGGTGGTCCTGCTCCCGCTGGTCGTCGTCCTCCTGACCTCCCTCAAGTCGGAGACGGAGATGGCGAACTCGAGCGGGGCCCTGAGTCTCCCCGACAACCTGCTGAACTTCGGCAACTACGCGTCGGCGTTCCGGGACGGCGAGATGCTCTCCGCCTTCGCCAACACGGCGATCATCCTGCTGATCTCGATCGGCGGCACGGTCCTCATCGGCTCGATGACCGCGTACGCCATCGACCGCTTCACCTTCCGCTTCCGCAAGCTGGTGGTGGCGCTCTTCCTCGTCGCCGCGCTGGTCCCCGGCGTCACGACCCAGGTGGCGACCTTCCAGATCGTCAACAGCTTCGGCATGTTCGACACCCTGTGGGCGCCGATCGCGCTCTACATGGGCACGGACATCGTCTCGATCTACATCTTCCTGCAGTTCGTCCGATCGATCCCGATCTCCCTGGACGAATCGGCCCGCCTGGACGGGGCCAACACGTTCACCATCTACTGGCGGATCATCTTCCCGCTGCTGAAGCCCGCGATCGCGACGGTGGTGATCGTGAAGGGGATCACCGTATACAACGACTTCTACATCCCCTTCCTCTATATGCCGTCGGAAGATCTTGGCGTGATCTCGACGTCGTTGTTCCGCTTCCGAGGCCCGTACGCGGCGCACTGGGAGGTCATCTCGGCAGGAGCGGTCCTGGTGATCCTGCCGACGCTGATCGTCTTCCTCAGCCTGCAACGGTTCATCTACAACGGTTTCATGCGGGGAGCGACGAGATGAGAAACCTACGGGCGCGGGGAACTGCGCGACCAGCCACAGACAACCCGCACCCGACGGCTAAGCAGACAACGCACTCACAAGAACCGGAGTGACGAGCCCGACCTGCCAGGGCCGAGCCCCGTACCCGGACAACGCGGCCTCCACCGAATCCGCGTCGACACCCTTCGGCGGCTCCCAGCAGACCCGCCGAACCGTGTCCGGAGTGATCAGGTTCTCCTGAGGCATGTTCAGCCGCTCGGCCAGCGCGGAGACCCCGGCCCGAGCCGCGGACAACCGCGCCGCGGCGGCAGGATCCTTGTCGGCCCAGGCACGCGGCGGCGGCGGCCCGGTGACCGGCTGCCCGGGCGCGGGCAACTGCGCCTCGGCCAGCCCCTTGGCCCGATCCACCGCCGCCTGCCACTGCTCCAGCTGCCGCCGCCCCATCCGCTGCCCGAACCCGTTCAGCGCGGCAAGGGCCTGAGCGTCGGCCGGAAGCGACAACGCCGCCTCCACGATGGCCAGGTCGGACAACACCTTGCCCGGCGACACATCGCGTCGCTGGGCGATCCGGTCCCGCGTCTGCCAGAGTTCCCGCACCACGGCCAACTGCCGACGCCGCCGCACCTTGTGCATCCCGGACGTCCGGCGCCAGGGATCCTTGCGCGGCTCGGCAGGCGGCGCGGCCGCGATCGCGTCGAACTCCTGCCGCGCCCACTCCAGCTTCCCCTGCCGGTCCAGCTCCTTCTCCAGCGCGTCCCGCAGGTCGACGAGGAGCTCCACGTCCAGTGCCGCGTAGCGCAGCCACGGCTCGGGCAGCGGACGGGTCGACCAGTCGACCGCGGAGTGTCCCTTTTCGAGTACGAAGCCCAGGACGCCCTCGACCATCGCGCCGAGGCCGACCCGGGGGAACCCGGCGAGCCGTCCGGCGAGCTCGGTGTCGAAGAGGGAGGTGGGCACCATACCTATCTCGCGCAGGCACGGAAGGTCCTGGGTGGCGGCGTGCAGCACCCACTCGACGCCGGAGAGTGCCTCCCCGAGCCCGGACAGGTCGGGACAGGCCACGGGGTCGATCAGCGCGGTCCCCGCGCCCTCGCGGCGCAGCTGGACCAGGTAGGCGCGCTGTCCGTAGCGATAGCCGGACGCGCGTTCGGCGTCGACGGCGACGGGCCCGGAGCCGGCCGCGAACGCGGCGATCACCCGGGCGAGCGTGTCCTCGTCGGCGACCACGGGCGGGATGCCCTCGCGCGGTTCGAGCAAAGGAATCGGCTCTGGACCCGGTTCAGGTTCGGGCGCCCCCGTAACAGAAGATCCGCCGTCGTCCGGAGGGGCGCCTCCGGTGGTTCGCAGTGAGCTGTCTGCTGCGGTGTCTTGGGCGTCGGTCACATGTCAAGGGTATCTGTGTATGGACAGCGCCCGCCGACGGAACGTTCCGTCGACGGGCGCCTGAGGGTCGTAAACCAGTCAGGTCGGTGAATCCTCGGGTTCACGACCGATCGGGGGCGTGCTCCCGGATCCAGGACTGATCCGGTTCACGTCCGTGAACGGTGGAAGGTCAGTGGATGATGCCCGTCCGCAGGGCCACCGCGACCATGCCGGCGCGGTCGCCGGTGCCCAGCTTGCGGGCGATACGGGCGAGGTGGCTCTTGACGGTCAGCGCGGACAGGCCCATCGAGACGCCGATGGCCTTGTTGGACTGGCCCTCCGCGACCAGTCGCAGCACCTCGACCTCGCGGCCGGAGAGCTCGCGGTAGCCGCCCGGGTGGCTCGGGGCACCCGGGGGGCGGCGGTGCATTCCGGCGGCACGGGAGCCGATGGGCGCGGCGCCCGGTCGGGAGGGGAGTCCGACGTTGGTACGGGTGCCGGTGACGACGTAGCCCTTGACGCCGCCCGCGAGGGCGTTGCGCACGGCGCCGATGTCGTCGGCCGCGGAGAGGGCGAGGCCATTGGGCCAGCCCGCGGCGCGGGTCTCCGACAGGAGGGTCAGGCCGGAGCCGTCGGGCAGGTGGACGTCGGCGACGCAGATGTCACGGGGGTTGCCGATACGGGGACGGGCCTCGGCGACGGACGAGGCCTCGATGACATCGCGTACACCGAGCGCCCAGAGGTGGCGGGTGACGGTGGAGCGGACGCGCGGGTCGGCCACGACCACCATCGCGGTCGGCTTGTTCGGGCGGTAGGCGACCAGGCTTGCGGGCTGCTCGAGGAGAACGGACACCAGGCCTCCTGGGGTGGGGGACGGCTGTGAGGTCACAGACGTCTTCGGCATCAAACCCGTAGGCCTTTAGAGAAAGATCACGATCTAGTGAGTAACAATCCGTGCAATTCGGACAGGCGGTCGATCGTTCGGTGAGCGAATCGGTTCGTTCGAGGGCTCGTTCGCGACTGAAAGTGGCCGTATCGACAAAGTGATGTCAAAAAGGGCGTCAAAAGGCGACGCGAAGAGCATGCCGATGGGGTGGTGTCAGCGGGACTGCGGTCCCCGCCGCTGCGGCAGCGTCACCACCGAGGCGTCTCCCGGACCGGCCGGCGGCAGGCCCGCGACCTGGGCCAGCAGATCGCACCAGGCCGCCAGATGACCCGCCGTGTCCGGTACGCCGCCCAGACCCTCACGAGGCGTCCAGGACGCCCGGATCTCGATCTGGGAGGCGGCAGGACGCTCGGCGAGGCCACCGAAGTAGTGGGAGCTCGCACGCGTGACCGTGCCGCTCGGCTCACCGCACGCCAGACCCCGTGCCTGGAGCGCACCCGTCAGCCATGACCAGCACACGTCGGGCAGCAGCGGGTCCGCCGCCATCTCCGGCTCCAGCTCCGCGCGCACCAGCGTCACCAGCCGGAACATGCCCCGCCAGGCGTCATGACCGTCCGGGTCGTGCAGCAGCACCAGCCGGCCGTCGGCCAGATCCTGGTCGCCGTCGACGACCGCGGCCTCCAGCGCGTACGCGAAGGGCGCGAGCCGCTGCGGCGCGCGCGTCGGCTCCACCTCGATCTGCGGTCGGAGCCGGGCCGCCCTCAGT
This sequence comes from Streptomyces sp. NPDC002817, assembly GCF_053592055.1. Lineage (NCBI taxonomy): Bacteria > Bacillati > Actinomycetota > Actinomycetes > Kitasatosporales > Streptomycetaceae > Streptomyces > Streptomyces sp. NPDC002817. The sequence continues at coordinate 67,402 of NZ_JBSFUY010000037.1, forward strand.
GCATCGACGGCGGCCCGGAAGAGTGGCGGAGCGTCACTGCTCGCATTCCGGTCCCCCTCCTTCGCGTCGTCCATCCCGCCAGCGCCGTCCGACAGTCGTCCCTGAGCCGCAGCCATGCGGGAAGATTAGGGGAACCATGGCTCGGCGCGGGCCAGACACCCCGTGGCCCGGCGAGGGGGCCGTCGCAGATGCCGACCGGCGTGGAGAACCGCCCCTGGCACCGTGCGAGACTTTCCCCCGTGAGTGTCAACGAGAGCCAGCCGCCGACCGCCACGTACGACTCCGCCTTCCTCAAGGCCTGCAGGCGCGAGCCCGTGCCGCACACCCCGGTGTGGTTCATGCGGCAGGCCGGGCGCTCACTGCCGGAGTACCGCAAGGTCCGCGAGGGCGTCGGGATGCTCGAGTCCTGCATGCGGCCCGACCTGGTCACCGAGATCACCCTCCAGCCGGTGCGCCGGCACAACGTGGACGCGGCGATCTACTTCAGCGACATCGTCGTCCCCCTCAAGGCCATCGGCATCGACCTCGACATCAAGCCCGGCGTCGGCCCGGTCGTCGAGAAGCCGATCCGTACCCGTGCCGACCTGGCCCAGCTCCGTGATCTCACCCCCGAGGACGTCTCCTACGTCACCGAGGCGATCGGCCTGCTGACCCGCGAGCTCGGCGCCACCCCGCTGATCGGTTTCGCGGGCGCACCTTTCACCCTTGCGAGTTACCTCGTCGAGGGCGGTCCGTCGCGGACGTACGAGAACGCCAAGGCGATGATGTACGGCGACCCCGAGCTCTGGGCCGACCTGCTCGACCGTCTCGCGGAGATCACGGCCGCCTTCCTGAAGGTGCAGATCGAGGCGGGCGCCTCGGCGGTCCAGCTGTTCGACTCGTGGGCCGGCGCCCTCGCCCCGGTGGACTACCGCCGCTCGGTGATGCCCGCCTCCGCCAAGGTCTTCGACGCGGTCGCCGGGTACGGCGTCCCGCGCATCCACTTCGGTGTCGGCACCGGTGAGCTCCTCCGGCTGATGGGCGAGGCCGGCGCGGACGTCGTCGGCGTCGACTGGCGCGTCCCGCTCGACGAGGCGGTCCGCCGGATCGGCCCCGGCAAGGCGCTGCAGGGCAACCTCGACCCGACCGTCCTGTTCGCCGGCACGGAGGCCGTCGAGGCCAAGACCCGTGAGGTGCTGGAGACGGCGAAGGACCTCGAGGGCCATGTCTTCAACCTCGGCCACGGCGTCATGCCGTCCACCGACCCGGACGCGCTGACCCGGCTCGTGGAGTACGTCCACACGCAGACCGCCCACTGATCTACCAGGTGTGCCGGGGCCGCGCCTTCCTGCCGAACAGCAGACCGCGCGGTTCCGGCGGCGGGGGCGTGCCCGCCTTGAGCGGCCAGGCGAGCAGCATGCCCGCGAGGAAACCCACGATGTGCGCCGCGTACGCCACGGTCCCGGCGTCGGAGACGCCCTCGCCCGACGAGTACACGGCCTGCAGCACGAACCAGGACCCCAGCACCAGCCAGGCCGGCAGCCGGAGCGGCAGGAAGACCAGGAACGGCACCAGCACCCACACCCTGGCCTTCGGATACAGCACCAGATAGGCGCCGAGCACCCCGGCGATGGCCCCGGACGCGCCGATCAGGGGGTCGCCCGAGTCGTCGTTGAGCAGCGCGAAGCCGTACGACGCCGCGTAGCCGCAGACGACGTAGAAGAGCGCGAACCGCACATGGCCCATGCGGTCCTCGACGTTGTTGCCGAAGATCAGCAGGAAGAGCATGTTGCCCAGCAGATGCAGCCAGCCGCCGTGCAGGAACATCGCGGTGAACACGGACACCACGGGTGACTTGTCGTACGCCGGCGGGCCGACCGCGCAGCCCGCGCCGCCGGGACCCGTGTCACCGGTGGGGACCACCCGCGGCAGCTGATGGTGGATCAGCTCCTGCGGCACCGCCGCGTAGTGATCCAGGAACGCCTGCAGATGGCAGAGCTGGGACAGGCTGCTGTCGCCCGCCACGGAGCCGGCGAGGCCGGGCATGTACAGGAAGACCAGTACGTTCGCGGCGATCAGCGCGTACGTCACCACGGGGGTGCGACGCACCGGGTTCACGTCATGGACGGGGATGACCACAAGGAAGTACTGCCCCCGATGCGGTCCACGAATCGGTGAACACCGGCACGCACGCGTGCGTATGACTCCTCAACCGTCCGCGACACGGGGAAGGCGGGTCGCGGGGTAAACGTGAGGAACAGGCGATGAACGACCGAGTTACCCCTCCGATCCACGCACTGCCGGACGGCGAGGCGGAAGTCTCCGTCGTGCTGCGGCTGCCCTGGGAAGACGTGGCCCGGCTGGGCCAGGACGCGGGGCGGCTCGCCTCGCAGATGCAGCGACCCGTGACCCTCGACGAGGCGGTGAGCCACCGGCTGCGGTCGACCCGGCCCGCGGCCCACGCGAAACCGGCGGGGGAGCAGCCGCCGGCGGTGGCCGCCCCGAGCGCCTCCGTCTCGTCCCTGCCGCCCCGCCCGGCCGCCGACCAGGCCCGCCAGGCCATCGAAAGGATCAACGGTTCGGCATAGCCGTCAGGCGGTCCGTACTTTCAGCGCGGCCTTGCGGGCCGCTACCAGTACCGGGTCCCACACCGGGCTGAACGGTGGGGCGTAGCCCAGGTCCAGGGCCGTCATCCGCTCCACCGTCATCCCGGCCGTCAACGCGACCGCCGCGATGTCGACCCGCTTGGCCGCGCCCTCCCTCCCGACGATCTGCACACCGAGGAGCCGCCCCGTGCGGCGCTCGGCGAGCATCTTCACCGTCATGAGGGAGGCGCCGGGGTAGTAGCCCGCGCGGGACGTGGACTCGACGGTGACCGTCTCGAACCGGAGCCCCGCCCTGCGCGCGTCCTTCTCCCGCAGACCCGTGCGGGCGATCTCCAGGTCGCAGACCTTGCTCACCGCCGTGCCGACCACGCCCGGGAAGGTCGCGTAACCGCCGCCCACGTTCGCGCCGATGACCTGGCCGTGCTTGTTGGCGTGGGTGCCGAGCGCGATGTGCCGTTCCTGGCCGGAGACCAGGTCGAGGACCTCCACGCAGTCGCCGCCCGCCCAGATGTTCTCGTGGCCGCGCACCCGCATGGCCAGGTCGGTCAGGAGCCCGTCGTGGTGCCCCACGGGCAGGCCCGCCGCCTTGGCCAGCGAGGTCTCCGGGCGTACGCCGATGCCCAGCACCACCACGTCCGCCGGATACTCGGCGTCCTCCGTGGCCACCGCGCGCACCCGGCCGTCCTCGCCGGTCAGGACCTTGGTGACCTCGGCGTCGTTGACCATGGTGATCCCCATGCCCTCCATCGCCTCGTGCACCAGGCGGCCCATGTCCGCGTCGAGCGTCGACATCGGCTCGCTGCCGCGGTTGACGACGGTCACCTCGTAGCCGCGGTTGATGAGCGCCTCGGCCATCTCGACGCCGATGTACCCGGCGCCGACCACCACCGCGTTGCGGCCACGCGTGCGTGCCAGCGTGTCGAGCAGGGCCTGGCCGTCGTCCAGCGTCTGCACGCCGTGGACGCCCGGTGCGTCGGCCCCCGGCATCTCCGGGCGGATGGGGCGGGCGCCGGTCGCGATCACGAGCTTGTCGTACGACGTCCAGGACTCGGCTCCCGAATCGACGTCACGCGCGCGTACCCGCTGTCCGGCCACGTCGATCTCCGTGACCTCCGTGCGCATGCGCAGATCGATGTCACGGGCCCGGTGCTCCTCGGGCGTACGGGCGATCAGCTGATCGCGCTCCTCGACGTCGCCGCCCACCCAGTACGGGATGCCACAGGCCGAGTACGAGGTGAAGTGGCCCCGCTCGAACGCCACGATCTCCAGTTCCCCGGGCCCCTTCAGCCGACGTGCCTGCGACGCCGCGGACATTCCCGCGGCGTCGCCGCCGATCACGACCAGCCGTTCGCTCGCAGCGCTCATGTTCATGCGAACACGCTACGGGCGCAGGGCATTTCAGTCCTGCTCACCCCGCTGCTCGGAGCGTCCGGGCTGCGGTGCCGGACGGGCCGTCGGCAGCGGGCCCAGCGTGCTCGACGCGCCCGCCGGGGCCGGGCGGCGGGGCAGCCGGGGGCGTACCCAGCGCAGCCAGATCAGCAGGATCAGGGCCAGCACCGCGGCGAAGGGCAGTACCGCGGCCAGGGCGACCACGATCCAGCGCAGCATCGACACGAACGCGCCCCAGCCGCCCGCCAGCGCGTCGAGGACCCCCGGGTCGTCGTCCTCGGTGGCCTTCACGACGGGCTTCTCGGACAGGGACAGGGTGATCGTGGCCAGGCTTGTGCGGTCCTTCAGGGACGCCTGCCGGGCGAGCAGTGCCTCCAGGTCGGCCTGACGGGTGCTCAGCTCTCCCTCCAGGGTCACCACATCGCTCAGCTTGGTGGCCTGGTCCATCAGCTCCCGGATCCGGGCCACGCTCGCGCGCTGCGTCTTGATGCGGCTCTCCACGTCGACGACCTGCTCGGTGACGTCCTGCGCCTTCGCCGTACGCTCCAGCAGCTTGCCCGAGCCCTCCAGCTCGGCCAGGACCTCCTCGTACCGGTCGGCGGGCACCCGAAGGGTCACCTGCGTCTCCTCGGTGCCCTCCTTGTCGCGGAAGGTGGACTCCTTGCCGACGTAGCCGCCCGCGTTCACGGTGGCTGTACGGGCCGCTTCCAGCGCCTTCGGTACGTTCTTGACCTGCACGGTCAGTTCGGCGGTACGGATGATGTGGCTCGTCGGGAGCCTGGGCGCGGTGGTGGCCTGCTTGCCGCCGCCGGCCGAGTCGTCCGCGGCGGCGCCCGGTGCGGCCTCCTTGGCCTGCGACTGGGCGGCGTCGGAGTCCCCCGAGGCGCTGCCGGAATCGCCCCCCGAGCCGGTGCAGCCGGTCAGGGCGAGGGCCGCGGCCAGCAGGAGCCCGGCCAAGGCCTGGACAGGTCGTACGGAACGTCGTGCGCGCATGGGCCTACCCCCGAGGGTCGTGACGAACTGACGCTCCTTCGACGCCGGGACGCACCGGAACGTTGGAGCACAACGGTCCCGATGCGGTCACGGTCAGGACTCGGACGGGCCATACGGCCCTGGCCGGACTCCCGGTGGCGTCTGAGAGGGTGGAGCCATGAGCGGATCAGGTACGCCGGAGCACGTCGTCGTCATCGGAGCCGGGATCGCGGGCCTCGCAGCCGCGCACCGGCTGCTGCAGCGCGGGGCACGGGTGACGGTCCTGGAGGCGTCCGGCCGCGTCGGCGGCAAGCTGTTGCCCGGCGAGATCGCCGGTGCGCGCGTGGACCTCGGGGCCGAGTCGATGCTGGCGCGCAGACCGGAAGCGATCGCGCTCGCCCGCGAGGTGGGTCTCGACAGCCGCCTGCAGACGCCCTCCACCGCGACCGCCTCGATCTGGACCCGCGGCGCCCTGCGCCCCATGCCCAAGGGCCATGTGATGGGCGTCCCCGGCACTGCGGCCGCCCTCTCCGGCGTCCTGTCCGACAAGGGCCTCGCCCGCATCGATCGCGACGCCGACCTGCCGCGCACGGAGGTCGGCGACGACGTGGCGGTGGGCGCGTACGTGGCGGAGCGCCTCGGCCGCGAGGTCGTCGACCGGCTCATCGAGCCCATGCTCGGCGGCGTGTACGCGGGCGACGCCTACCGCATCTCGATGCGCTCGGCGATCCCGCAGCTCTTCCAGGCCGCGAAGACCCACATCTCGCTGACGGAAGCGGTCCGCGAGATCCAGGCGAAGGCCGCCGCCAACCAGCAGACCGGGCCGGTGTTCATGGGCATCGAGGGTGGTGTGGGCAGCCTGCCGCTCGCCGTCGCCGAGTCCGTACGCGCGCGCGGGGGCGAGATCCTCACCGACACCCCCGTGACCGGGCTGCGCCGCGAAGAAGCCGAGGGCTGGCGGGTCGTCGCCGGTGACCGGGTCCTGCACGCCGACTCCGTGGTCGTCGCCGTCCCCGCTCCCGCCGCCGCGGACCTCCTGCGCGCCGAAGCTCCCGAGGCCGCCGCCGAACTGGCCACCGTGGAGTACGCCTCCATGGCCCTGATCACCCTCGCCTACCGCCGCACCGACACCGCCCTCCCCGCGGGCAGCGGCTTCCTCGTACCGCCGGTCGACGGCCGTACCATCAAGGCGTCCACGTTCGCCTCCCAGAAGTGGGGCTGGATCGCCGACGAGAACCCCGACGTCGTCGTCCTGCGCACCTCCGTCGGCCGCTACGGCGAGACGGCGATCCTGGAGCGCGAGGACGCCGAGCTCGTGGACGTCTCCCGGCACGATCTCAAGGCCGCCACCGACCTCGACGCCACGCCTCTCGAAACCCGCGTCACCCGCTGGACCGACGGCCTGCCCCAGTACCCCGTCGGCCACCACGCGCGCGTGGCCCGCATCCGCGAACACGTGGCCGAGCTCCCGGGCCTCGCCGTCTGCGGCGCGCAGTACGACGGCGTCGGCATCCCGGCGTGCATCGCGAGCGCGTACGCGGCGGTCGACCGGATCCACGGAGACGACCGCGGTGTGCAGGAGCTCACCGCCGACCCGGTGCAGAGTCTGCACGGAGGAGCAGGAGAATAAGGACCATGAGCAACGACGCCCCCACCCCCGAGGCCGGCCGGATCCCGAACAAGGGCAAGCTGGCCAAGGACCTCAACGAGGTCATCCGCTACACGCTCTGGTCCGTCTTCAAGCTGAAGGACGTGCTCCCCGAGGACCGCGCGGGCTACGCCGACGAGGTCCAGGAGCTGTTCGACCAGCTTGCCGCCAAGGACGTCACCGTCCGCGGTACCTACGACGTGTCCGGGCTGCGCGCCGACGCCGACCTCATGATCTGGTGGCACGCGGAGACCGCCGACCAGCTCCAGGAGGCGTACAACCTCTTCCGCCGCACCAAGCTGGGCCGCGCCCTGGAGCCGGTCTGGTCGAACATGGCGCTGCACCGCCCCGCCGAGTTCAACCGCTCGCACATCCCGGCGTTCCTCGCCGACGAGACGCCGCGCAACTACGTCAGCGTCTACCCCTTCGTGCGGTCCTACGACTGGTACCTGCTGCCCGACGAGGACCGCCGCCGCATGCTCGCCGACCACGGCAAGATGGCCCGCGGCTACCCGGACGTCCGCGCCAACACGGTCGCCTCGTTCTCGCTCGGCGACTACGAGTGGATGCTGGCCTTCGAGGCCGACGAGCTGTACCGCATCGTCGACCTCATGCGCCATCTGCGTGCGTCCGAGGCCCGCATGCACGTCCGCGAGGAGGTCCCGTTCTACACGGGCCGCCGCAAGGACGTCGCGGAGCTGGTCGCGGGCCTCGCCTGATCAGGCCGCGGGCCGGGCGGCCGATTTCTTCCGGGAGTGCTCGCGCGGCTTGGGCTCCGGGTGCGGTGCGCAGGCCGCGCGCCGCACCGGGAGGCTGCCCTCCAGCAGGTACGCGTCCACATGCCCGTTGACACACGGGTTCGGGCCGCCCGCGATGCCGTGCGTGCCCGAGTCCCGCTCGGTCACCAGGACCGAGCCCCACAGCCGCCGGTGCATCTCCAGGGCGCCGTCGTACGGCGTCGCCGCGTCCCGCTCGGCCGCCAGGATCAGCGTCGGCGGCAGCTCACCGGGACCGGTCCGCACATCCAGCGGCTCCTGACGCGGCGCCGACCAGTACGCGCAGGGCAGGTTCATCCAGACGTTGTCCCACGTCTCGAACGGCGCCACTCGCGCCAGCCGCGTGTTGTCCCGGTCCCAGACCTTCCAGTCCGTCGGCCAGGCCGCGTCGTTGCACTCGACGGCCGTGTAGACCGCGTTGCCGTTCTCCGCCTCCTTCGCCGCCTCCGGATGCGGCCCCGCCTGCAGGATGAGCTGCTTCGGGTCGCCCTTCAGATACGCCGACAGCGCCTCCGCCCGGTGCGGCCAGTAGTCGTCGTAGTACCCGGCCGTCAGGAACGCCCCCTGCAACTGCCCGGGCCCGACCTTCCCGCCCGCCGGCTCCGCAGCCAGCTGCGCCGCCGCCCTGTCGTAGCTGCGCTGCACCCGCTCCGCCGTGTCGCCGAGCCCGTACACCTTGTCGTGCTTGGCGATCCAGTCCCGGAAGTCCGCCCAGCGGCCCTCGAACGCGGCCGACTGGTCGAGGTTGTTGCGGTACCAGACCTGCGTCGGATCCGGGTTCACCGCCGAGTCGAACACCATCCGCCGTACGTGCGAGGGGAACAGCGTCGCGTACAGCGCCCCGAAGTAGGTGCCGTACGACGCCCCCATGAACGTCAGCTTCTCCTCGCCCAGCGCGGCCCGCAGGACGTCGAGGTCGCGGGCGTTGTTGAGCGAGGTGTAGTGCCGGAGCGCGTCACCCGCCCGCTTGGCGCAGCCGCGCGCGTACGCCTTCGCCTGGGCGATGCGCTCCTGCTTGTACGACTCCGAGGGGTACGTCGGTGCCTGCGAGGGCGCCTTGAAGAAGTGCTTGGGGTCCTGGCAGGACAGGGGCGCGGAACGGCCCACCCCGCGCGGGGCGTAGCCGACGAGGTCGTACGCGGCCGCGAGCCGCTTCCACTCGGGCACCACGCCGATCAGCGGGAAGTACATGCCGGAGGCGCCCGGGCCGCCCGGATTGAAGACCAGGGCGCCCTGCCGGGGCACCTTGCGCTTGCTGTTGTGCGGGTCCTTGTGGGTGGCCCGCACGCGGCTGACGGTGAGCTTGATCTGCTTCCCGTCGGGGCGCGCGTAGTCGAGCGGGACGGACACCGTGCCGCACCGGACGTCGCCCGGCAGGTCCTCCACCTCGGCGCACTTGCCGAAGGCGATGCCCTCGGCCTGGGCGCGCGCGGCGGCGGTCGCGGTGCCGCGCACCTCGGCCGCACCGGGAGCACCCGATGCGCCCGACGTGCTGCCGGCCGGGGCGGCCGCGAGAGTGGTCAGGAGCAAGGTCCCGGCGGCCGAATAGAGGGCGGGGGCTCTCATCGCGTATCCCTTCGGTGCACGGCAGCAACAAAAGGGATGTTTCGTTTGGTTGTCGGCGAAGGCAAGCACCATCCGGCCGGTGTCGGCGCCAATGCCCCCTATGCGCCCCTGGTGTGTCCGGTGCGCCAGTGCTGCTCGCGGTCGGCGAAGGCCGCGCGCAGGTCCGGCTCGCCGACCGCGCTGACGCCTCGTACGGCGACGGTGGTGAGGTACGTACGGTCGTCGCCGCCGGCGGCACGCCGGGGCAGGGCGCCGAGCAGCCGCTGACCTGCCGGGGAGGCCCAGCGCGAGTAGGGGTGCACCTCGACGCGGGCGATGGCCAGGCAGCTCAGGGTCAGTGCGAGGGGGAGCGCGAACCAGAGGGCGATCAGATGGCGCGGCACGTCCGACGGGGCGGGCGTCAGCAGCGCGGTCGCGCCCAGGGCGAGGACCACGACCGCGGCGATCTGCACCTGGCGGACCGCGGCCGCGACCGTCGTGCGCGTCCCGTCGGGCACGGCGAGGCCGGCGCGGACGAGACGGTCGGCGAGACCGCGTACCGGGGCCGCGGTGGCGGCGGCGTCCCGGACCGGGGCGATACGGGACTGCCCCTCCGGTCCGATCGCCCCTATGACGGAGCGCTCGATCTCGTCCCGGCCGCGCGGATCGACGACCGTCGCCCAGCCCGTGTGCGCGAGCAGCAGTCGGCGCTGGCGGGCCATGGAGACGAGGGTGAGGTCGGCGACCCGGCGTGGGCCGCCGGACAGGAACGCCGCCTCGTACAGCGTGAGGTCGTGTCCGTGGCCCGCGTCCACATCGTCGGCCGCGGCGTGTACGGCGGCCAGGCACAGCCGGGTGCACGCGGTTCCGGCGGCGGCCCAGGCCAGCAGCAGGAGAAGGACCCAGAACATGACGCTGTTCTATGCGAGATGGTCTGGACTGCGCCATGCCTTGTTCACAATCCGGACAAGTGTTTGCCGGTATGTGACGTTCCCCTTAGGGCTCGCGCGGGGGCGGGCTGGTGGCGGGTGGGGGGAGCGAGTAGCTCGGGGTCACCGGGACGGCCGGGGTCGGCGCTGCCGTGAAGGCGGGCGGGGCCGGGGAGTTGGTGATCGGGGGTGTGCTGCCGGCGGCCATGTCCTGGGCCAGGGCGTCGAAGTCGACGTAGCCCGTGGCCTCCAGGATCTTGATGTGGTCCAGGACGGTGGTGTTGGCGTCGTCGGCGAGGGTGCGGACCAGGGAGTTGCGGGTGCTCGCGCGGACCTGGGCGACGACGGAGAAGACCCTGCCGTGTGCGAGACGCAGGATGTTCGCGAACTCGCGGTCGTACTCGACGCCTTGGGCCGCGTTCAGGGTGGCGAGCCACCCCTTCTGCTGGTCGTTCGGCTCGTCGGGAAGCACCAGGCCCAGCTGCGAGGCGACGTCGCGGACCCGCTCGTCCAGGAAGGTGTGCCCCTCGACGAGGTGCTGTCCGGCCGTCCGTACGGCCTGTGTCGTGCCCTTCTGCTGGGCCTGCTGGCCGGCGGGCAGCTCCCACAGCCCGGCCAGCCGGACCTTTGTGACGAACTCCCGGTCGAGAGCGGACAACGGCCCGTACTGCGTCGACACGGTCTCGGCGTTGAGTACGTCGGCTCCGGTCCCCGACCGGTCGGCGTACGACCAGATCGGGAAGATCAGCGCCATCAGGGTCGCTGTCAGGCCGGTGATGATGAGCCCCGTGCCGCTGAGAATTCCTCGGCCGTTGACGGGGGGTCGCGGTCGCATGGTGCCTCCTGTTACGGCACCGCACGCTAGTGAGATTTCGAGTGCGGGATTGGCATGTTACTGCGCGGTCCGTGCCAACTGCCGTACAGGAGCGAATGGTTGCATCCCGGACACCAAGGGCGAATGGTGAAGGGATGGCTGGTGGCATATGGCATCAAAGGGTGGCCAACCGAGTGTGTGGGAGATGTGTCGAGGCGAGGGTGTTAATCCCGGCACACTCGGTCGCGGTGTCGGTGCCGACGGCGGCTGGTCACCGTCGCAGCAGCACCCGCCGCGTCGCCCGTGCCAGCCGTACGGCGGGCCGGTGGGACCGCGGCCGCGTGCCGGACCGCTCCAGCCACCACTCCCGCAGCCCGGCCCGGGCGTGCGGGTCCTCCGGCAGGCCGGAGCCGAGGAGGTGCCCGGCGAAGTCCAGCGCGTCCCGCCGGTAGCCGGCGCCCATCGGGTGGCCGTGGGCGTACCCGAGGAACGCCGCCCGGTACCCCGCCCCGAGAATCTCCGGCAGTTCGGGCGCGACCTTCGCCACGACATCCGCCCGCTTCCCGGCGAGCGCCCGCGCCTGCACCCCGACCCGCACCCGGTCGAACCCCTCGGGCACGGGCGTCCCGGCGACGAGCGCGGAGAGCAGAGAGGTCTGGGCGAGCGCCAGACGCTGACGGGCGGGGGCTGGGGTGGGGCCCGAGGTGGTGAGGGGAGTCGCGCCGGGGGTGGCGGCCGCGGTGGTGTCGAGGCCGGTCTCCTGGCCCAGGTCGCCGGATGCTTCCGCCGGTCCGCGCCCGACCTCCGGAGCCAGGTCGCCGGAGACTGCGCGGATCCGCTCCCGCTCCCCGGCGTCCGCGACCTGCCCCGCGGCCTCCCCGACCGACTCGCCGACGCCCTCCTCCGGGCTTCCCCCGGCCTGCTCGCGCCCCTTCTCCAGCGCGCCCCGGATCGCCGCCAGTTCCCCCTCCAGCTCGCTCGGCTCGGGGAAGTTCTCGTCCCGTTCCAGCAGGACCCCCGGCGGGGAGACGCGGGAGGCGAGGTCGGTGAGGATGTCGAGGACCGGGCGGGGGACGGGGTGGGCGTGGCTGTCGTGCCAGACGCCGTCGCGTTCGAAGCCGCCCGCCACGTGGACGTAGGCGATGGCCTCCAGCGGGAGGTCGGTGAGGGCCTCGGCGGGGTCCTCGCCGCGGTTGACGTGGTTGGTGTGGAGGTTCGCCACGTCGATCAGCAGTCGTACGCCCGTGCGGTCGGCCAGCTCGTACAGGAACTGCCCCTCCGTCATCTCCTCGCCCGGCCAGGAGATCAGCGCGGCGATGTTCTCGACGGCGAGCGGCACGGGCAGCGCGGCCTGGGCGATACGGACGTTCTCGCACAGCACGTCGAGCGCGTCGCGGGTGCGCGGCACCGGCAGCAGATGACCCGCCTCCAGGCGCGGTGAGGCCGTCAGCGGCCCGCCCGCCCGGACGAACGCGATGTGCTCGGTGACCAGTGGTGAGCCCAGGGCCGTGGCGCGCTCGGCGAGGGCTGTCAGCCGGTCCTCGTCGGGCCGGTCCGCGCCGCCGAGCCCGAGGGAGACGCCGTGCGGGACGACGGTCACCCCGCGCTCGCGCAGCCGGAGCAGCGATTCGGGGAGGTGCCCGGGGCAGACGTTCTCCGCCACGGCCTCGACCCAGTCGATACCCGGCATGCGCTCCACGGCGTCCGCGATCTCCGGCCGCCATCCGATTCCCGTACCCAGTCGCTCCATCGTCCCCGTCCCTCCTCCGGCCGACTCTCCGCTCCACCTGGATCCGCTGTGTCGTCCCCTTCGACGGCTCGCTGTTTCCGGCGTGACGGGGGTATGGCCCCGGTGCCCGGCCTCGAATCCCCCCACCCCGTCGTTCAGAGGAACATTTGAGGTTCCGGTCACCCGTGCCAGGACGTACGTAACGCGGCAGCCGCCCGTTCAAACGGGCGGACCGCTCACCCCCACTCCGGCGACCGCCCCAGCAGCCGCAGCGTCTCCTCCAGCGGCCCGGCACCGGGCGGTACGTCCAGCGTCGCGGCGAACGCGAACCCCGGACCCCTCCCCGCCGGATCGGCCGGGACGCGCCGGGCCACGGCCAGGGCCGCCGTCAGGACCTCGTCGGGGAGCTCGAGCCCGACCCCCAGCGTTGCGGCCACATCCCAGGCGTGCACCACGTAGTCGATGAAGTGGAAGCCGATCGCGAGCCGCCCGGGGAACCGCCCGCCCAGCTCGGGGAGTGTGAACTCCCGCTCCACGGCGCCCGGTTCGGCGAACGCCCCGAGGAGGCCCGTCGCGGCCGCCCGATGCACCTTGGCCGGCTCGCTCATGTCCGCCGGCTCCGTCCAGTACGCCGGATCGCCGCCCGCACCCCGCGCGGCGGCCGCGAACCCGTGGTGCTGCGCGGCCATGTGCGCCACCAGCCGCCGCAGCGTCCACCCGGCGCAGGGACCGTCCCGCTCCCAGTCCCCGTCCTGCGCGAGTTCCACCACCCGCAGGGCCTCGTGCACGGCGATCCGGTCGAGTTCCACGACGTCCATCACTGCTCCTCGGTGATCAGGTCCAGGGCGTAGGCCCACAGGGTCGATGGCTCGAACGTCGCGAACTCCCGTGTCGCCGAACGAAGTTCACCGCGCCCACGGTGGGCGCGCACGATCCGCAGATGGTCGGGCCGGCCGACGAACTCCTTGAGCGCCCGCTCGTCGGCCCACACGGACACGGCTCCGGAGCGTCTGCGGACCGGGTCGGCCCACAGCCACATGCCGAGCGCGCCGGGCGTCTCCGGCCAGGTGCGGCGCAATCGCGCGCCGGCCAGGGCGACCGAGGCGGCCTGCCCGAAGCCGAGGGCGGTGAAGTCGGTGACGCCGACCACCACCGGGGCGTCGGTCGGCGGTTCGGGTCCGGGCTGCCAGGGAGCGCGCAGGATCGTTCGTCGCGAGATTCGCATGGATCCGAGAATAAAAGTAAGCGAACGATCGTGCTACTTGTTTTCGGCCGCCGGCCCCGGATGGCGAGCAGTCGACTTGCCTTGTCCCTCAGCCCACTTGGGGCACCGACGAGGCGTCCACCGCCACCGCCCGCAACCGCGCCGCGATCCCCACCCGCGCCCGTCGGTAGGCGACGTTCTCCCCGTGCAGCACGGACAGCGCGTTCGCCGACTCCATGAGGGCGATCAGCTCGAAGGCGAGCTGCCCGGCATCGGTGTCGGCGCGCAGCTCACCCGCGGTCCGCGCCTCCTCGACGCAGCCCTCCACGTGAGCGCCCCAGTACCGCTGGGCATCGACCAGCGCATCGTGCACGGCACCCTCCCGGGCGTCGAACTCGGCCAGCACGCCGTAGAAGAAGCAGCCGCCGGGAAAGACCCGCCCCTCCGAGTACTCCAGCCACGCCTCGCACAGCCGCCACACCCGTCCGATCCCCGCCGGAACCGTCGCGGCGGGCTCCACGACCTCCGCGACGAACACCCGCGAGGCCTCCCGCACCGTGGCCAGTTGCAGCTCCTGCTTGGAGCCGAACAGGGCGAACACCCCGCTCTTGCTGAGTCGCAGATCGGTCGCGAGCCGTCCCACCGACAGCGCCTCGAGACCCTCCACGGAGGCGATCTCGACGGTACGGCGCAGCACCGACTGCCGGGTGCGGTTGCCCCGTTCGACCCTGCCGTCGAGCCGGGTCACCGCAGCGCCGGATGGTCGGCGACGACCGTGCACGAGCCCGGGGCGATCTCGGTGAACCCGGCGTCCCGCACCAACGGCAGCCCACTCCGCACGAGTTCACGCCACCGGTCCCGCCCAGGGGTCCGTACGGCGACCGGGAACCCGGCGTCCCGCCAAGCGGCCCGCTCCTCGTCCGACAGCTCCCACCAGGCGAGTTGAGCCCCGTGCCCGGCCTGAGCCATCGCTTTCCCGGCCGACATGTCGACGTCCGGGCTCATCCACAGCACGGGGACACCCGGATCGGCGTCCACCGGCGGCTCGGGGTCGTCGAGGTCGGTACCCGACACCTGAAGCTTGGCCAACTCCTTGGGCCACCCGTCCAACGGCACCGGCGGAAACACCCGCACCTCCGCGGACTTCCCGGTGACCGTGATCCCGGGCAGCGCCTCGGCCTTCCGCCACTCGCCCCCACGGGCCCGCCGCACGACCTTCCGGATACGCGCGTCCTGCCAGTCGTGCATGGCTCGGGCCCACTCACCGTCACCGAGGGAGCGTTCATCGCTGAGCATGACGAGAACGGCACGGGCGGCGGTCTCGAGAGCGTCGGTACGGGCGGGAGGCGCGCCCCGCTCGATGCGCACGACCAACGGCAGTACAAACTGCGGCGCTTGATCGCGAGCAGTGGCCGAGTGCTGGAACGGACTGTCGCCGGGCGGCATGGAATCAGAGCTCACACCAGCCAACCCTAAGGGGCGCGGGGCTGTGTCGATTTGCGGCTACCGCCGCGTGGGCGCGACCAGCCACAGACAACCATCGGCCGCCACACGACATCATGACCACCATGGAACGCGATCTACAGCTGGACAACGTGGGCCGCCGCTACGGCCTACGCGGCCCCTGGGTCTTACGAGGCATCCACCTCACCCTCACCTCGGGCACCCTCACCCGCATAGAAGGCCCGAACGGCACCGGCAAATCCACACTCCTTCGCGTACTCGCCCGCCTCGACGCCCCCTCGGAGGGCCGCATCAAGGGCCGCCCCCGCACCGCCTACGTCCCCGAGCGCTTCCCCTCGGCCCTCCCGTTCACCGCTCTCGGCTACCTGACCCACCTGGCCACCATCCACGGCCTCACCCGAACCTCGGCCGAGCGAGCCGCGGCCGACACCCTGGAGCGATTCGGCGCCACCCCCTACGCCCGCACCCCCATGGCCCAGCTCTCCAAGGGCAGCAGCCAGAAGGTCGCCGTCGCCCAGGCACTCCTCGCCGAACCGGAGCTGCTCGTCCTGGACGAGGCGTGGACCGGCCTCGACGCGGACGCCCGGGCGGAACTGGAGCGCGCGGTCGCCGAGCGCACCGCGGCGGGCGGGGCGGTGGTGTTCGTCGACCACGACCCGAGCCGGCTGGCGGGGGTGCCCGACGCGACGTACGCCGTGCACGAGGGCGGCCTCCACCGTCGTACGACACAAGCCGCCGCACCCTCCGGCCCGCAGGTGACCGTCGTGGCCCAGGGCCCGGCCGGCGGCCGGCTGCCCGCGGACGCCCAGCGGACCGTCACCACAGCCGAGGAGACGGAACCGGGCACCTACCGGCTCGCCGTCCCCACGTCCCACTCGGACGTCCTGCTCCGCACCCTGCTGGCGGCCCGCCCGCCGTGGCATGTCGTGAGCGTGAGCCACGAGACACAGGAAGGCGGCCGATGACCGCTCTGCTCCGCTACCAGGCCGCCCTGCTCGTACGTTCCCAGCGCTGGTTGCCGCCGTTCATCCTGTACGTCGCGTTCCTGGGCATCGGGGTGCAGAGCGGCCAGCCGATCCTCGACTCGCTGGGGTACGCGGCCGCCGCGCTGCTGCCCGTCGCCGCCTGGCTGGTGCGGATCTGTGTGTCCAACGAGCCGCCCGCGGCCCGTGCCTGTGTGTCCGCGGCGGTCGGGCCCACGCGGGCGCACCTCGCCTCTCTGTTGGTGGCATTCGCCACCGCGGCGCTGCTCGGCACGGCGGCGACTCTCGTCGTGACGCTGATCAGCGATCCGGTGAGCGCCGACCACCAGATGCGGGTGCCACGGTTCCCCGCAGGTGCGGCCGGGCTGATCGCCATCCTCGCGTGCGCCCTGCTCGGCACGGCCGTCGGGGCGCTCACCACCTGGCCGCTGCTGCGCTCGCCGGGACGGGCGGTTCCCACGATGCTGCTCGCGGCTCTGCTCACGACGGTGACGACCGGTTCTCCGGCCCAGGCGGCGGTCCAGGGCCTGGTCACCGGCTCCCGCGAGGGCACGGTCCCACTGCCGCTGCTGCCCCTGGCCGCGGCCGCCCTGCTCACCGCGGGCGCGACCGCCGTGGCCTGTGTGCTGACGTCCCGGAGATCACCCTGAGCAGGCGGTCCGCTGGGCCTCCTGCCACTCGCAGACGGGGCACATGGTGATCCCCTTGTACGACTCCGGGTACTCCGTCGGCTTCCGGCACAGCACGCACTCCGCGTACGGCGGACCGTCGGCGACGGGCGGCCTCGGCACGTCTCTGATCGTGCAGTAGTCGTCGCTCATGCCTCCAGCGTAAGGCGCTCAGCGCCGTCCACCCGTGGCCCCGATCAGCTCGGACACCTTCACGAACCGGTACCCCTTCGCCCGCAGCTCCGGCACGACCGTCCGGACGGCCCGCTCGGTCGTCGGGGCGGCGCTGCGGGTGCAGTGCATGACGACCACGGAACCGGGCCGGACCCCGTCCAGCACCTGCCGGGCCACGGCGTCCGCGTCCGTCGCGAAGGCGTCCCCGCTGACCACGTCCCACTGCACGGCGGTGACACCGGCCGGGGTGAGCGCCTTGAGGGACTCGCGGTCGTAGCAGCCGCCGGGGAAGCGGAAGTACGGCCGCGCGTCCGGGACACCCGCCTTCCGGAAGGCGGCGTAAGCGTCCTCGACATCGGCCCGCATGCGGTCCTGCGAGACCGTCGGCAGCCCGTAGCAGTCGCCGGTGAAGGCGTAGTGGCTGTACGAGTGGTTCGCCACCTCGAAGAGCGGGTCCCGTCCGATCGACCGCGCCTGTGTCGGGTACTCCTCGGCCCACCGCCCCGTCATGAACACGGTGGCCGGCACCTTCAGGGCTCGCAGCGCGGCGATGAGCCGCGGATTGTCGAAGCGCTCGCCGGCCGCGGCCCGGGGCCCCTGGTCCGCGGTCATGTCGGCGTCGAAGGTGAGCGCGACGGTCTTGCCGTGCGTGCGGGGGCCGTTCTTGAAGACGGGGGTGAGTCCGGCGGGGCCCGGGGCGAGGGTCGGGGGCCGGGAGGGCGCGGCGGGGGCGGAGGGGGCCGGGTGGGTGGCCTGGGGTGCCTCAGGGGCGGCGGTGCAGGCGGTGAGTGCGGCGCCGAGGGCGCAGGAGGCCGCCACTTGTCGTACTCGAATGATCACCGTATGAACATAACGGGATGAATCGGGCGCATCCCGGATTGCGGCCGCTCACGCGCCGCTCAGCTGCCCGTCATGCCCCCTTCAGTAGCCGCTGGCGGCACTCCGCCACGTCGAAGTCCGCCTTCGGGTACTGCGGGTCCAGTGCCGTCAGGTGCTCCAGGAGGAGGCGGCTGACGGCCCAGTTGCGGTACCACTTGCGGTCGGCGGGGATCAGGTGCCAGGGGGCCCGCGGGGTGGAGCAGCGGTGCAGGGCGAGCTCGTAGGCCTCCTGGTACGCCGGCCACAGCTCGCGCTCGTCGATGTCGCCGGGGTTGAACTTCCAGTGCTTGTCAGGGCGGTCCAGGCGTTCGAGGAGGCGGCGGCGCTGCTCGTCGTAGGAGATGTGCAGGAAGCACTTGATCAGCGTCACGCCGTCGTCGGTGAGGGACTTTTCGAAGCGGTTGATCTGGCCGTAGCGGCGGCCGAGTTCGGGCGTCGGGACCAGCTCGCGGACACGGGCGATCAGGACGTCCTCGTAGTGCGAGCGGTCGAAGATGCCCAGTTCGCCGGAGTGGGGGAGCGCCTGGCGGACGCGCCAGAGGAAGGGGTGTGCGCGCTCCTCGGGCGTCGGGGCCTTGAACGCCCTGATACGGCAGCCGGACGGGTTGAACAGGCCGATGACGTGCTTGACCGTGCCGCCCTTGCCGCTGGTGTCCATGCCCTGGAGCACCAGCAGGACGCGCCGGCGGTCACCTGCCGTGCTCGCCGCCCAGAGCCGTTCCTGGAGACCGGCGAGGCGCTCTCCCGTCAGGGCGGTGTCGGCGAGGGCCGCCTTCTTGCCGCTCGGGCCGCCGGTCGTCGCCCTGGTGTCGTAGCTGGAGAGGTCGACCGGCTCGTCCCCGGGGACGCGGAGCAGCTCGCTCAGTCCGCGGTGCTTCTTCTCGGCCACGGGGCGTCCCTTCCGGTCCGGTCGTGCCTCGATCATGCGCCGGGAGGCGGGGGTCCGCCTCCCGGCGCGGAGGCCCTACCTGCGCCAGGGCCCCGTCACCGCGAACGTCGTCCCCGGCGTGTAGCAGTTGACGTACATCGTGTCGCCGTCGGGCGAGAAGGTGACCCCCGCGAACTCGCCCCACTCCGGCGCCTCGGGCGTCCCGATGTTCTGGGCGTTGCGGGCCATCGCGTACACCTCACCCCGGCGCGTGACGCCGTACACGTGCTGGGCGCCGTTGCCGTCCTCGCAGACCATCAGGCCGCCGCTGGGGGCGAGGCAGATGTTGTCGGGGGACTCGCCGGGCAGCTGGATGTCGGTGTCCGGGCCGAAGACGATCACCAGGGTCAGGCGGCGCGAGGACGGGTCGTAGCGCCAGATCTGGCCGAAGTGGTCCGCGGCCGAGCCCTCCGCGCTGTGGGCGAAGGACGACACGAAGTACACACA
>NZ_JBSFUY010000038.1:0-85398 GCF_053592055.1 Streptomyces sp. NPDC002817
GGTGTTTGACCGCCAGTTGCCCGGGCCCCCCCACCCCCCAACAACCCCCGGTCCCTGCAGGGACCGGGCGCCGGCTCGGTTCGGGGGGTGCTCCGTCAGAACGGGAACCTGCTCCGTCCGTGCTGCACCGAGATCCACTTCAGCGTGGTGAAAGCGTCCAGCATCGTCTCGCCGTTGAGACGGCCGACGCCGGAGCTCTTCTCGCCGCCGAAGGGGACGATCGGCTCGTCGTGGACGGTGCCGTCGTTGACGTGGAACATGCCGGTGTCGATGCGCTTGGCGAAGTTGACGCCGCGCTCGATGTTCGCGGTGTGGACGGCGCCGCTGAGGCCGTACGGGGTGTCGTTGACCACGCGGACCGCCTCCTCCTCGCCGTCGACCGGGATGAGGAAGGCGACCGGGCCGAAGACCTCCTGGTGGAGGAGGGCGGAGCCGGCCGGGATGTCGGTGAGGACCGACGGCGAGACCAGGTTGTCGTTCGTCTCACCGCGCACCAGGGCCGTCGCGCCCTCGGCTATCGCCTGTTCGACGGTGCTCGCGAGGGCGTCCGCCTGGGAGGAGTTGATGACCGGACCGATCACCGTCTCCGGGTCGCGGGGGTCGCCCACCTTGAGGCCCTTGACCTTGGCGACGAACTTCTCGGTGAACTCGTCGGCGATCGAGCGGTCCACGAGCACACGGTTGGCGGCCATGCAGACCTGGCCCTGGTGGACGTACCGGCTGAAGACCGCGGCGTCGACGGCGTAGTCGATGTCGGCGTCGTCGAGCACCACGATGGCGCTGTTGCCGCCGAGTTCGAGGACCGAGCGCTTGAAGTGCGAGGCGGTGACGGTGGCGACGTGGCGGCCGACCTTGTCGGAGCCGGTGAAGGAGATGACCTTCGGGACGGGGTGCTCGATGAAGGCGTCGCCGATCTCCGCGATGTCGGTGACGACGACGTTGAGGAGACCCTTGGGCAGGCCCGCGTCCTCGAAGATCTTCGCGACCAGGGTGCCGCCGGTGATCGGGGTGTTCTGGTGCGGCTTCAGTACGACGCCGTTGCCGAGCGCCAGCGCCGGGGCCACCGACTTGATCGACAGCAGGAACGGGAAGTTGAAGGGGCTGATCACGCCCACCACGCCCACCGGCACCCGGTAGACGCGGTTCTCCTTGCCGTCGATCGGCGACGGGATGATGCGGCCCTCGGGGCGCAGCGACAGGTGGATCGCCTCGCGCAGGAACTCCTTGGCGAGGTGGAGCTCGAAGCCGGCCTTGACGCGTGTGCCGCCGAGCTCGGCGATGATCACGTCGGTGATCTCCTGCTCGCGCTCGTTGATCAGGCCGAGCGCCTTCTCGAAGACCCCGCGGCGGGCGTAGGGGTTGGTGTCGGCCCACTGCTTCTGGGCGCGGGCCGCCGCCTGATACGCCTCGTCGACCTCGTCGACCGTGGCTATGGTGATCGACGCCAGCTTCTCGCCGTCGTACGGATTGAAGTCGATGATGTCCCAGGATCCGGTGCCCGGGCGCCACTCACCGTCGATGTACTGCTGGGCCAGATCAGTGAAGTACGACGACATGTGATCCCCAAATCGCTAGCAGACGCACGCGACGCGCGATCGACGTCACGGTCTGATCACGCGTCATCGTACTTGTGCGACAAGTGAGTTGGGGACACAGAGCGATGTTCTGGGGAAAACCCTAGGAGGGTTGGCGAAGATCTCAGGAGAGTTGGAGGAGACCCCGTAGAAGGTCCCGGCTCTCGTCCGGCCCTGGGCTGTCCTGCTGGAGCTCCTTGAGCGCCTTCTCGTACTGGGCGACGTCCTCGCGCTTGTCCAGGTACAGGGCGCTGGTGAGCTGCTCCAGATAGACCACGTCCGAGAGGTCGGACTCGGGGAAGCTGAGGAGGGTGAAGGCGCCGGACTCGCCGGAGTGACCGCCGAAGCCGAACGGCATGACCTGCAGCCGCACATTGGGACGCGTGGAGACCTCGATCAGATGCTGAAGCTGACCCCGCATCACCTCGCGGTCGCCGTACGGCCGGCGCAGCGCCGCCTCGTCCAGGACGATGTGGAACTCGGGGCCGCCCACTTCGGCGAGGTACTTCTGCCGCTCAAGGCGCAGGGCGACGCGCTTCTCCACGTCGGCCTCGCTCGCACCCTTCATGCCGCGCCGCACGACCGCGCGGGCGTAGGCCTCGGTCTGGAGCAGGCCGTGCACGAACTGCACCTCGTACACCCGGATCAGGGTGGCCGCGCCCTCCAGGCCGACATAGGTGGGGAACCAGCTCGGCAGAACGTCGGAGTAACTGTGCCACCAGCCCGCGACGTTGGCCTCGCGTGCGAGGGAGAGAAGTGAGGCGCGCTCCTGCTCGTCCGTGATGCCGTACAACGTCAGCAGATCCTCGACGTCCCTCGTCTTGAAGCTCACCCGGCCCAACTCCATCCGGCTGATCTTCGACTCCGAGGCGCGAATGGAGTAGCCCGCGGCCTCGCGGGTGATTCCGCGCGCCTCACGCAGTCGCCTGAGTTGCGAGCCGAGCAGCATCCGCCGCACCACCGATCCGGGCTCTCCCGCGCTCACGTTCGCCAGCCTCCCCAGCCGTCTTCAGGAGCCGAAGTCTGCCACTAAAACACTTCGAGCTGTACTCGTCCGATTACAGAGATGGAAAGAAGCCAAAGATTCCACACAGCAGGACAGGAGGAGAAGGCAAGAGAAGTAAGGAAGTTGGCGGAAAAAATGCCCAACAAGCGGTACGGGAACGTCCAATTCGGTCACGTGCACGTGCATCTGCACCTTGCATCTGCACTCCTCATCCGAAACCATGGTCCCGCGCAACCGCTGCATCGCAACGACCGCGAACCTCCGGGAGTGCCTCGCATGGGGACGAATGGATCGACCATGCTCGAGCCGTTACGGCAGGGCCTTCCGCCGCTGGATCCCGCCGCCGTGTCCAACGCCGCCTCCTGTGCTCTGCCCGCCCGCTACGAAGCGGTGCGCGAGGCACGGCAGTTCACCCGCAGAACACTCGACCAGTGGGACATAGGCGACCGCTTCGACGACGTCTGTCTGGTCGTCTCCGAACTGGTCACCAACGCCCTGCGACACGGTCTGCCGACGAGCAACGGACACGCACCCGACCAGATTCCGCCCGTGCGACTGCATCTGATGCGCTGGACGGAGCGGCTGGTGTGCGCGGTGCGCGATCCCAGCCACGACAGCCCGGTCGCGCGCGACTCGGACGACTTCTCGGCGGAGTCCGGGCGGGGCCTGTTCCTCGTCGACTCCTTCGCGGACGGCTGGGGTTGGCATCCGCTCGCCGGCACACTCAACGGCAAGGTCGTCTGGGCACTGTTCCGCCTGCAGTCCGCCGAGTGAGGCACCGCGGCGTTTTTCGATGCCACGGTTCTACGCGCGTCACGGGGCGTGAAGCAGCGATCGCCCTGAGTCCCCCGCGCCGCGGTGGGGCGCCGGCTCCCGGACGTCAGCCCACTACGAGGTGGTCGAACTCGCCGTCCTTCACCCCGAGCAGCATCGCCTCTATCTCGGCGCGCGTGTAGACCAGCGCCGGACCGTCGGGGAACCGGGAGTTGCGCATGGCCACGCCTCCGTCGGGCAGCCGCGCGAACTCGACGCAGGAACCCTGCGAGTTGCTGTGCCGGCTCTTCTGCCAGGCCACCCCGTTCAGCTCCGTGGCTGCCATGCCGTTGTACACGTCGTTGTACACGTCGTGGTCCACAGGTCGCTCCCCGGTGGTGCGGTGGCCTTGGGGCCATTGATGCAGTGGTCAACTGGTCCGGATCATAGCTCTGTTCACGTGCAGATGCATGAGCAGATGCACGTGCACGCGGGGTGGTCCTGTGGTTACAGATGTGACGTACGGGGCGCCGGTTACGTTCCCCCCGGCACCTCGGCATCTGGGCCGAACCCCCTCGTGTCTGAGGGATAGACGCGTACCGCGCCTGTTGTGTTCCAAGCTTCACCCAATCGTGCGGGGGCAAAGTTCGGCCCCGGCGTGAACCGTGTCCACGCCGGGGCCTCGAAAAGGGCGGGCGATCAGCGGTTGCCGTACGGCAACAGTGCCATCTCCCGGGCGTTCTTGATGGCGCGGGCCAGGCGGCGCTGCTGCTGGGACGTGACGCGGGTGACCCGGCGGCTGCGGATCTTGCCGCGGTCGGAGATGAACTTCCGCAGCAGATCGGTGTCCTTGTAGTCGATGTATGTGATCTTCGCCTGGTCCAGCGGGTTGGGACGGTTCTTGGCGGGCTTGCGCTCGGGCTTGCGGGGCATGCGGGTCAGACCTCCAGGAGGGTGTCGAAGGCGGGCGGCAACCGCTTCCAGGCGTCGCGGCCCGCGGCGTACTCGGTGTCGGTGAGCAGGCAGTGCTCCAGCAGCCGTTCGAGGCCGTCGCGGTCGAGGGCGGGCGACGTGAACACCAGGTGCTGGCAGCAGTCGCCGTGCTCGGGGTGCCAGTCCATCGCCGCGGCGGCCCGGCGCACCGGCGGGACCATCTCCCAGGCCGCGTCCGGCAGGGAGGCGAGCCAGGGGCCCACGCTCTCCACGCACAGCGCTCCGCCGGCCGCGTCCCAGTGCAGCAGCACATCCGGCTTGTCGGCCAGCCAGAACCGGCCACGGCTGCGGGCGGCCGCACAGGTGATGTCCTCCAGCGCCTCGTACAGCCGCTCCGGGTGGAAGGGGCGGCACCGGTGCCAGACCAGCGTGGAGACACCGTGGGCGTCCGCCTCGGTGGGGAGGAGGGCACAGGCGGGGTGCTGGGCGGCGGCCGCGGCCTCCACGTCGAAGCCGGCGAGGGCCGCCGCCGCCAACGGCGAGCGTGCGGATGGCTGCGCATCGGGCCGTGCACCGGGCTCCACGGCCGCCGGGTCGGCGTGACCGATCGGGACCTGGCGGGCCGTCGGATGCAGTTGCGCGAGCAGCTCGCGGTCCTCGTCGTCGGCCTCCTCCGAGTCGGCCACGGCGAGGACGGGGGCGTACTCCAGCTGGCGTGCGAAGGTGTCGGCGACCGTGCGCTGGTCGGTGGCGGCTGCGGCGAGGCCGCGGTCGGCGAGGTCGTCGCCGTTGCCCAGGTACGGCAGGACCAGTGCCGGGTCGACGGCGGTGACGACGCCGGTGACGGTGAGCCCGCCGGCCGTGACGACCTCGGCCATGGCCTTGGGCTCCACCGAGTCCCACAACTCGACGACCGCGAGCCGCGTGAGGCCGTCGTCGGCCAGTCGGCGCAGCTCCGGCACCAGGTCCTCGCGCAGCGCACAGCACGCGCAGTCGTTGACCAGCGGCGCCTCCCCCGCGGCGAGGATCCCGGAGGCGTCACGGATGGTCCGTACGACCGTGCCCGCCGCGGCCGTCGCCAGGTCGTGGTGGAGGACGACGCTGCCCGGCACGTCGGCGAGCAGCCGCTCGACGGCCGCCTTGCGGGCGTCGGCGTGCAGCCCGCCGACGATCACGACGGAGAGCATCAGCCGTTCTTCCCGTACCGGCGCTCGAAGCGCTCCACGCGTCCGGCTGTGTCCAGCACGCGCGCGGTGCCGGTGTAGAAGGGATGGCTGACGTTCGAGATCTCGACGTCGACGACCGGGTAGGTGTGACCGTCCTCCCACTCGATGGTCTTCTCGCTCGTCATCGTCGAGCGGGTCAGGAAGGTGTAGTTCGCGGCACGGTCCCGGAAGACGACCGGGCCGTAGGAGGGGTGGATTCCGTTGCGCATGGCGGTGGTCAGCGCTCCTCTCGGAAGTCGACGTGGCGGCGGGCGACCGGGTCGTACTTGCGGAGCGTCATACGGTCCGGGTCGTTGCGGCGGTTCTTGCGGGTGACGTAGGTGAAGCCGGTCCCCGCCGTGGACCGGAGCTTGATGACCGGGCGGAGTTCGTTGCGAGCCATGCTGCTATCTTACTGAAAATGAAATCCATTTACACAACGGCTTCGAGAGAGGTGCATCACCCGTGTCCGCCCACTGCATGCTGACCGGCGCCCAGCCCGGCTTCGGCAACCGCATCTCCCACTCCCACCGGCGCACTTCGCGCCGCTTCGACCCCAACATCCAGTCCAAGCGCTACTGGCTGCCCAGCGAGGGCCGGAACGTCCGGCTGCGGCTGAGCACGAAGGGGATCAAGACCGTCGACACGATCGGTATCGAGGCAGCCGTGGCGCGGATCCGCGCGCGCGGGGTGCGGGTCTGAGGGAGAAACCGGCATGGCGAAGAAGAGCAAGATCGCGAAGAACGAGAAGCGGCAGGAGATCGTCGCCCGGTACGCCGAGCGCCGCGCCGAGCTGAAGGAGATCATCCGGCGCCCGTCCTCCACGGATGCCGAACGGCTCGCCGCCCAGCAGGAGTTGAACCGGCAGCCACGGGACGCCAGCGCCACGCGCGTACGCAACCGGGACCAGGTGGACGGGCGGCCGCGCGGCTACTACCGCGCCTTCGGCCTCTCTCGCGTCGGCCTCCGGCAGCAGGCGCACGCCGGATACCTTCCGGGGGTCCGCAAGTCCTCCTGGTAGCTTGCTGCGGTCGTTGCGTCGACCGCTACAGCTAGGAGCCTCCAGTGACTTCGGCGATCTTCTCGCGCACCACGTCACACCGGCGGATGCGGGTCGCGGCGACCGCCGCGACCCTGGCGGGCGTACTCGCGCTGACCGCGTGCAGCGGGGACGGCGGCTCCGACGACGACTCGCCGCCGAGCACCGGTGCGTCGTCGACCGCGGACACGGGAGGCGGGACCGGCGGATCGGCTTCCTCGTCGGCCTCCGCCTCCGCCTCGGACGAACTCGCGGGCAGCTGGCTCGCCACCACCAAGGGCAAGGCCGTGGTGCTGATGGTCAACGGCACGGAGGCCGGGCTCTTCGCGACCGGCGGGACCATCTGCAGCGGGACCGCGGGCGAGGAGGACGGCATGCAGATGATCCGCCTCAAGTGCACGGACGGCAGCAAGGACCGACAGACCGGAATGGTCGACTCCGTCGGCAAGACCAGCCTCAAGGTGACATGGGAGGGCGGTCTGGGCACGGAGACGTACACGAAGTCGGAGGGCGGCCAGCTGCCGTCCGGACTGCCGACGGCGAGCCTGGGCTGATCCTCGTAAGCGATTCCCCGCTTCGTGCGTGATGATCCATGCACGCGTTCACGCAGCACCTGAGCACTCAAGGACCCCTCATGCGCGCCCTTCCCCTCGCCGCCGCCTTCCTCACCGCGGCCCTGACGCTGACCGCCTGCTCCGACGACGACGGGGACACCAAGGACAAGGCCGCCACGAGCAGCCCCAAGGGCGTCACCGCCTGCGCGGTCGGCGCGATGACGGTGCAGGTCGGGCCCGCCAACGCCGCCCCCGCCGTCGGGGACACCGGCAACGTGCCCGTCACGATCACCAACGGCAGCGGCGCCAAGTGCACCCTCGACGGCCTGCCCTCCGTCACCCTCGGCACGGTCGCCGTCGAGCCGGACCCGTCCGCCAAGGCCACGAGGACGACCCTCACGAAGGGCGCCGCGACCTCCTTCACCCTCACCTACGTCATGGGCGAGGCGGGCGGCGGCAAGAGCCTCGCCGTGTCGGAGGGGAAGTTCAGCCTGCCCGGCTCCTCCGAGACCTACGACTTCAAGTGGTCGTACGGCGATGTCGCGGTGAAGAGCGACGGCAAGACCCCGGACGCCTCGGTGAGCGGGTTCCAGACGTCCGGCGACTAGGCCTGGCCGAGCCGCCGTCGGGACCCCACCTGCGCACGGTCCGCCGCCTCCGAGCCCTCGACCCAGCCCGCCTCGTCGTTGACGCCGCGCAGCCGGGTCGTGGTCGTCTCCGGGAACATCCGGTCGAGGCGGCCGGTGACCGCGACCTCGCGGGTGGCGAGCACCGGGAGCAGGTCGTCGCTCACCTGGGTCTCGGCCGCGGCACGCAGGCGGACTCCCACGCGGTGGGCGTAGGCCGCGAGGAAGGACTGCCGAAAGGTCTTGGTCCGCTTCCGGCCGCCCGCCCGCTGGGCCGCCTCCGCCCTGGTCATCGCCGTCGTGGCCTGGACGAGCAGGGAGGTGTAGAGCAGTTCCACGACCTCCAGATCGGGCTCGAAGCCGACGACCGTGGAGAAGGCGAGCGGTTCGTTCCACACCGCCCGGCAGTGGTTCGCCGTCGCCACCGCGTCCAGCAGCACCGCCTTGGCCTGCTCGTACGGCGGTTCGACCCCGATCCGGCAGGCGCCGGGGGTGTCGTGCGTGGGCGCCTGCGCGTCCAGGAGCGCCTCGTCGACGCTGTGCCGGGCCATCAGCTCCTGCGCCTTGGCGCTGAGCGCCTCCGCCTCCTCCGGGTAGTCCGTCCCCTCCGCCTTCGCGAGCAGCGCGCGGATGCGGGTGAGCATGCGGGACTCGGGGTGCGCGGTGCGGCCGGCCGGCTCGTCGAGGGACTCCAGGGCGGGCAGGCGGAGCAGCAGACGGTACAGCTCCAGGACCGCGGTGGCGCGGGAGAAACGGTCCTGTGGCGGGGCGTCGGCCGTCAGCTCCTCGAGCTGGGCCCGCCAGCGGGGGCCGCGCGCGCGGTCGTCGGGCGCCTGCGTGTGGATCAGCGCCGATGCCAGACGTACGTGTACGTCGTCCAGCTCCCGTCGCACGATCCGTACGACGTCGGCGGGCTGCCAGCCCCGCCGCCAGGCGGCCGCCACGAACTCCCGCCCCCGGCGGTCGAGTTCGGCGTCGGCCGTCCTGTCGGCGGCGAGGAGGGAGGCGGCCGTGTCGAGGGCGGAGTCGGCGTCCGTGTAGAGGGCTGCCTCGAAGGCGCGGTCGACGGTGCCGGGGGCGCTGCTGCTGGTCACGGGGCGATCGTCTCACTCCCCGAAAATCGGGTGCCGCCGCGCGTGCGGGCTTCGAGCATGGCCGCATGGTGGACATGTCTCTCTACGCGGCCTTCCTCGTGGCCGCTTTCGCGCTCTGTGTGACTCCCGGCCCCGACATGATGTTCATCGTGGCGATGGGCGGACGCGGTGGCCCCGCGGCGGGGGTGATGGCGGCGTTCGGGGTGGCCTGTGCGATGTTCGTGCACACGGTGGCCGCGGCGCTCGGACTCTCGGCGCTGTTCCTGGCCCTGCCGACGCTGTACCACGTGCTGCGCTGGGCGGGCGCGGCCTATCTGCTGTACCTCGCGGTGAAGGCGTTCCGGGACCGTTCGCCGATCGGCGAGGGGACCGTGGCCGGGCCGGGGATGCGGCGGGCCTTCTGGCAGGGCGCCGTCACCAACCTCCTCAACCCCAAGGTGATCCTCTTCAACGTGGCGTTCCTGCCCCAGTTCGTGGCGCCGGAGATGGGGCACGTGTGGGAGCAGTTCCTGGTCCTCGGGCTCACGATCACGGTCATGGGCTTCGCGGTGGACGGCTCGATCGGACTGCTCTCCGGGAAGCTCTCCGCGCTGCTGCGGCGCAGTCGCCGGGTGGCGCGGGGGCTCAACATCTTCAGCGGGACGGTGTTCACGGGGCTGGCGGTGCGCTTGGTGGCCGTGTCGCCGAAGTAGGGGCACGCGCGCGTGGAGGGCTCGGTTCGTCAACCGCGGGTTGACACCCCATGACTGTCAACCTACGGTTGACACATGACGACGAACCCCAGCATCACGTCATCCGTACGCCTCGACGACCTCATCGCGGCCATCAAGAAGGTCCACGACCAGCCGCTCGACCAGCTCGAGGACGCGGTGATCGCCGCCGACCACCTCGGTGACGTGGCCGACCATCTGATCGGCCACTTCGTGGACCAGGCCCGACGCTCGGGCGCCTCCTGGACGGACATCGGCAGGAGCATGGGCGTCACGCGGCAGGCCGCGCAGAAGCGGTTCGTGCCGAGGGAGGGCGCTGAGCCCGGCGCCAACCAGGACTTCAGCCGCTTCACGACCCGTGCCCGCAACACCGTGATGGCCGCGCACAACGAGGCCGTCGCCGCCCGCAACGCCGAAGGCCGCCCCGAGCACCTGGTCCTCGGCCTGCTGGCCGAACCGGACGCCCTGGCCGCCAAGGCGATCACCGCACAGGGCGTCCTCCTCGACGTCGTACGCCAGGCCGCCGGCGCCGCACTGCCCCCGGCCGTCGAGGAGGCCCCGGAACTCGTCCCCTACGGCTCCGACGCCAAGAAGGTCCTGGAACTCACCTTCCGCGAGGCCCTCCGCCTGGGCCACAACTACGTCGGCACCGAACACATCCTGCTGGCCCTGCTGGAGTTCGAGAACGGCGAGGGCGTGCTGTCGGGCCTGGGCATCACGAAGGAAGCGGCGGAGGAGAACGTGACGACGGCGCTGGCGAAGATCCAGGAAGAGAGGGCCTGACCCCCTGGGTCGGGGGCACGCCGCCCGGCGGCGGGCGAAGGGCCGTTGTCAGACCCTCCTGCGAGACTCGCCACCATGACCGACCGCTGGGCTCTCGCTCCGGCCGAGGACGGTGGCGTGGAGATCGCCCCCCTCGGTGCCGACGGGCTGCCCGCCGGACCGGTGCGGCGGGAGGGGGATGTCGCGGGGGCCGTGCGGGGGCGGCCCGAGGTGGCGCGGTGGGTGTGGCGGTCCACGGCCGAGGTGTATCCGCGACTGCTCACCGCGGGGGTACGGGTCGAGCGGTGCTACGACATCGAGGACGCCGAGACCCTGCTGCTGGGCCACGCGGGGCGCTACGGCGAGCCGCGCTCGGCCGCCGCCGCCCTGGCCCGGCTGCGCGGCGGCCCCGTACCGCCCGACCCACCGCTGCGCTCGGCCGAACCCGGCTCGCAGTCCTCCCTCTTCGAGCCGCAGGCCGTCCATCTGCCGCTCGCCGACCTGCTGGAGGTGTACGCCGACCAGCAGCGCCGCCAGGACGCCACCGCTCACCCCGACCGGATGCGGCTGCTGATCACCGCCGAGTCGGCCGGGATGCTGGTGGCCGCCGAGATGAACCGCGCGGGGCTGCCGTGGAGCGCCGACGTCCACCGGCAGGTGCTGCACGAGATGCTCGGCGAGCGATACGCCGGTGGCGGTGAGCCCCGGCGCCTCGCCGAACTCGCCGACGAGGTGTCCGTGGCCTTCGGGCGCCGGGTCCGGCCCGACCTGCCCGCCGATGTCGTCAAGGCGTTCGCGCAGGCCGGCATCAAGGTGAACTCCACCCGCCGCTGGGAGCTCGAGTCGATCGACCACCCGGCCGTGAAGCCCCTGATCGAGTACAAGAAGCTGTACCGGATCTGGGTCGCCCACGGCTGGTCCTGGCTCCAGGACTGGGTGCGCGAGGGGCGGTTCCGGCCCGAGTTCCTGTGCCACGGCACGGTCACCGGCCGCTGGGTCACCAACGGCGGGGGCGCGCTGCAGATCCCCAAGGTCATCCGCCGGGCCGTCGTCGCCGACCCGGGCTGGCGGCTCGTCGTCGCCGACGCCGACCAGATGGAGCCGCGGGTGCTGGCGGCGATCTCCCGTGACCCCGGGCTGATGGAGGTGGCGGGCCGGGAGACCGACCTCTACCAGTCCGTCTCCGACCGCGCCTTCTCCGGCGACCGCGACCAGGCCAAGCTCGCCGTCCTCGGCGCGGTCTACGGCCAGACCTCCGGCGACGGCCTCAAGAACCTCGCCGCGCTCAGACGCCGCTTCCCCAAGGCGGTGGCGTACGTCGACGACGCGGCCCGCGCGGGCGAGGAGGGGCGGCTCGTGCGGACCTGGCTGGGGCGGACCTGCCCACCGGCGGCGGGCGCGGGCGACGCCGCCGAGGAGGCCGGCATCCCGCAGGAGGACGCGCCCGAGACCCCCTCGGACGACGGCTGGGTACCGGGGTACGCCTCCCGCAACGCCCGCGCCCGAGGCCGCTTCGCCCGTAACTTCGTCGTCCAGGGCAGCGCCGCCGACTGGACCCTGCTGCTGCTCGCCGCGCTGCGCCAGACCTGTGCGGACATGGCGGCCGAGCTGGTCTTCTTCCAGCACGACGAGGTGATCGTGCACTGTCCCGAGGAGGAGACGGAGACGGTCGTGGCGGCGATCCGGGAGGCGGCGGAGCTGGCGGCGCGGCTGACGTTCGGGCAGACGCCGGTGCGGTTCCCGTTCTCGACGTCGGTGGTGGCGTGCTATGCCGACGCCAAGTGACCGGTCCGCTGTACGGACGCCGAGTGATCAGCCGTCGCCGAGCAGGGCGTGCAGCTCGTCCACGACCGCCTTCTTGTCCGTCCCGTCCAGCGCGGCGAGGGCCGTACGCCACTGTGCGCCCGCCTCCTCGACGCGCCCCCGCTCCCGCAGCACCAGCCCGTACTGGTGGCGGGCGAGACCGCCCACATAGCCGTCGGCGCGGGCGTCCGCACGGCTCAGCAGCTCGGCGCACTCGCTCTCGGCCCGGTCCATGAGGCCCAGCAGCCGCAGCGCGCGCACCAGACCGAGCCGGGACTGGGACTCACCGTGCCAGTCGCCGTGGCCGCCGAGAATGCGCCGGCTCTCCTCGAAGTGCGGTACGGCGGCGGCCGGTTCGCCCAGGGTGAGATGGGCGTAGCCGATGTTGCAGTGCGCGGAGTGCTGCACGATGACGTTGCCGATCTCGACGCCGATGGCGAGCGAGCGCCGGTGCTGCTCGATGGCGGCGCGGGGGTCGGTGTGCTCGTACAGATTGCCGAGGTGGCCGTAGGTCACGGCCTCGCCCCAGGGGTCGTCCAGCTGCCGTGACAGCTCCAGGCTCTGGCGCAGCGCCTCCCCGGACTCCTCGTACCGGCCCAGGTTCTCCAGCAGCAGGCCCCGGTTGCCGAGGCAGCGCCGGATCCTGGAGAGCACGCCGAGTCGCCGCCAGAGTGCGAGGGAGTCGTCGGTGCGGACGAGGGACTCGCCGTGCCGGCCGGTGAGGAAGTACAGCCCGGCGAGATCGATCAGCGCGTACGCCTCGGCGACCTCGTCCCCGAACCGCCGCGCCAGCCGGAGCGCGGCCTGTCCGAGCACCTCCATCTCGGAGACGCGGCCGCCGCGTTGGAGGTAGGGGAAGAAGAGCCGCAGGAGGGTGGCGACATGGGCGGCGGTGCGGTCGTCGGGGGCGTCCGCGTACCGCTCGACCAGGGCGACGATGTTCTCCAGCTCCGACGTGGCCCAGGCGAAGGCCTCTTCGGAGGAGGCGAAGGCCGGCACGGACAGCACGTGCGCCGTGTGCTCGGGCGGCTGCGCGGCGGTGGGGCGGCGGCGGTCGTCCTGGTCGAGGCCGGGCTCGACGATCGCGGTGAGGGTGCGTTCGACGACGGCCGTGTACCAGCGCACCGCGGTGCGGGCGACGTCCGGGGCGTGCCGGGTGTCCGCCAGTTCGCGGGCGAAGTCGCGGACCAGGTCGTGGGGGGCGTAGCGGCCGTACGCCGTCTCGTCCAGGAGCGCCACGTCGACGAGGCGGTCGAGCGCGGCCTCGGCACGGCCGGCCTCGGTGCCGAGGAGCCGGGCGATGAGCGGTGCGCCGTACGTGGGCAGGTCGAGGGCGCCGAGCCGGCGCAGCGCGAGGGCGGCGTCGCGGTCGGTGCGGCGGCCGGAGGCGGCGAGCGCGTCGTGGGCGACGGCCAGGGAGCGGCGTACGGACAGGTCGTCGTACTCCAGGTGCCCCAGCCTGTCCTCCGTGGCGGCCAGTTGGTCGGCCAGCACATCGGGGGTGAGGGCGCGGCGCGCGGCCAGGCGGGCGGCGACGATGCGCAGGGCGAGCGGGAGGCGGCCGGTGAGTTCGACGAGGGGATGGGCGGCGTCGATGCGGTCGGCGTCCTCGTCGCTGCCGGTGCCGTCGTCGCCGTCGCGGCCGGACACCGTCCGCAGCAGCGCCGCGCTGTCCTCCGCCGACAGCGGGGCGAGCGGGAAACGGCGGGCGCCGTCGAGGGTGGTCAGCGGGGAGCGGCTGGTGACGATCACCGCGCAGCCGGTGCCGGCCGGCAGCAACTGCCGTACCTGTGCGGCGGTCGCGGCGTCGTCCAGCACCATGAGCGTGCGCGTCGGCGCGAGCAGGGAGCGCAGCAACGCGGCTGCCGCGTCCGGGTGTTCGGGGATGGCGCGGGGGTCGGCGCCCAGGTCGCGCAGGAGTGCGGTGAGCGCCTGGGACGGCGTGAGGGGGGTCATGCCGGGGGTGGCGCCGTGCAGGTTGACGTACAGCTGGCCGTCGGGAAAGCGTTCGCGCAGGCCATGGGCGATGTGCAGGGCGAGTGCGCTCTTGCCCACACCGGCCATGCCGTTGATGACGGCGACGGCGGTGGGGGCGTCGGACAGGGTCCGGCGCACAGCCTCCAGGACGGTTGCGCGGCCGGTGAAGTGGGCTGGTGGCGGAGGGAGTTGGGCAGGTCGGGGCGGTCCTGTGGGCATCCCTCCGGGCCCGGAGTCGACGGCTCCGGGTTCGGCGTCGGCCGCTCCGGGCCCGGTCCCCGTGTCCTCAGCCCTGTCGGCCGCACCGCCGACCGACGCACCCCCGGCCGCACCCTCGCCTGCGCCCCCGCCACTCCCGGCGGACGCCCCCGTCGCCTCCCGCAACACCTCGACATGCGCCTCCCGCACCCCCGCCCCCGGCTCCACGCCGAGCTCCTCGACCAGCCGCGTCCGCAGATCCCGGTGGACGGCCAGCGCCTCCGCCTGCCGCCCCGTCCGGTGGAGGGCCAGCATCAGCTGACGGTGGAAGGCCTCGCGCAGCGGATGTTCGGCGGCCAGGGAGGTCAGTTCCAGGACCAGCCCGTCGAGCCGGTCACCGACGGCGAGCTCGGCGTCGTAGCGCCACTCCAGAAGCAGCAGCCGCGCCTCCCGCAGCCGCTGCACGAAGGCGTATCCGCCCAGCTCGGCCGGGAGACCGCTGAGCGGCGAGCCGCGCCACAGCGCGAGCCCCTCGGCGCACGCGCGCACCGTCCGTGCCCAGTCCCGCCCGGTGTGCGCGGCGCGCGCCTCGGCGACGTGGGTGTCGAAGACATGGACGTCCAGCTCGCCCTGCTCGACCCGGAGCAGATAGCCGGGCGGTACGGCCCGCAGCCGCTCGGGGTCGTCGAGCAGCCGTCGCAGCCGGTTGACGTGGTTGTGCAGCGAGGCGTGCGCGGAGGCGGGCGGCGCCCCGCCCCACAGCGCGTCCTTGAGGGAGTCGACCGAGACGGTACGGCCCGCCTCGAGAAGCAGCGCGGCCAGCAGCGTCCGCACCTTGGGGCTGCCCACCACTCGGGTCGCGCCGGCGTCGTAGAGAACCGGCGGCCCCAGCAGTCCGAACCGCAGCTCGCACGGCTTCACACCGAACCACTGCCTTCCCACGCGCCGCACCCGGCCGCGCTCCGCACTCGAAAACCCACCGCTTCTGGCGGGATTCCGCCCTCTGTGCAGCGGTTTCCCGCCACGTACCACCGACCGTCGATCCGGCCGGAATCCGCCACCGTACCGGCCGTCCGAGGCCGCCGCTCGGCGACTTCACGCCAATCGGCCGACGACCCCGCAGCGGACCGCTGGCCACATGTTAGCGATCTGTTAGCGCCGCCTGATGTGATCACTTCATCGGATCTGGCCCGACGGCGCGCGCGTACGACGCGTTGCTCGGGGGAGTGTCGCCGTCGTGGCCGGATTCGGGGACGCGAGAGGGCCCTGGTCGGCGGAGGTGAGCGACCGGGCCCTCGTCCCTTCCTCCCGATCCTCTCGGAAACCCTCTGAGCAGGCCGATCCCGGCAGGCCCGTCTCAGATGACGGGCGGCCGTCCCAGCCGTGTGAGCCGCCAGACCGTGCGCCAGCGCATGGGCCGCCGCTCGCCCGCCGACTCCCGTATCCCTTCCGCGAATCCGCCGAACCAGGCGCGCAGCCCGGCCGCCGACCGGTTCCGTACGAGCGTGAGCAGCACCCAGACCCCGAGATGGACCGGGATGAGCGCGAGCGGCAGCCGCCGCCGGGCCAGCCAGACGCGGTTGCGGGCGTTCACTCGGTAGTAGACGGCGTGCCGGGCGGGCGAGGTCTTCGGGTGCTGGAGCAGCAGTTCGGGCGCGTACAGGATCCGCCAGCCCGCGTCGGCGGCCCGCCATGCCAGGTCGGTCTCCTCGTGCGCGAAGAAGAACTGGGCCGGCCAGTCCCCGATCTCGTCGAGCATCGCCATGCGAAAGCCGTGCCCGCCGCCGAGGAAGCCGGTCACGTATCCGCCCCGCAGCGGATCGGAGGCGCCGACCCGGGGCACATGCCGCTGCTGGGTCTCCCCG
This sequence comes from Streptomyces sp. NPDC002817, assembly GCF_053592055.1. Taxonomy (NCBI): domain Bacteria; kingdom Bacillati; phylum Actinomycetota; class Actinomycetes; order Kitasatosporales; family Streptomycetaceae; genus Streptomyces; species Streptomyces sp. NPDC002817. The sequence goes on from NZ_JBSFUY010000038.1 coordinate 16,100, forward strand.
TGCTCGTCGGCGATCCGGAAGCCCACGACACCGAGTTGTCCGTCGGCGGTGAACAACTCCCGCACCCGCCGCAGCACATCGGCGTCGACGAGCAGCCCGTCGTCGTCCAGCTCGACGACGACGTCGACGTCCCCGAACTCCCGCAGCCGCGCGATCCCGACGTTGCGCCCACCGGGGCAGCCGAGGTTCTCCTCCAGCTCCACGACGGTGACTTCACCGGGCAGCGACAGCCGCTCGGCGAACTCCGGGAGCCGGCAGCCGTTCCCGACGATCACGATCCGCGCGGGCGCCACGTCCTGCTTGGCCACCGACTCCAGCAGCGCGTCGACCTCCTCCGGCCGGTTCCCCATGGTCACGACGGCAACGGCGACGCGTAGCGCCTCCCCCATGCCCTCACCTCATCCCGGCTCGCAAGTACCGCCGCGATGCTAGCCGTTCACGGTAAGGACGTCTCATGTACGCGGGTTCGCAGCGTGATCCGTACGCCGGTTCTCCTTCCGGCGGACGAACTTCAGCCCCGACCAGTCCTCCCCCAGCGCCGCCACCTTCACGTCGACGACACCGAGCGGAAGGAGGATCTCCCGCAGATCGTTCTCACCGATGTCACTGACGTGCCCGGCCGCCTTCCGGGGCCAGGCGATCCACAGCATGGCGTCGTCGGCGAGGCCGTCCACGAGCCGGGCCGCCTCGGCCACCAGCTCCCGCCGCTCCCGGTAGAAGGCGACACCGACATCGACCCCGCGCGGCCCGCCCGCCACGACCTCGCACCCGTCGGGCAGCCCGGGAATGTCCCACGCCTCGGGCGCATGCCGCAGCCCCACCCGCTGTCCGCCCTTGATGCCGATCTTCCGGGCAAGGGGCGTACCGGAGTATCCGCTCGTCACGCACATCACCTCCGCTCCTCCCATCGTGACGGCCCGGGCCGGGTATGTCCGCCTGCGGAGGTGAACATGGTGGACATGGGCGAACCATGGGCGGGTGTGGACCGGAAGGCCCTGGCGACGGCGGTCCGGGCGCAGACGGCACGTCCCGTGCCCGGCGTCGAGGACATGGCGACGTAGTCCCTCGTAGCGGGGATCGCGTACGACGACGGCCTGCTGCACCTCGACGAGCCGGTGTCGGCGGTACTGGACCTGCCCCACTTCGCCTCGCCCCACGCGCGCGCGATCACCTGGCGCCACCTGCTGGACCAGACGAGCCAGTGGGAGGGCGAGCTGTGGGGGAAGCCCACCTGGGCCGACGCCCAGAGCACCCGCGAGGGCACGGAGTCCCGAGGCGGCCCGCCGGGTGAGGGCTGGGCCTACAACGACGTACGCGTGAACCTCACGGCCCTCGCCCTGACGGTTCTGCTCCGCCGCCCGCTGCCGGACGTCCTGCGCGACCGCGTCATGACCCCGATCGGCGCGTCCCAGACCTGTCCTGGCACGGCTACGAACTGCGTACACCGACGGCCTCCCCGTGGCCTCCGGCGGCGCCCACTGGGGCGGTGGCCTGTGGATCGGCGCCCTGGACCCGGCCCGCCTCGGCCGCCTGTGCCTGAACGGCGGCGCATGGGACGACCGTCGAGTGCCTGGTGGCTCAACGACGGGCGCAAGGTCCGGCCCACAGCCCCTGCGACGCCGCTGCGCCCACCGGAACGGGGGTGCGCATCTGCTGTGGGTGGACCCGGCGCGGGAGCTGGTGATCAGTTCGCGGTGGGGCGCCGAGGTGGAGAGGCTGCTGTCGCGGGTGTCGGAGGCGGTACGGCCGGACGGGCCGACACCCTGAAAGGTGAACCGTCAGCCTCCGCCCGGGCCGCCCGCCCGTCCCGGAAGGTCCTGCTCCGCCCAGATGATCTTTCCGGACCGGGTGTAGCGGGTACCCCAACGGCGGGTCATCTGAGCGACCAGGAACAACCCCCTGCCGCCCTCGTCGGTCGTCCGCGCATGGCCCATCCGGGGCGAGGTGTTGCTGGCGTCGGACACCTCGCAGATCAACTTGTCGTGCCGGACCATCCGCAGCCTGACGGGCCCGGTGCCGTGCCGGATGGCGTTGGTGACCAACTCGCTGACCACCAGTTCCGTGGTCATCACCAGGTCGTCCAGCTGCCATCCGAGCAGCTGACGGACAGCCAGCTTCCTGGCGCTCGCGACGATCGCCGGATCCGTCGGCAGATCCCACGAGGCGACCCGGTCGGCGCCGAGCGCATGCGGCCGGGCCAGGAGGAGGGCGACGTCGTCGGTCTGCGGACCGGTCAGCAGATTGTTCACGACCGCCGAGCACAGCTCCTCCAGCGGCAGGCCGGACTGCGCGAGCACATCGCTGAGGCGGGACAGCCCGACGTCGATGTCCTGGTCACTGCTCTCGATGAGGCCGTCGGTGTAGAGGGCGATCAGGCTCCCCTCGGGCAGGGAGATCTCGGCGGACTCGAAGGGCAACGAGCCGAGGCCCAGCGGAGGGCCCGCCGGAAGGTCCGGGAAGGAGACCTTGCCACCAGGGGTGACCACGGCGGGCGGCGGATGCCCGGCCCGGGCCATGGTGCACAGCTGGGTGACCGGGTCGTAGATGGCGTAGAGGCACGTGGCGCCCAGTACCGCCGTGGCGATGGGCTCGTCGTCGCCGCCCTTCTCCTCCGTCAGCCGGATCACCAGGTCGTCCAGGTGGGCCAGCAGCTCGTCGGGCGGCAGGTCCATGTCGGCGAGCGTCTGTACGGCGGTACGCAGCCTGCCCATCGTCGCCGCGGCGTTGAGGCCGTGCCCGACGACGTCACCGACGACCAGGGCGACCCGGGCGCCGGACAGCTGGATCACATCGAACCAGTCGCCGCTCACCCCGCCCCGGGCATCGGCCGGCAGATAGCGCGAGGCCACCTCCATGGCGGTCCCACCGTTCAGCCCCTGCGGAAGCAGACTCCGTTGCAGGGCCAACGCCGCGGCATGCTCACGGGTGTAGCGGCGGGCGTTCTCCACCCACACCGCGGCCCGGCCGACCAGTTCCTCGGCGAGCAGCAGATCGTCCTCCTCGAACGGCTGCGGATGCTCCATGCGGATGAAGGTCGCCACTCCCAGCACGGTGCCGCGCGCGGACAGCGGCACCCACATCACCGAGTGCATCCCGAACTCCGCGATGCTCTTGGCCCGCGCCGGGTCCTGAGCGATCCACGGCGCCGTGGCCGGGTCCAGGAACGGTTCCAGCACCGCGCTGCCGTTGACCATGCTCTCGAAGTACGGCGAGGACTTGGGCGCGTCGATCGAGTCGCCGGTGGTGACCACCGACTCCGGACAGCCCGCGTGGATCGACTGCTGCCCGGCACGCCGCAGCAGAAACGCGCTGCCGGCCGGCCCTGAACCGGGTTCGTCGCCGTGCAGCACCGCTTCCAGCAGGTCGACGGTCACGAAGTCGGCGAGCCGCGGTACCGAGAAGTCGGCCAGTTCCTGGGCGGTCCGCATCACGTTCAGCGTGCCGCCGATACAGGCGCTGGCCTCGCTGAGCAGGGCCAGGCGCTCGCGGGCCCGCCATCTGTCGGTGACGTCCATGCCCATGTAGCACACGCCCAGCGGATTGCCGTCCGGGGCATCGAGCCGAAAGAACGACGTGGAGTAGGCGTGTTCCTGGTGCGGATCCGCCCAGGTCCAGCCCCGGTACTCGTAGTCGATGACCGGCACGCCGGTCTCCAGCACCTGCCGCATCTTCGCTTCGAGCGCCTCGGTGTTCAGACCCGGTAGCGAGTCCGACATCCGGTGCCCGAGCCGCTCCTCGCGCGGCACACCGCCGTAGCGCTCCAGGGTGTCGTTCATCCACACGTACCGCAGATCCGGGCTGAGCATGGCCATGCCGAGCGGTGAGCGGGTGAGAAAGGCCTCCAGCACCTCCCCGCTGACCGCCCAGGTCGGAGCCTTCGACACGTCGATCGCCGATACGAGCCAGGCCTTGCGGTCGTCGGTGTCGGACATCGCGGTCACCCTCAGCCCGACCTCGAGACGGCGGCCGTCCCGGTGCCGGGCGCCCACCAGGCCGACCCAGCTCTCCCGGCTCCCGCACTCCTCGGCGACCTCGGCCGCTCGTGACGCGTCCTCGGACCGGGCCAGCAGAGTGGCGGCGGAGCGGTCGAGGACCTCCGCCGCGCGGTATCCCAGGAGCCGCTCAGCGGCCCCGGTCCAGCCGATGACCGTACCCTTCGCGTCGATCACCGCGGCAGCCACATTCGCCATCTCGAACGGTCCATGTGTTCCGTCCGGTGTGACCTCCTTGGGGACCTTCATCTCAGCCGTCCCATCTGGCGGGTGGCATATGGGTCATTCTATGGCGTAGCGACCGGCGCTGCCCCCTCCGGACCGCTCCCGGACCGCGCTACTCCTGGCCCTCGCCGGTGATGAGCCGGGCGATCATCAGCGCCACCAGGATGATCGCGCCGTAGATGGCCTGGATCCAGAAGGACGACACCTGCGCCAGGGTGAGCAGGTTCTCCAGCATGCCCAGCAGCAGGACGCCCAGCAGCGCCCCGGCCAGGGATCCCCGGCCGCCGCTCAGGCTGATGCCGCCGATGACGGCGGCGGCGAACACGGTGAAGATCAGGCCCTGTCCCTGATTGGCGTTGATCGCCCCGACCCGCCCGGCGATCACCAGACCGGCCAGCGCGGCCAGGGTCCCGCCGATGACCAGAACTCCCCAGGCCACCCGCTCGACCCGGATGCCCGCCGCCCGCGCCGCGGGTGCGTTGCCGCCCACCGCGTACACCGCGCGTCCCAGCCGGTGGTAGCGCAGCACCCACCCGGCGCCGGCGAAACAGGCGCCGGTCACCCACACGGAGACGGGGACGCCGAGCCAGGTGTCGGACCCGAGGGCCAGGAACGCGGCGGGGGCGTCGAACAGGGTCTTGCCCGACACCATGCCGACCAGGACCCCGCGCAGCACGATGTTCATCGCCAGGGTCACGATGAAGCCGTTGAGCTGGAGCTTGACGATCAGCAGCCCGTTCACGGCCCCGATCAGCGCCCCCGTGAGCGGAATGATCAGCAGGCCGGCCCAGGTGGGCAGTTCGCTGCCGAACCCCGCCGAGACGGCCGGGATCACGGCCATGAAGCCGAGGGCCGGGGCGAGCCCCGCGATCGACTCCAGCGAGAGGTCCATCTTGCCGCTGATCAGGATCATCGCCTCGGCGAGCACCAGCAGTCCGAGCGCCGAGGAGGCGCTGAGCACGTTCAGCAGGTTGTCCCGCTCCAGGAAGCTCTCGTTGCTGACCGCGCCGATGACCAGCAGCAGGAGCACCGCGGGCAGCAGCGCGAGGTCGTGGATCCGGCCCAGGGCGATGGTGCGGACGGGACGGTGGACCGCGGTGGCAGGCCCGCTGCCGGGCGTCGGGTCGCCTTTGGTCGGGCCGTTGACCGGGTCGGTGTTCGGGCCGTCGGCCGGGCCGTTCGGCGCGGTGTCATTCATGGCCGGTGCCGACCCCTTCGATCGAGGCCACCAGTTCTTCGTCGGTCCAGCCGACGGTGAACTCGGCGGCGAGAGAGCCGTCGAACATCACCAGGACGCGGTCGCAGCTCCGCAGGTCCGCCAGCTCGTCCGAGACGACGAGCGCCGCGCGTCCCGCGGCCCTGGCCCGGTCGACGACCGCCAGCAGCGCCCGCTTGGACTGCACGTCGACGCCCGCCGTCGGGTTGATGAGCACCAGGACCGCCGGGTCGGTGGCCAGCGCCCGGCCCATGACGACCTTCTGCTGATTACCGCCCGACAGGTCCTTGACCGGCTGGTCCGGGCCGTCCGTCGTGATGTCGAGACCGGTGATCGTCCGGCGGGCGAAGGCGTCCCGGGCCGGGCGCGAGATCACGCCCAGCCGCCCCAGCCGGTCCATGATGCTCAGGGAGGCGTTCTCGGCCACCGACAGTTCCGGTACGAGCCCTTCGTGGTGCCGGTCGCGCGGCACGCAACCCACGCCCGCCGCGAGCGCCGAGGGGACGCTGCCCGGCCGCGTCGGACGGCCGAGAACCTCGATCCGCCCGCTGTCGGGCCGGTACAGCCCGGCCAGCGCCTCGGCGACCTGATGGCTCCCGGAGCCGGCGAGCCCGGTCAGCCCCACCGTCTCGCCGGACCGGACGGTGAAGCTGACGTCGGTGAAATGCGGGCCGCTCAGCCGGTCCACCCGTACGGCCACGGGCGCGTCCGAGGGCTGCGACCGGGTCGTACCGGAGCCGGGGACCGCGGCCGTGCCCCGCCCTCCGGTCATCGCCTCGATGAGTTCGGTCCGGCCCAGCTCACCCACCGGCGCCGTGGTGATCCAGCGGGCGTCGCGGAAGACGGTGACGGCCTGACAGACGGCGTAGACCTCCTCCAGATGGTGGGAGATGTAGAGAAAGGTGATCCCGGCCCGCTGCAACCGCCGGACGTGGGTGAACAGGCGGTCGATCGCGCGGCTGTCCAGCTGGGCGGTCGGCTCGTCCAGAATGATGAACCGGGTTCCGCGGGAGATCGACCTGGCGATCTCCACCATCTTGGCGTCCTCGACGGTGAGCCGGCCGGCCGGCACGTTCTCGTCGACCTCCACACCCCATTCGCCCAGCAGCTCGCGGGCCGCCGCGCGCATCCGCCGCCAGCTGATCACCTGGCCCCGGACCCTGGGCTGGCGGTTGACGTACAGGTTCTCGGCGACCGTGAGATCAGGGATGATCGTCGACTGCTGGTAGACGCAGGCGACCCGCCGCTGCCACGCCTCACGGTCCGCCGGGGCGGGCGCGGGTTCGCCGTCGAACAGGACGACGCCGCGGTCCGGCCGCTGCATGCCGGTCAGGATGGCCACCAGGGTCGACTTGCCGGCCCCGTTACGGCCGACCAGGGCGTGCGACTCCCCGGCCCGGACGGTGATCCGCGCATCGTCCAGGGCCACGGTGGGCCCGTAGCGCTTGTGGATCCCGTGGGCCTCGGCCACAGCGCGGCGGCCGGTGCCCTCGGCACGGGGGTCGGTCGGTGACGTCCGGTTCATCGCGGTCTCGCTTTCCTGAGGGCCCGGGCAGACGGTCCACCGGGTGTCAGGAGCTCTTGCCGATCCGGTTGCCCCACAGGGACGCGTCGTCGACGTTGTCCTCGGTCACCAGCGGTGCCGGGAGCTGGTCCTCCAGGATTCCGCTGGGCAGCCGGACGACGGTGCTGTCGTGGTCGGTCGGGCCCGGGCGGAAGGTCTCGCCCTCCATCGCCCGCTTGATGTAGTAGAGGCCGTACTCGGCGTACTGGTCGGCCGGCTGGGAGACGGTCGCATCGATCTGGCCCTTGCGGATCGCGTCCAGCTCCTGCGGGATGCCGTCGTTGGAGACGATCACGATGTGCCCCGGGCTACCGGCCGCCACCAGCGCGTCGTGCCGACGCAGCGTGCTCAGCGTGGGGGCCAGGTACACGCCGCCGGACTGCATGTAGATGCCCTTGATGTCGGGGTTGGCGGTGTACAGCGCCTCCAGACCGGCCGCCGCCCGTTCCGCCTTCCAGCCGGCGGGAATGTCCAGCACCTTGATGCCTGGGTAGTTGTTCTTGACGCACGCGCTGAACGCCTCCGACCGGTCCCGCCCGTTGACCGACGCCAGGTCGCCCTGGATCTGTACGACCTTGCCCGTCTTCACCGCGTCGCCGATCTGCCGGCAGGCCTTCTCCCCGAAGGCGCGGTTGTCGGCCCTGACCACCATCGCGACCTTGCCCTTGTCCGGCGCCACGTCCACGGCGACCACCGGAACGTCCTTGCGCTGCGCGGCATTCAGCCCGGCGACGATCGCCGCGGAGTCCAGCGGGGAGACGACCAGGCCCTTCACGTCCTGGGCGAGCAGATTCTGGATGTCGGTGATCTGTTTGCTCGGATCGGAGTCGGAGTTCACCGTCTGCAGCACGCGGACGTCCTGGGCGGCGGCCTGCTCGGGGATGTAGGAGTCGTACGACTCCCAGAACGGTGAGGTGAGCAGCGGCAGGACCACTCCCACCTTGCCCGAAGCGGTGTCGGTGGTGCTGCTCGTGCCCCCACCGCAGGCGGTGACGGCCGGCCCGCAGCTCAGTGCGAGGGCTGTTCCGGCAGCGGCGATGCGTCGCTTCATGGTGCTCGGCTCCGAGTAGGTGGCGGTCAGTGGGGGGTCAGTGGTCGTTTCACATCAGTGGAAGGAGTCCGGGTGTCTGCGGATGCCCTGCATCCCTCCGTCCACGGCGAGTGCCGTCCCGGTGGTGGCACCGGCCAGCGGCCCGGCGAGATACGCGATGGCGTCCGCGACCTGCTGGGCGGTGACCAGGCGGCCGGTGGGCTGGCGGGCGACGAGAGCGGCGCGTTCGGCCTCCGGGTCGTCGGAGTGTTCGAGCAGCCGACTCACCCAGGGGGTGTCCACGGTGCCCGGGGTGACGCAGTTGACCCGGATGCCCTCGCCGATGTGGTCGGCGGCCATCGCCAGGGTCAGCGCGAGCACGGCGCCCTTGCTCGCCGCGTACAGCGCCCGCTGCGGCAGCCCGGCCAGCGCCACGACCGAGCAGGTGTTGACGATGGCCGCGCTGGGGGACCGGCGCAGATACGGCAGTGCCGCCCGGCTGGTGCGGACGATGCCGAGCACATTGACGTCCAGCACGTGGTGCCACTCGTCGTCCGGGTTGTCCTCGACGGTGCCCTGGGCGCCGATGCCGGCGTTGTTGACCAGCACGTCCAGGCCTCCGAACAGATCCGCCACCCGGCTCACCGCGTCGGCCACCGATACGGCGTCCCCGACATCGGCCTGTACCGGGTGCAGCGAAGCGGGCCCCAGCACCCGGTCGAGCACCGCCACCCGGCACCCCCTCGCGGCCAGGGTCTCGGCGGTGGCCAGGCCGATCCCGGACGCACCGCCGGTGACGAGCGCGGCCAGCCCCCGGAACTCCTCCCCGGTGTTCATGCCGGGGCGCCCTCGGTCGGGGGCAGGTCGTACGGGACCTGCCAGGCCGCGCCGCCGGGGAACGCGTACGCGGCGAGCGACTCGGGCCGCATCGCCGAGCTGAAGCCGGGGGCGGTCGGGGCCGCGTACCGCCCCCGGACGATCACGGCCGGGTCGAGGAAGTGCTCGTGCAGATGATCCACGTACTCGATGACCCGGTCCTGGACGGTGCCGGAGACGGCCAGATAGTCGAACATCGCCAGATGCTGCACGAGCTCGCACAGGCCCACCCCGCCCGCGTGCGGGCACACGGGGATCCCGAACTTGGCCGCGAGCAGAAGGATCGCCAGGTTCTCGTTGACTCCCCCGACCCGGCAGGCGTCCAGCTGCAGAAAGTCGATCGCGTCCGCCTGGAGCAACTGCTTGAACATCACCCGGTTGTGCACGTGTTCGCCCGTCGCCACCCGCACCGGCGCCACTTTCCGGCGGATCTCCGCAAGACCGAGAATGTCGTCCGGGCTGGTCGGCTCCTCGATCCAGTACGGGTCGAACTCCGCCAGCCGCCGGACCCACCCGACCGCCTCCTCGACCCCCCAGCGCTGATTGGCGTCCAGCGCCATCCGCACCCCGGGGCCGATGGCCCCCCGCGCGGTACGGCACCGCCGCACATCGTCGGCCAGGTCGGCGCCGACCTTGAGTTTGATCTGCCGGAACCCGCTGTCCACGGCCTCCCGGGCCAGCCCGGCGACCTTGCTGTCCGGGTAACCGAGCCAGCCGGGGGACGTGGCATACGCCGGATACCCCTCGGCGAGCAGCCGTGCCTCCCGCTCCTCCGTCCCGCCCCGCGCCCGCCGCAGAATTCCCAGCGCCTCATCGGGGGTCAGCGCGTCCTCCAGATAGCGGAAGTCGATCAACGCGACCACCTGCTCCGGCGCGAGGTCGGCCAGCAGCTTCCACAGCGGCTTCCGCTCCCGCTTCGCGTACAGATCCCATACGGCGTTCACCACGGCCCCGATGGCCATGTGCACCACGCCCTTCTCCGGCCCCAGCCAGCGCAGCTGGCTGTCACCGACGAGCGAGCGGCAGAACCCTCCGAGGTCGGACAGAACATCTCCCAGCCGCAGCCCCACCACATGCGGGCGCAGCGCCTCGATCGCCGCCACCTCGACCTCGTTGCCCCGGCCGATGGTGAAGCAGAACCCGTGCCCCTCCAGCCCGTCCCCGGCATCGGTGCGGACGATCACATACGACGCCGAATAATCCGGATCGGGATTCATCGCGTCCGACCCCTCGAGCCGACGGGACGTGGGAAACCGGATGTCATAGGCGTCCAGCGCCGTGATCCGCCCCCGCGCCCGGTCGGGCCTCATGGCAGGCGGCTCATCGACGTCATCGGGAGGACTCCACGGAATCAGGCCTGACGGCAGGCTTGGATACCCAAATGACTGTATATCGCCCAAATGACCCGCGCGCATCGCCGCACGACTGTGTCTACGAGGCCTGGCCTCCATCGCAACCAGCACTGCCGCCAGGCGGAAAACAGAACAGCGGCTCCCCGAAGGAAGCCGCTGGTCAAAGGTGGAGCCGCCTTCGGGATTCGAACCCGAGACCTACGCATTACGAGTGCGTTGCTCTGGCCATCTGAGCTAAGGCGGCGCGCCGTCCGCACTATGGTGCGATCAGCAACGCCGGTAAGTCTACACAGTTTCGGAGGGTGCTCCGCACCGGCCACAGAGGGGTGCGTTACGGGCCCGGCCGAGGCGGCTATGAGCAGCGCTTCCCCCTCGTCGGCGGGGTCCCCCGGAGGAGGTAGGCGTCGATGGCGGAGTCGATGCAGACACTGCCACGACCGTACGCGGTGTGACCGTCGCCCTCGTAGGTGAGGAGGCGGGAGGAAGTGAGCTGGGCGGCCAGGGCGCGGGCCCAGCGGTACGGGGTCGCCGGGTCGCGGGTGGTGCCGACGACCACGATCGGGGCGGCGCCCTTCGCGGTGATGCGATGCGGCTCACCCGTCGCCCGCACCGGCCAGTACGTGCAGTTCAGCGAGGCCCAGGCCAGGCCCTCGCCGAAGACGGGGGACGCCTTCTCGAACTCCGGCAACGCGTCCCGCACCTGGTCCGGTGAGCTGAACGCCGCGGGGAGGTCCAGGCAGTTCACCGCCGCGTTGGCGAACATCAGGTTCGAGTAGCGGGCGTCGGCGTCCCGCTCGTAGTAGCTGTCGGAGAGGACCAGCAGCCCCGCGCCGTCGTTCTCCTTCATCGCCGAGGTCAGCGCCTCGCGCAGCTGCGCCCAGGCGCCCTCGTCGTACATCGCCGCGATGACCCCGGTGGTGGCGAGGGACTCGCCGAGCTTGCGGCCGTCCACGTCGCCCGTGGGGATCGGCCGGGTATCGAGCTTCTCGAAGAACGCCTTGAGGTGGGTGCCGACCTCGCCCGCCTTCGTGCCCAGCGGACAGTCCGACTGCTGCACACAGTCCCGTGCGAACGACTGGAACGCCGTCTCGAACCCCGCCGTCTGGTCGAGGCTCGTACGCCGCGCGGGCAGGGACGGGTCCATCGCACCGTCCAGGACGAGTCGGCCCACCCGGTCCGGGAAGAGGCCCGCGTACGTCGCCCCGAGGAACGTTCCGTACGACGCCCCGACGTACGTCAGTTTCTCGTCGCCCAGCGCCGCCCGCAGGATGTCCATGTCCCGCGCCGCCTCGACGGTGGACACATGGCGCAACAGCTCCGGCGAGTCGGCACCGCACCCCTCCGCGAACTTCTGGAACGCGGCGACGAGTTCCTCGGTCTCCTCCTCGTCGTCGGGTGTCGTGTCGGTCTGCGTGTAGGCGTCCATGTCGCGCCCGTCCAGGCACTCGACGGGCTCGCTGCGGGCGACGCCGCGCGGGTCGACCGCGACCATGTCGTACCGGGCACGGACCTCGGCGGGGTAGCCGATCCCGGCGTAGGCCTGGAGATAACCGATCGCCGAGCCGCCCGGCCCGCCCGGGTTCACCAGAAGCGAGCCGAGCGCCTTGCCGGAGCCCGTCGCCTTCTTGCGGGCGACGGCGAGGCGGACGTCACCGTCGTCCGGCTCGTCGTAGTCGAGCGGTGCCTTCATCGTGGCGCACTCGAAACCGGGCACCCCGCAGCTGCGCCAGCTCAGCTTCTGTCCGTAGTACGGCGAGAGAGCGGCCGGCGTGGCCTTCGGCAGCGCGGCCAGCGCCGCCGCCTCCGCGGCCGAGCCGGCGGACCCGCTCCCCGCGGAGCAGGCGGACACGACCAGCGCGGCGACGGCGAGAAGGGCACCGCCGGTGCGCGAACGCCGGTGACGCGGCGGGGCGATCGGGTGTGCCGGGCGGAGACTGGGCCTGATGTGCATCGACCGAGCGTAACTCTGCGCAGCCGCTCGATTGCCCTCCGTGCACCTTGCGGCTCGTACGAGGTACCTGGTCAACCTCCTGTTGATCGTTCGCGGGAGGTACCGCGGTTCGGTGACTCAGCCCGCTCTGAGCGCCATCGTCATCGCCTCCACGGCGAGCAGCGGCGCCACATTGCGGTCGAGGGCGTCCCGGCAGGCGGCGATCGCCTCGATGCGGCGCAGCGTCGACTCCGGGGAGTTGCCGCGGGCCAGGCGCTCCAGAGCGTCCTGGGCGTCCTCATTGGCGATCGCCACCCGGGAGCCGAGCTGGAGGGCGAGGACATCGCGGTAGAAGCCGGTGAGGTCGGTCAGGGCGAGGTCGAGGCTGTCGCGCTGGGTACGGGTCCGGCGCCGCTTCTGCTTGTCCTCCAGGTCCTTCATCACCCCCGCCGTACCGCGCGGCATCCGACCGCCCGGGGACGCGCCCATGGCCGTCTTCAGCTCCTCGGTCTCCTTGCCGTCCGTCTCCTCGGCGAGCACCTTGGCGTCCTCGGCGGCCGCGTCCACCAGCTCCTGGGCGGCCCTGAGGCAGCCGCCGATGTCCTCGACGCGCAGCGGCAGTTTGAGGACGGCGGCCCTGCGCTCACGCGCGGCGGGGTCGGTGGCCAGCCGCCGGGCCCGGTCGACATGCCCCTGCGTGGCCCGTGCGACGGCCGCGGCCACGGCGGGCTCGATGCCTTCCCGTCGTACGAGAAGGTCGGCGACCGCGTCGACGGAGGGCGTCCGCAGATTGAGGTGCCGGCAGCGGGAGCGGATGGTGGGCAGGACGTCCTCGACGGACGGGGCGCACAGCAGCCAGACGGTGCGGGGGGCGGGCTCCTCGACGGCCTTCAGCACCGCGTTGGCCGACTTCTCGTTCAGCCGCTCGGCGTCCTCGACGAGGATCACCTGCCAGCGGCCGGTCGCCGGAGAGGTGTACGACTTGCGGACGGTGTCCCGCATGTCGTCGGCGAGGATCTGCGTGCCGACGGCGGCGACGGTGGTGACGTCCGCGTGCGTGCCGATGAGTGCCGTATGGCATCCGTCGCAGAACCCGCACCCGGGGATCCCGCCGAGCGCGCGGTCGGGGCTCACGCACTGCAGCGCGGCGGCGAAGGCCCGCGCGGTCTGCGTCCGGCCGGCCCCCGGCGGACCCGTGAACAACCACGCGTGCGTCATCTTCGACGCCTCGGGCGGCGGGGCGCCGGTGGTGGCCGCGGTGACGAGCGCGTCGGCGTCCCGAGCGGCGGCTCCGAGCTGCTCGCTCACCTTCTCCTGGCCGACGAGGTCGTCCCAGACGGTCATGGGTGGTGCCGCCCTTTCGTCACGGTCGGGGGTGCTGGGTCCATTGTGCGGGCCGGCACTGACAACAGGACTTCGTCAGGGGACCGGGGGGCCTGCCTCAGCCCCGGCGTCCACGCCCCCGGCGCCCACGCTCGTCGCCGAAGTCATCACCGTCACGCGGGCCCAGCAGCTCGTCCGCCAGCGACGGCAGGTCGTCCAGCGGCGTCTCCTCGGCCCAGTCCGAGCGGGCCCGCCGCCGGGGCGCCCCCGTCTCGTCGACCTGGGGCATCTCCCGCGTACGGCTCTCGGTCCCGTCCGGCCCCGCCTGGTCCTCCCGGAAGTACCCCGGCGGCACCCGGTCCGCGGGAGTCTCACCCGGCACCGGCGGCAGCACGGCGGTCTCGTCCGCGGCACCCGGCACCACCGGCGGCAGCACAGCCGTCTCGTCGGCCGCACCCGGCACGACGGGAGGCAGCACAGCCGTCTCGTCCGCGGCCCCGGCCGGCGGCTTGGGCAGCTCGGCCGTCACCTCGTTGTCGGCGGCCCCTTCGGCCTTCTCGTCCCGCACCGGCCGCAGCACGGCCGTCTCCTCCACCGGCCCGCCCGACGCGTTCGTCGGCGTCACCACCGGCGTGGGCACGGTCGCCGCCTCCGGAGGGGCGACCGTGCGCGGTGCCGGCTTCTTCGGCCCAGCCTCCGCGGCGGCCGCGGCCTGCTCGGCGAGCCGTCGCGCCTCCTCGGCCCGCAGCAGCGCCTCCTCGGCCTTGCGCTGCTTCTCCACACGCCGCGCCTCGGCCTCGGCCCGCAGCCGCGCCTCTTCCTCGGCCTGCTTGCGACGCCGGTCCTCCTCGACCTTGCGCCGCGCCTCCTCCTCGGCCCGCGCCTTCTCCTCGGCGAGGAGCCGAACCCGCTCCTCCTCGGCACGCTTGCGCGCTTCCTCGGCCCGCAGCCGGGCCTCCTCCGCCTGCCGTTCGGCCTCGCGACGCTGCGCCTCCTCCAGCTCGCGGCGCTTGCGCTCCTCCTCCTCGGCGCGCAGCCGCTCCAGCTGCTCCTGGCGCTCGCGCTCCAGGCGCTCCTCCTCGGCCTTGCGCGCGGCCTCTTCCTCGGCCTTGCGGCGCGCTTCCTCCTCGGCCTTGCGCCGGGCCTCCTCCTGCTCGCGGATCTCCTGCTCGGAGAGCGGCAGAAGCTGGTCGAGCCGGTGGCGCACGACGGTCGTGACGGCCTCGGGCTCCTGGCCCGCGTCGACGACGAGATAGCGCCCGGCGTCGGCGGCGGCCAGCGTCAGGAACCCGGACCGCACGCGCGCGTGGAACTCCGCCGGCTCCGACTCCAGCCGGTCCGGCGCCTCGGTGAACCGCTCGCGGGCGATCTCCGGGGACACGTCGAGGAGCACGGTCAGGTTCGGCACCAGCCCGTCGGTCGCCCAGCGGTTGATGCGGGCGATCTCCGTCGGCGACAGGTCGCGGCCCGCCCCCTGGTAGGCGACGGACGAGTCGACGTACCGGTCCGAGATCACGACCGCGCCCCGCTCCAGCGCGGGCCGCACCACGGTGTCCACGTGCTCCGCGCGGTCGGCCGCGTACAGCAGCGCCTCCGCGCGGTGCGAGAGCCCGGCGCTGGACACGTCGAGCAGGATCGAGCGCAGCCGCTTGCCGACCGGCGTCGCCCCCGGCTCGCGCGTCACCACGACCTCGTGGCCCTTGGCCCTTATCCACTCGGCGAGCGCCTCGGCCTGGGTGGACTTGCCGGCCCCGTCGCCGCCCTCCAGGGCGATGAAGAAACCGGAGGACGCAGGCGCCGTCACCGGGTCGTCGCCGCCCAGCAGCGCGTCCCGCAGATCGTGCCGCAGCGGCACACCGGAACGGTCGTCGACCTTGGCGAGCACCAGCGCGGCCACCGGCAGCAGCAGTGCGCCGATCAGCATCAGCGTGAACGCGGCGCCGCCGTGCGCGAACACGAACTTGCCGCTCTCCAGCCGGTGCGGCCCGATCAGCGCGGCGATCAGCGGGGCGATCACCGCGCCGAGCGCGACGAAGACCCGTACGACCGCGTGCAGATGCTCGGTCGTGCGCCCGCGCCGGTAGTCCTCGGTCTCCTGGTCGAGGAGCGTGTGCCCGGTGTTGGCGGCCACGCCCGCGCCGGCACCGGCCAGCGCGACGATCAGGATGACGGTGGTGACGTCCGGGACGAGGCCGGCGGCCAGCAGCGCGACGCCGGTGAAGGCGATCGCCAGCGCGAGCAGTCGGCGGCGCGAGAGCGAGACCAGCACCTTGGGCGCCGTACGGATGCCGACGACGACCCCGCCGGTCAGCGCCAGGACCAGCAGGCCGTACGTCACCGGGCCGCCGCCCAGGTCCTTGGCGTGCAGCACGGCCACGGCGACGGCGGCGGCGATCGCCCCGGCGACGGCCGCGGAGGCCAGCACCAGCAGCGGAAGCACGCCGGTGCGGCCCATGTCGACGCCGCTGCCGGTCTTCGGGCGGCGCATGCCCTCCAGCGGGGAACGCGCGCGTGGAGTGCGGATGTCGGGCAGTTCCAGGAAGGTCAGCACGGACAGGGACGCGGCGAACAGACCGGCCGCGACATACGAGGCGAGGGCCGCCTGGTGCTGGGCGAACCAGTCGATCCCGGCGCCCAGAAGATTGTTGACCAGCGAGGCCGCGACAAGTGCGGCGGCCGCGAGCGGGATCGCCACGAAGCCCGTACGCAGCGACAGGCGGCGCAGCGCGTCCATGTGGTCCGGCAGCGGCCGTACGGTCGCGCCCTCCGGCGGCGGGGCCGGCAGCAGGGCGGGCGCCGCGCTCTCGCGGCACACCGTCCAGAAGCGCTCGGCGACTCCGGTCACGAAGGCGGTCACCAGGAGGACCGCCAGTGCGTTGTCCGACGTCCAGTCGATCCACAGGGGCGCGACGATCAGTGCCAGCGTGCGCACGGCGTCCGCGCCGACCATCGTCCAGCGGCGGTCGAGCGGCCCCTCCGGCGAGGTGAGCGACGTCAACGGGCCGAGAAGCACCGCCCCGAAGAGCAGCGTGGCCAGAATGCGCACCCCGAAGACGGTCGCCACTGCGAACGCCACGCCCCGGTAGCCGCCGCCGAAGGAACCCTCGGCGATCGCCGCCTGGAGGGCCAGGACGACCAGCACCAGGAGGGCGAGTACGTCGCCGACACCCCCCACCAGCTGCGCGCTCCACAGCCTCCTGAGCTGCGGTCGGCGCAACAGGGCGCGGACGGCGCGCTCGCGGGAGTCCGCGGCAAGGGCGTCGTCGGGGGCCGGGTGGTGGGCCGTTGGCTGCTCGGCTCGCGTCATGCTTTCAGCCTATCGGGCAGCACCGACAGCCTGCGGCGCCCGTCCGAACGTGCGCACGCCCCGACACCAAACCGATGCCGGGGCGTTCGTTTTGCGAACCCGAGGTGAAGGTCCGCGGCGCAACTCAGTCTTCCGACGTAGCCTTCGAAGCCGCCGCCTTCTTGGTGGTGGTCTTCTTCGCCGTCGTCTTCTTGGCGGCCGTGGTCGTCTTCTTGGCCGCGGTCTTGGCGGCCGTCGCCTTCTTGGCCGGGGCCTTCTTCGCGGGCGCCTTCTTCGCCGTCTTCTTGGCGGGAGCCTTAGCGCGCTTCTCGGCGAGCAGCTCGAAGCCGCGCTCCGGGGTGATCTCCTCGACGCTGTCGCCGGAGCGCAGGGTCGCGTTGGTCTCCCCGTCGGTCACATACGGCCCGAAACGGCCGTCCTTGACCACGACCGGCTTCTCGCTGACCGGGTCCGCGCCCAGCTCCTTCAGCGGCGGCTTGGCGGCGGCCCGACCCCGCTGCTTGGGCTGGGCGTAGATCGCCAGCGCCTCTTCGAGGGTGATCGTGAAGAGCTGGTCCTCGGCGGTGAGGGACCGCGAGTCCGTGCCCTTCTTCAGGTACGGACCGTAGCGGCCGTTCTGCGCGGTGATCTCCACGCCCTCGGCGTCCTTGCCGACGACACGCGGCAGCGACATCAGCTTGAGGGCGTCCGCGAGGGTCACCGTGTCCAGCGTCATCGACTTGAACAGCGAGGCCGTACGCGGCTTCACGGCGTTCTTGCCGGTCTTCGGGGTGCCCTCGGGGAGCACCTCGGTGACGTACGGGCCGTAGCGGCCGTCCCGCGCGATGATCTGGTGGCCCGACTCCGGGTCGGCTCCGAGTTCGAAGTCACCGCTCGGCTTGGCGAGCAGCTCCTCCGCGAGCTCGATGGACAGTTCGTCCGGGGCGAGGTCCTCCGGCACGTCCGCGCGCTGGTGGCCCTCGGAGTCCTTCTCGCCGCGCTCGATGTACGGGCCGTAGCGGCCGACCCGCAGCACGATGCCGTCGCCCACCGGGAACGACGACACCTCACGCGCGTCGATCGCGCCCAGGTCGGTCACGAGCTCCTTGAGACCGCCGAGGTGATCCCCGTCACCGTTGCCGGCGACCGCCGCACCGCCTTCGGTGCCCTCGCCGAAGTAGAACCGCTTCAGCCACGGCACGGACTGGGCCTCGCCCCGCGCGATGCGGTCGAGGTCGTCCTCCATCTTGGCGGTGAAGTCGTAGTCGACGAGCCGCCCGAAGTGCTTCTCCAGGAGGTTGACCACGGCGAAGGACAGGAAGGACGGGACGAGTGCCGTGCCCTTCTTGAAGACATAGCCGCGGTCGAGGATCGTGCCGATGATCGAGGCGTACGTCGACGGACGGCCGATCTCGCGCTCTTCGAGCTCCTTGACCAGGCTGGCCTCGGTGTAGCGGGCCGGGGGCTTGGTGGCGTGCCCGTCGACCGTGATCTCCTCGGCGCTGAGCCGGTCGCCCTCGCTGACCTGGGGCAGCCGGCGCTCGCGGTCGTCCAGCTCGGCGTTCGGGTCGTCCGCGCCCTCGACGTACGCCTTCAGGAAGCCGTGGAAGGTGATCGTCTTGCCGGAGGCGCTGAACTCGACGTCCCGGCCGTCGGCGGCGGTGCCGGCGATCTTCACGGTCACGGAGTTGCCGACCGCGTCCTTCATCTGCGAGGCGACGGTCCGCTTCCAGATCAGCTCGTAGAGCTTGAACTGGTCGCCGGTCAGTCCGGTCTCGGCAGGCGTGCGGAAACGATCACCCGAGGGGCGGATCGCCTCGTGCGCCTCCTGCGCGTTCTTGACCTTTCCGGCGTACGTCCGCGGGGCCGAGGGGAGGTAGTCGGCGCCGTACAGCTGGGTGACCTGCGCACGGGCAGCGGTGACAGCGGTCTCGCTGAGCGTCGTGGAGTCCGTACGCATATAGGTGATGAAGCCGTTCTCGTACAGCTTCTGCGCGACCTGCATGGTCGCCTTCGCTCCGAAGCCGAGCTTGCGCGAGGCCTCCTGCTGGAGCGTCGTCGTACGGAACGGGGCGTACGGCGAGCGGCGGTAGGGCTTGGACTCGACGGACCGGACGGCGAACTGCGTCTGCTCCAGGGCGGCGGCCAGCGCGCGGGCGTTGGCCTCGTCGAGGTGGAGCGTGTTGGCGCCCTTGATCTGTCCCAGGGAGTCGAAGTCACGGCCCTGCGCGACACGCTTGCCGTCGACGCTCTGGAGTCGGGCGACGAGGGTCGACGGATCGCTCGAGTCCCCCGCGCGGCCGGTCGCGAAAGTGCCCGTCAGGTCCCAGTACTCGGCGGACCGGAACGCGATGCGCTCACGCTCCCGCTCCACCACGAGCCGGGTGGCGACGGACTGGACACGGCCCGCCGACAGACGGGGCATGACCTTCTTCCACAGGACCGGCGAGACCTCGTAGCCGTAGAGACGGTCGAGGATACGGCGGGTCTCCTGGGCGTCGACCAGCTTCTGGTTGAGCTCGCGCGGGTTGGCCACGGCGGCCTGGATCGCGGCCTTGGTGATCTCGTGGAAGACCATCCGCTTGACCGGGACCTTGGGCTTGAGCACTTCCTGGAGGTGCCACGCGATGGCCTCGCCCTCGCGGTCCTCATCGGTGGCGAGGAAGAGCTCGTCGGAGTCCTTCAGCAGATCCTTGAGCTTCTTGACCTGAGCCTTCTTGTCGGCGTTGACGACATAGATCGGCTCGAAGTCGTGCTCGACGTCCACGCCGAGCCGGCGGACCTCGCCGGTGTACTGCTCCGGCACCTCCGCGGCACCGTTGGGGAGGTCGCGGATGTGCCCGACGCTCGCCTCGACGACGTAACCAGGGCCGAGATAGCCCTTGATCGTCTTCGCCTTGGCAGGCGACTCGACGATGACGAGTCGGCGGCCGCCCTTTGCGGTCTCGCTGGTCGGGGACAACTTCGCTCTTCTCTCCGGTCGACGCTTGGGGCCTCCCCAGGCGCCTTCATCCCGGGGTCGGGTCATGGTGACGCTGCGGAGTGTGACGGTACATCCCGCCCCCGTGTCAAACGGGAAAAGCCCGCAACGGCCACTCGAACGGTAACCCGACTACCGCCATTCCTGCCGCCCGGAGTACCCACCGGCTCTTTCGAGCCTTACCGGAGGGAGACCTCCCGATTGTCGGGACCTCGGCTTTTCCATGATCCTCAGATACGGGTGAGGCACCATGCGCCGAGGCCCAGCGCCACCACCGCGGCGAGGCCGGCGAGGGTCGCCGATGCGACCGGGTTCACACCGTGGGCGACGGGTTCGCGCTGTCGTACCCGGGCCGCGGTCCACATCAGCAGCCCGCCTCCGAACAGGGCGAACACCGCCCCAGCGAAGATCGCCGGTCCCCTCTCCATGACGCCCCTGCCCCCTTTTGCCCCGGCCGCGAGTGTCCAGCCCCGGGAGGTTGACACGCGCGGGCGGCGGCCAGGCGAACCTGAGGTGAACGCGGGACCGACGCCGCCGTGGACCGCCCGGGCGCCTTCGCTCACGGCCGGGGGCTCAGACCGATCCGGGCGCGGGAATCTTTCCGGTCGTCTTCCCGTTGTCGGTGCGTCCCACGGTGCATACGGCCCTCTTGAACCCCTGGTTCCAGTCGTCCTCGTCGGCCACCCAACCGAACACGGCCCGCTCCGACCCCGGTGCCCAGGTCGACTCGAATTTATTGCCGCAGAGCTTGGTCGCGTTGTCGGCGCCCTTCTCGTAGTTCATGCCGCCGGGCGCCTGGACGACTCCTATGACCTGATCGGTGTGGGGTTTCACGCAATCGGTGAGCGGGGCGTTGTAGCCGTCGTCCCCCTCCTCGTAGATCCAGCAGTCGCCGACACTCATCTGACCGACCCACAGATTGGCGCCCTCGTCGCGGAACCGGCCGACTTCACCGCCTATCGCGGCATGGCGTCCGAGTACGAGACATGCCGTACCGCTGTTGGCCACGGTGAAGCCCTCCTTCGTCGGTACGACGGCGTAGCCGGCCGCGTCCGGCAGGGCGTCGACGACCGCGCGCGTCTGGTTCGCACAGCGCTCGGCGCCCTCGGCGGCCGCGTCCGCGGCGTCGGTGGCCGTGTCGACCGCCACGACCTGACCGTCGGGCCAGTCCTCGGAGCAGCTCACCTTGCCCAGGTTCGGCACCGACTTGAACGGCGTACCCGACCAGACCGCCTGCACACAGTCGCCGGTCTCCAGCGGCTGGCTGAGTCCGACGACATCGCCGTACGGCAGCACGGGTCCGGTGGGTGGTGCCGAGGACTTGGGCACGCTGGAGGTGGGCGGCTTCTTCGGGGTGGCGGTGTCGTCGCCACCGCCGTCGCCGGTCAGCGAGACGGCCAGCCAGGTGCCGCCGGCGATGACCAGCACAACGGCCACGACGAGCGCGACGACGGCGAGCCGCTTCCTGGAAGGCGGGGGCGGCGGGGGTCCGCCGCCAGGGGCACCCGGCCCGCCCGCGCCCCAGCCGGCGCCGTAGGTGCCGCCCGTGTACGGCGGGGTGGGACTGCCCTCGTAGGGCGCCGAGCCGCCGTACGGCGTCGAACCGCCGCCGGTGTACGGGCCGTAGGGCGCGGGGCCGCCACCACCCGCAAAGGGCGACTGCGCGCCGCCGCTCGCGTAGGGCCCTTGCGCGTAGGGATTGCCGGCCTCGGGCGACTGCTGCGACACGGAGGCCTGCCGCCACGGGTCGTACTGCGAAGGGGGCGCCCCACCGGGCGTGGCCGGACCGCCACCACCCGGACCACCGGGGCCGAAGCCCCCGGCTCCCGGAGTCACCGCGCCCGCCGCACCACCCACCCCCTGGGGTACGCCTCCCGGAGTGTGCGGTGTCTGCGGAGTGCTCGGCGTCGGTGGCGCTCCCGGCGTCCGGGGTGTCACCGCCCCGAACCCCTCGGGTGGCGGCCCGAATCCCCCCGGCGCCGCACCGGCCGGCGCGGGCCACGCGGGCGAGGCCCCCTGCACCACCCGCTCCAGCCCCCGCGCCACCGTCTCCGGCGACGACCTGCGCACCGGGTCCTTCACGAGCAACCCCTGGAGCACTGGCGCCAGTTCACCGGCCCGCACCGCGGGCGTCGGCTCCTCCCCCAGCAGCGCCGTCAGCGTGGCGTAGTCGCCGTGCCGGTCGAAGGGGCCGCGTCCCTCCACGGCCGAGTACAGCGTCGCGCCCAGCGAGAACAGGTCCGCGGCCGGCGTCGGCGGCTCCCCACGCGCGCGTTCCGGAGCGAGGTAGCCCGGTGTGCCGAGGATGCCCGCCGTGGCGGTGAGCCGGGGTTCGCGGGACTCGGGTTGCAGCGCGATGCCGTAGTCGGTGAGCAGCACGCGCGCGTACGGATCGCCCGAAGCGTCCGACGCCAGCAGGATGTTGGCCGGTTTCACATCCCTGTGGAGGATGCCGATCCGGTGCCCCGCGGTCAGTGCGTCGAGCACCGCGAGCCCGATGCGGGCCGCCTGGGCGGGCAGCAGCGGCCCCGAACTCCGTACGACCGCCTGGAGGTCGACCGCGTCCGGCACGTACTCCATGACGATCCACGGCAGTCCCTCGTGGACCACGACGTCGTGCACCGTCGCCACATGCGGGTGGCCGCGCAGCCGCGCCGCGTGCCGGGCCTCGCTGCGGGCCCGCGCGATGCGCTGGGCGGGCTCGGTCGCGTCCATCGGCACATCCGGAAGCGCGATCTCCTTCATCGCGACTTCGCAGGCCAACTCCTCGTCGTACGCGAGCCAGACCCGGCCCATGCCGCCCGCGCCGAGCGACCGCAGCAGCCGGTACCGCCCGTTGATGACCCTGCCTCCGCCTTGATCCGGCGTATCCCCCGCCATCACGCCTCCCCCCGAGACCCGAGACAGCGTGCCTCCCCCGAGGACGCGTGAACTCTGTCTCTCGAAGGTAGCTTCGCAGGTGCCACTGACAGGAGACCTTTTCAGGAGCAATCCCACCAGATCGGGCACATGGGCCTCAGGGACACTCACCCGCCTCAGACGTCACGCGGGATCAAGCCTCACGCCGGCTCCAGGAACCCCTGCTCCACCAGCAGCCGGATCTGCGCCGGTGTGCGGTCCCGCAGCAACACCGGATCCTCACCCACCAGTTGCGCGATCGCGTCCAGGATCCGCCCCGCGCTCAGCGAGCCGTCGCACACTCCGGCGAAGCCCGCGCCGACCGTGTCCACCTTGGTGGCCCGGCGCATCCCGCGGTTCTGCCGCAGCACGACATGCTCCGGGTCCTCGGCGCCGGGCAGCCCGACCTGCTCCTGCACGATCTCGGAGGCGAGCCTGAAGTGGCCCTCCAGCAGGGCGGCGTCATCGTGTTCCCGCAGATAGTCGAGGCGCTCGAAGTGCGCCCTGACGGTGTCGCCGAGCGGCTGCTCGACGGGGTGCGGCCACTCCTCGGCGACGACCGAGGGCACGGCGGCCCCCGTCCTGCGCAGGGTGATCCAGCCGAACCCGACGGACCTCACCTTGCGCGCCTCGAACTCGTCCAACCAGGCGTCGTACAGCGCCTGGTACTCGGCCGGGTCGCCCTGGTGGTCTCCGGCGTCCCTGAGCCACAGCTCGGCGTACTGAGTGACGTCCTGCACCTCGCGCTGCACGATCCACGCGTCGCACCCGCGCGGCACCCAGGACCGCAGCCGGTCCTGCCAGTCCTCCCCCTCCACGTGCTGCCAGTTGGCGAGGAACTGCGCGAACCCGCCCTCGCTCAGCCGCTCCCCCGCCTGCTGAACGAGCGACCGGCACAGATCGTCCCCGCCCATCCCGCCGTCCCGGTACGTCAGCCGCGCACCCGGCGAGATCACGAACGGCGGGTTCGAGACGATCAGGTCGTACGTCTCCCCGTCCTTCACCGGCTCGAACAGCGAGCCCTCCCGCAGCTCGGCCGCCGGGGTGCCGGACAGCGCCAGCGTGAGCCCGGTGATGTGCAGCGCGCGCGGGTTGAGATCGGTCGCCGTCACGCGCGTGGCGTGCTGCGCGGCGTGCAGCGCCTGGATACCGGATCCGGTACCGAGGTCGAGAGCGGCGGAGACGGGCCTGCGGACGGTGATGCCCGCGAGGGTCGTGGAGGCGCCGCCGACGCCCAGGACGACGCCCTCGGCCCGGCTGCCGATGCCTCCGGCCCCGCCGACGGCACACCCCAGGTCGGACACGATGAACCAGTCCTCGCCGTCGGGTCCGCCGTACGGCCGTACGTCGACGGTCGCGGCGACCTCGTCCGAGCCGGCGCGCACCAGCCACCCGCTCTCCAGACACGCGTCCACCGGCAGCACGCCCGCCACGCGCGCGTGGAGCACCGGCTGCTGCAACAGGAAGAGCCGTACGAGCACCTCCAGCGGCGTGTCCCCGCGGGTCGCCCGCAGGGCGGGCACGGTCTCGCTGCGCGCGAGCGCCGCGTACGCGGGGGCACCGAGCAGGTCGAGCAGCCCGTCGGCGGTGAAGGAGGCGCCCAGAAGGGCCTCCCTCAGACGCGCGGCGACATCGGGGCGGTCGACGGAGGGCAGAGAGGCAAGGCCGGCGTTACTCACCACCCCATTGTGAACCGGCGCCGCAGGCGATGCCTACGGCGCCGGGGTCACACAGGGGTGGAAGTCAGCCGGTGGTGGCCGACGGCGAGGCGGACGCGCTCTTGCAGCTCTCCTGCTGCGCCATCGCCTTGCCGACGTCGCCCTCCTCGAGCGTCTTCAGGGCGTCGCTGCCGCTGGTGCTCAGCTTGTCGAGCGCGGTCGCGATGTCCTTGAGGCCGTCGGCGAACTTGGCCTGGTCCTTGGTGTTGAGGTCGTCGACCTGCTTCTGCAGGGAGGCGTAGGACGCGGCGAGGCTGTTGAGCTCCTTGACGGCGTCCTGCTGCTTCTTCTCGGCGTTCTTGGCGTCCCCGGTGTCCGGGGCGCCGGCCTTCTGCACGGCGGCCCCGATCGCCTTGTAGGCCTCGGCCATGTCCTGGAAGGCCTGGGAGTCGGTCTTCTGGACGTCCTCCGGTGTGCTGTTGTCCGAGGTCTGCTTCTGGATCGCCGTGTTGGCGGCCTCGATCTTCTTGGCCTGCGGCTGCACCGCGCCGCAGACCTCCTTGGCCCAGGCGTCCAGCTTCTCGCTGTTGTCGTCACCGCTGCTGCATGCCGACAGCGCCATCGCCAGTACCGCACCGCCGGACAGCGCGGCCGCGAGCTTCTTGTTCACCGGATTGGTCCCTTCCATGGCTCCTCGGCCCCGGAACATACACGGCAGATGGATGACATCCACAGGTAGGACGTCCGTTAAGTGACGCATTAAAGCCATTTGCACCAAGTGAGAGAAGGCTCACGAGGAGGGCGTGAACACGCAGAACGGGCGGGGGACGCGTCCGTACGCGCCCCCCGCCCGCCCCTTGAGCAGGCGTCCCGTACGACCGCCTACGAAACCACCGCGGGATCGACCGACTTGACCGACCTCTTGGCGCCTTCCTCGTCCCCTACGGCGATCCCGCGCCGCTTGGAGACATAGACCGCGCCGACGATCACGAGGAGCGAGAGGACGGCGATGGTGATCCGTACGCCGATGCTCTTGTCCTCGCCGTAGCTGAACTTGATGACCGCGGGCGCGATGAGCAGCGCCACGAGGTTCATCACCTTCAGCAGGGGGTTGATCGCCGGACCGGCGGTGTCCTTGAAGGGGTCGCCTACGGTGTCGCCGATCACCGTCGCGGCGTGGGCCTCACTGCCCTTGCCGCCGTGGTGACCGTCCTCGACGAGCTTCTTGGCGTTGTCCCAGGCGCCACCGGAGTTGGCGAGGAACACCGCCATGAGCGTGCCCGCACCGATCGCGCCCGCCAGGAACGAGCCCAGCGCGCCGACACCGAGCGTGAACCCGATGAAGATGGGCGCCAGCACGGCCAGCAGTCCGGGCGTGGTGAGCTCCCGCAAGGCGTCCCTGGTGCAGATGTCGACGACCTTGCCGTACTCCGGCTTCTCGGTGTAGTCCATGATCCCGGGACGCTCGCGGAACTGCCGCCGCACCTCGTAGACCACGGCACCCGCCGACCGCGACACGGCGTTGATCGCGAGCCCCGAGAAGAGGAAGACGACCGCCGCGCCCGCGATGAGACCGACGAGGTTGTTGGGCTGCGAGATGTCCATCATCAGGCTCATCGGCGCACCGTCGCCGGACAGCTTCTCGCCGACGTCCTGCGCGCCGGTCGTGATCGCGTCACGGTACGACCCGAAGAGCGCCGACGCCGCCAGGACGGCGGTGGCGATGGCGATGCCCTTGGTGATGGCCTTGGTGGTGTTGCCGACCGCGTCCAGGTTGGTGAGCACCTGCGCGCCCGCGCCCTCGACGTCACCGGACATCTCGGCGATGCCCTGCGCGTTGTCGGAGACGGGCCCGAAGGTGTCCATGGCGACGATCACACCGACCGTGGTGAGCAGACCGGTGCCGGCCAGTGCCACCGCGAACAGCGCCAGCATGATCGACGTACCGCCGAGCAGGAAGGCCCCGTAGACGCCGAGGCCGATCAACAGGGCGGTGTAGACGGCCGATTCGAGACCGATCGAGATACCGGCGAGGACGACGGTGGCCGGGCCGGTGAGCGAGGACTTCCCGATGTCCCTGACAGGACGCCGGGTGGTCTCGGTGAAGTAGCCGGTCAGCTGCTGGATGACGGCGGCGAGCACGATGCCGATCGCCACGGCGACGAGGGCGAGGATCCGCGGGTCGCCGTCCTTGCCAATGATCTCGGTGTCGGTTACGCCCTCGGCCCTGAAGTCGGCGTACGACGACGGCAGATAGACGAAGACGGCGATGGCCACCAGCACGAGCGAGATCACCGCGGAGATGAAGAACCCGCGGTTGATCGCGGACATCCCGCTGCGGTCGGTCCTGCGCGGGGCGACCGCGAAGATGCCGATCATCGCGGTGATCACACCGATCGCCGGCACGATCAGCGGGAAGGCGAGCCCGGAGTCGCCGAAGGCCGCCGAACCGAGGATCAGCGCGGCGACCAGGGTCACGGCGTACGACTCGAAGAGGTCGGCCGCCATGCCCGCGCAGTCGCCGACGTTGTCGCCCACGTTGTCGGCGATGGTCGCGGCATTGCGCGGGTCGTCCTCCGGAATGCCCTTCTCGACCTTGCCGACCAGGTCGGCGCCGACGTCGGCGGCCTTGGTGAAGATGCCACCGCCGACACGCATGAACATGGCGATCAGCGCGGCCCCGAGGCCGAAGCCCTCGAGCACCTTCGGTGCGTCGGCCGCGTACACCAGCACGACACAGGAGGCGCCCAGCAGACCGAGCCCCACCGTGAACATGCCGACGACGCCGCCCGTGCGGAAAGCGATCTTCATTGCTTTGTGCGAGACGGCGGTGAGATCCTTTTCCGGCTCACCTTCCGCAGGGGTCGCTTCCCGTGCCGCCGCGGCGACGCGCACATTGCTGCGCACGGCGAGCCACATGCCGATATAGCCGGTGGCCGCCGAGAACGCCGCGCCGATCAAGAAGAAGACGGATCGACCGGCGCGCTGATTCCAGTCGTCCGCGGGCAGCAGCATGAGCAGGAAGAACACGACCACGGCGAAAACGCCGAGCGTGCGCATCTGCCGTGCCAGATAGGCGTTCGCACCTTCCTGGATCGCTGTCGCGATCTTCTTCATGCTGTCGGTGCCCTCGCCCGCCGCGAGCACCTGGCGAACCAGGATGCCCGCGACCACGAGCGCGGCCAGTGCGACGGCGGCGATCACCCAGATGATGATCCGGTTGTCGTCCGTCAGGACCGCGGCTGCGAGGGAAGTGGGATGGTCCAACTGATGAGGGGTAGAAAGCCCCGCCATTCGTCCTCCTTGACGCCTGTGCTGAGCTCAAGATGTGGACGGATTGTAGGTAGCGGAACCTGATCAAAACAGTGCGCGGTAAACGGAATTAGCCTTCACATGCTCTTCAGCAAATGATCGACGTCACGACACAGAACCCGAAAGAGCTAATGCCCCAAAGGCATTGACGCTTGATCGAATTATCGGGCGATTGATCGTGAATTCTTTCACGAATTCAGAGAAAAGAAGAAAGGGCCCTGCTGAGCAGGGCCCTCGAGGTCTTCTACGACGGTGAGATCAGGGAAGCGTCGCGGCCGGCGGAGTGGTCGGCCAAGTCATACGGATCGACCCGCCGTGCTCCCCTGCGGTGACCTCCACGTCGTCCACGAGACCGCTGATGACCGCGAGGCCCATCTCGTCCTCATCGGTCTCCACGTCCACGTCCTCGGCGGCCCCGCCGGGCGCCCGGTCACCCGGGGCCGAGCGCGGCGCCTCGTCGCCCACCTCGATGGAGAACTGCTTCTCCTCCTCGATGAGCAGCACCTTCACCGGTGCGGTGATGCCGCCGTTCTGGTGCAGTCCGACGGCACGGGAGCAGGCCTCGCCGACAGCGAGCCTGACCTCGTCGAGAACGGCCTCGTCCACTCCGGCCCTGCGCGCCACCGCCGCCGCCACCAGACGGGCGGTGCGGACGTGCTCGGGCAGCGCGCTGAAGCGGAGTTCAACGGTGGCCATGCATCCCCCTCGGAACTACGGGCGTGCTGTCGGGGGGCCGGGCTGCCGAACGCCAGGACCCCCATGTACTACTGCCGTCCCGGGGGCGGTCCTTTTTCCGCGCCCGGGCCGGTGGTTCAGTCGGTGGCCGCCACCGCTTCCTCGACCGAGGTGTGGATCGGGAACACCTTGGTGAGACCGGTGATGCGGAAGATCTTGAGAATGCGCTCCTGGTTGCAGACCAGGCGCAGCGAGCCCTCATGGGCACGCACGCGCTTCAGTCCGCCGACCAGTACGCCGAGCCCGGTGGAGTCGAGGAAGTCCACGCCCTCCATGTCGACGACGAGGTGGAAACTCCCGTCGTTCACCAGCTCGACCAGCTGCTCGCGCAGCTTGGGCGCGGTATATACGTCGATTTCGCCACCGACCTCGACGACCGTGCGATCGCCGACGGTACGGGTCGACAGGGACAGGTCCACGGATCCTCCAGCACCTTGCTACTCGAGCGGTCGTCCCGCGGGACACCTCGGCTTGAAGCCCCCAGGACGGTTCGCCAGCCGCGATGGCATTCAATCACTTACGGCAGGCGTGCACGACGCCTTGGTCCCATTGTCCGTCACGCCAGTGACACACTCGGTGCCGATGGCCAAGAATCACCGATCCGATCGACCCTCGGCGGAACCCGTCTCCCGGCCGGAACCGGGCACGGTCCTGGACCGGCTCGCTTCCGGGCCGAGTCGGGCTGCGCGCATCACTCATACGGAGCACTTGCCCCCGCGCGAGGGTCGCCATGCCGTCTGGCCTGACCGGATTCGTTCGGAGGTCGTCGCCGCGGTGCAGGCCGCCGGTGTCGAGCACCCCTGGGCCCACCAGGCACAGGCGGCCGAGCACGCCCTCGACGGCGAATCGGTGGTGGTCGCGACCGGCACGGCCTCCGGCAAGTCCCTGGCGTACCTCACGCCCGTCCTGACGGCCCTCCTGGACGGTTCGGAGGCTCCGAACGGCCGCGGCGCCACGGCGCTGTACCTCGCTCCCACGAAAGCGCTGGCGGCGGACCAGTGGCGTTCTGTGAAGGAACTTTCACAACCGCTGGGCAATTCAGTTCGACCTGCGGTCTACGACGGTGACACCCCGTTCGAGCAACGCGAGTGGATCCGCCAGTACGCCAACTACGTGCTGACCAACCCGGACATGCTGCACCGCGGCATCCTCCCGTCCCATCCGCGCTGGTCCTCCTTCCTGAAGTCGCTCAAGTACGTCGTCATCGACGAGGTCCACACCTACCGCGGCGTCTTCGGCTCCCACGTCGCCCAGGTGCTGCGCCGGCTGCGCCGCCTCTGCGCCCGCTACGGCGCCTCTCCCGTCTTCCTGCTGGCCTCCGCGACCGCCGCCGAGCCCTCGGTCGCCGCCCGCCGCCTCACCGGCCTCCCGGTGGTCGAGGTGGCCGACGACGCCTCACCGCGCGGTGAACTGGTGTTCGCCCTCTGGGAGCCCCCGCTCACCGAGATGCAGGGCGAGAAGGGCGCCCCGGTCCGCCGTACCGCCACGGCCGAAACGGCCGACCTGCTCACGGATCTGACCGTGCAGGGCGTCCGCTCGGTCGCCTTCGTGCGCTCCCGGCGCGGCGCCGAGCTCATCGCGGTCATCGCCCAGGAGCGACTGGCCGAGGTCGACCGCTCCCTGGCCCGACGCGTGGCGGCCTACCGGGGCGGCTACCTCCCCGAGGAACGCCGCGCCCTGGAACAGGCCCTCCACTCGGGAGAGTTGCTGGGCCTGGCCGCGACGACCGCGCTCGAACTCGGCATCGACGTCTCCGGCCTGGACGCCGTGATCATCGCCGGCTACCCGGGCACACGCGCGTCCCTGTGGCAGCAGGCCGGCCGCGCGGGCCGTTCCGGTCAGGGCGCCCTGGCGATCCTGGTCGCCCGCGACGACCCCCTGGACACCTTCCTCGTCCACCACCCCGAGGCCCTGTTCGACCAGCCGGTGGAGTCGACGGTCCTGGACCCCGACAACCCGTACGTCCTGGCACCGCACTTGTGCGCGGCGGCCGCGGAAATGCCGCTGACCGACGACGACCTGGCGCTGTTCGGCCCGGAGACCGAGGGCCTGCTCCCGCAGTTGGAGGCCGCGAAACTCCTGCGCCGCCGTGCGAAGGCCTGGCACTGGACCCGCCGGGAACGGGCCGCCGACCTCACCGACATCCGCGGCGGGGGCGGCGACCCGGTCCAGATCGTCGAGTCCGGCACGGGCCGCCTCCTGGGCACGGTCGACGCGGGGGCCGCGCACACGACCGTCCACGAGGGCGCGGTCCACCTCCATCAGGGCCGCACCTACCTCGTCCGGTCCCTGGACCTGGAGGACTCGGTCGCGCTGGTCGAGGAGGCGAACCCGACGTACTCGACGGTGGCCCGCGACACGACGGCCGTCTCCGTCCTGGAGACGGACGTCGAAGTCCCCTGGGGCGAGGGCAGGTTGTGCTACGGCTCGGTCGAGGTCACCAACCAGGTCGTCTCCTTCCTCCGCAGACGCCTCATCACGGGCGAGGTCCTCGGCGAGACGAAACTCGACCTCCCTCCTCGTACGCTCCGCACCCGCGCGGTGTGGTGGACGGTCACCGAGGACCAGTTGGACGAGGCCCGCATCAACCCGGAGATCCTCGGCGGCGCCCTGCACGCGGCGGAACACGCCTCGATCGGCATGCTGCCGTTGTTCGCGACGTGCGACCGCTGGGACATCGGCGGCGTCTCGATCCCGTTGCACCCCGACACCTTGCTCCCCACGGTCTTCGTCTACGACGGCCACCCGGGCGGCGCGGGGTTCGCCGAGCGCGCCTTCCACACCGCCCGCGCCTGGCTCACCGCCACCCGCCAGGCCATCGCCGCCTGCGAGTGCGACGCCGGCTGCCCGTCCTGCATCCAGTCCCCCAAGTGCGGCAACGGCAACGACCCGCTGCACAAGAGAGGGGCGGTGCGGTTGCTCACGGTGCTGCTGCGGGGGGCGCCGGAGGAGAAGCCCGAGGCGGAGGGGGAGCCACCGGAGCGGGCTCGACAGGATCCGGTGCCGGAGGGGGCAGCTCAGCCGGTCCCGAAGGAGGCAGCTCCGCCGATACCGGAGGGGGCAGGTCCGCCGGTCCCGCCCGTGCCCTGACCTCCGCCGCGAACGGCCCCCGACCCGCCGTCGCCGTCACGTCCGAGGTCTCGCCCACGATCACGCACCGCACGAGCCGGGTGCCTTGGGCCCGCGCCACCCGCTCCGCCCTGGCGCAGGCCCCCTCGCCGCCCTCCGCCCAATGGTCCGCCGCCGCGAGCGCCGCGAGATCCGCTCCCCCGGCCGCCCGGTGCCGGACCACGACGGCCTGCCCCAGGGCGAGCACGACCCCGAACACCACGCACAGCACGGCGATCGCACCGACACTCCAGACGGTGGCGGAGCCGCGGTCGCAAGCGAGACCCCGGCGCCGCGCGAGCCCCTCCCCCGGGGAGGCCGACCACGAGGCGGAACTCCGGCACCGCGGGAAGCCCCTTCTCATGGGCCCGCCCCCTCCACCGACGCCACCGCCTCCTCCCGCACGTCGAAGGGCAGCCGTCCCAGCATCGGCGGCCTCGCCACGACCACCACCCGGACCTGCCCCTCCTCCCGGCTGACCGTGACCCTCGCACCGCGCGGTGCCGCCTCACGGGCCACCTCCACGACCGCGCCGGCCGGGTCCTGCCGCGCCGCCGCCCGGGCCCCCGTACGCGCCGCGTCCACGCACTGGATCTGTGCGGCCACCACGAGCAGCCCCCACACCAGCGCCGTCGCGAACATCACCAGCACGGGCAGCACCACGGCCGACTCCGCCGTCACGAACCCCCGGTCCCCACGGCCCCGTTCACATCCGCGCATCGAGGGCCTGCTTCACGATGGCCTGCAGCTCCGCGCTGACCGCTCCGCTGGTCACCACCTTGTAGAGGACGGCCGCGAACGCCACCGCCGCGATGATCCCCATCGCGTACTCGGACGTGACCATCCCCGCGTCCCTCCGCGCCGCACGCGCCCCGCACACCAGGGCACGCACCCGTGCCCGCACCGCCTTGTACATCTCAACCCCCGTGTAGATCGGTCCTGTTGACTGCTGTCGTTCGATCACTTGCTGTCGGTCCGGATCCGTCCCGTCATCCGCCACCCCCTCCCAACACCCCGTCGGCCAGGCCGATCACCACGGGCAGCACACCGACCGCGATGAACGCGGGCAGGAAGCACAGCCCCACCGGCGCGGTCACCATGACCGCCGCCCGCCGGGCCCGTGCCGTCGCGGTGCGCGCCCACTCGGCGCGGGCCTCCGCGGCGAGCCGTGCGACCGGTACGGCCGCCGGGAGCCCGGACACGTCGGCCCGCTCCAGCAACCGCGCCAGCGGACCGGCACCCGGCATCGAGGCCAGCCGGCGCCATGCCTCGCCGGGCGGACCGCCCAGCCGTACCTCCGCCGCGCCCCGCGCGAGCCCCTCCCCGACCGGCCCGCCCAGCGCCTCGCCCACCGCCCGCGCCGCGATCACCGGACCGGCGCCGGCCGCGATACAGGCCGCCAGCAGATCGGCGGCGAGCGGGAGTTGGCGAGCTGCCTCCGCGACGTCGTACGACTCCCCCGCCTCCTCGGCACCCTGCCGGCCCCGCCACCACCACAGCCCCGCCGCGACGACCAGCCCCACCACGACACCGGCGACCCCACCGACCAGCACCCACCCGCCGGCCACCGCGCCCAGCGAGGGCGACCACCGCCGCACGGCCTTCCGCACCTCACCCCGCGGTCGGCCCGGCACTGTCTCCCGGGTCACCAGTCGAGTCAGCCGCCGTCGAAGCCGCCGCTCCCGCCGCATCCCCTCCACCCACCGAGCGAGCCACGCGAGCACCATCACGGCTCCCGCGATCACCCCCAGCCTGTGGACAACTTCCGCACTCACAGCGCCTGCCTTTCCGAACCCCGTACCGATTCCGCCCTCACACCGCTTCCGCTCCCCGCACGATCCGCGCCGCCCACCACATCCCCGCCCCCTCCAGCAGGCCGCCGATCACCAGGCAGACCAGACCGGGCCCGGTGTGCAGCAGGACGTGGAGCGGGTCGGAGCCGAGGGCCGTGCCGAGGAGCAGTCCGAGGGCGGGGAGCCCGGCGAGCATCACCGTCGTGGAGCGGGCGCCCGCCAACTGGGCACGCAGATCGGCACGTTGGTCCCGCTCCGCGCGCAACGCCGCCTCGAGCCGTTCGAGTCCGGCCGCGAGCCCCGCTCCCCGGTCCACCGCGACCCGCCAGCACACCGCGAGGCCCAGCAGCCCCTCGGCCCCCGGCTGCCGTGCGGCGCCCGCGAGCGCACCCGGTACGTCCCCGCCGAACCGCGCGGCCGCCAGCACCGCCGGCTGCGCCTCCCCCAGCCCCACGGAGTCGCGCGCGGCACCCAACAGGGCCTCACCCGGCTGCCGTCCGGCCCGCACCTCTCCGGCGAGCGCCCCGCACAACGCGATGACCGCGTCCCCTCGGCGCTCCCGGGCCCGCCGCGCCTCGCGCGCCAACCGCACCCGCCGCAGCAACGGCACCCCGGCCGCGCCCGCGACGAGCGGCAGCACCGAGGCCCCCAGCACGGCCAGCACCAGTCCGGCCGCCACCGACCACCACTCGCTCCCCAGCCGCCTCAATCCACCGGCCAGTTGCCGCCAGGCCGACGGCCCGGTCCCGACCGCCCCGCCGGCCCCCGCGAGCAGCAACTCCGCTCGGCGCGCCCCGGAACGCCACCCGACCGAAAGCCAGACCGCCGCCCCGGCACACACCAGCGCCGCCCCCGTCGACACCTCACCCATCACCACGCCCCCTGTCGGCCCGCGGCGCCGAGCAGCCCTCGCAGCCGCTCCCACCCCCGCTCGTACACGAACGCCTCCGCGCCCCACCGCAGCGCCGGCACCGTCCGCACCAGTCCCGACGGATCCCGCTCCAGCACATGCACCTCGGCGATCCGCCGCCGCCCGTTCCGGTCACGGGCGAGGTGCAGGACGACGGACAGCGCGGCCGCCAACTGGCTGTGCAGCGCGGCCCGGTCGAGTCCGGCCGCCGTGCCGAGCGCCTCCAGCCGGGCCGGGACATCGGCCGCCGCGTTGGCATGGACCGTTCCGCAGCCGCCCTCGTGCCCCGTGTTCAACGCGGCCAGCAGATGCACCACTTCAGGCCCACGTACCTCGCCCACCACCAGCCGGTCGGGCCTCATCCGCAGCGCCTGCCGCACCAGGTCCTCGAGCGAGACCAGGCCCGCGCCCTCCTGGTTGGCGGGTCTGCTCTCCAGTCGTACGACGTGCGGATGGTCCGGCCGCAGCTCCGCGGAGTCCTCGGCCAGCACGATCCGTTCGCCCGGCCCGACGAGCCCCAGCAAGGCGCTCAGCAGCGTGGTCTTGCCACTGCCCGTCCCACCGCTGATCAGGAACGACAGCCGTGCTTCGATCAACGCCCGCAGTACCCGGTCCCCGCCCGGCGGCACGGTGCCCGCCACCATCAGCTCGTCGAGCGTGAACGCGCGCGGCCGTACGACCCGCAGCGACAGACAGGTGCAGTCGACGGCCACCGGCGGCAGCACCGCGTGCAGCCGTGTCCCGTCGGGCAGCCGGGCGTCCGCCCAGGGCCGCGCGTCGTCCAGCCGACGTCCGGCCACCGCGGCCAGACGCTGCGCGAGCCGTCGTACGGCGGCGGCGTCGGGGAACGCGACGGTGGTGAGTTCGAGCCCGCCGCCCCGGTCCACCCAGACCCGGTCCGGTGCCGACACGAGCACATCGGTCACACGAGGGTCGGCGAGCAGCGGCTCCAGCGGGCCGCTGCCGACCAGCTCGGAGCGCAACCGCTCGGCCGCCCCGAGGACTTCGGCGTCACCGAGTACCCGCCCCTGCTCGCGCAGCGCCTGTGCCACCCGCGCGGGCGTCGGCTCGGCCCCGCTCTCGGCGAGCCACTGCCGTACGCCGTCGAGCAGGTGCGGGGACATGTCCGTCCCGCCCGAGCGCCCCACCGCGGATGCCGTACCGGCCGTGGCCGCCAGCGAGCCCTCGGCCCGCCCTGCCCCGAACAACGCCCGGCCCACCTCGTCGGAGTAGGTACTCATGCCGCCTCCACCAACGCCCGCTCCCAGAACTCCTTGCAGAACCGCGCCAGCGGCCCCCGCCCGGTTCCCGGCGGCGTCCTGCTCTCATGAGGCCGCAGCAGCTCCGCTTCCAGGGGGACCTCGCCCACCAGCGGCAGTCCGAGCAGTCGCGCCACCTCCCGGTCGTCGAGCCCGGGCGCATGCGGCCCTCGGACCGCCACGCGCAGATCGCGTACGACCATGCCCACGGCGGAGGCCACCCGCCCGGCCGCCGCGACGGCGCGGAGTTCGGCGGGGACCACGAGGATGCCGAGGTCGAGCTGGGCGAGGGTCTCGGCGATGCCGTCGTCGATACGGCGCGGCAGATCGACGACGACCGTGCCGCCCCGGCGGCGGGCCGCGGCGAGCACCGCGCGGACGGCCTGCGGCGGGACGGCGACGCAGTCACCGCGGTCCCAGCTGAGGACCCGCAGGGAGTGCAGCTGAGGCAGCGACTCCTCCAGGGCACCGCCGCCGACCCGGCCGCGCGAGGCGGCGAACGCGGGCCAGCGCAGCCCCTCGGCGGTCTCGCCACCGAGGAGTACGTCGAGTCCGCCGCCCAGCGGATCGGCGTCCACGAGCAGGGTGCGCAGTCCCTCCCGCGCGGAGGTGACGGCGAGGGCGCACGCGAGAGTGGATGCCCCGGCCCCGCCGCGGCCGCCGATGACGCCGACGGTGAGGGCGGGCCGGCCGACGCCCTCGGCGACATCGGCGATCCGGTCGACCAGCCACTGCTCCCCGTCGGGCAGCATCAGGACATGGTCGGCGCCGATCTCGACGGCCCGGCGCCAGACCCCGGAGTCGTCCTGGTCCCGTCCGACGAGGACCACTCCGCCTCTGCGGGCGGCTCCGCGCACGCGCCGCGCGGCGTCGTCGCCGACCAGGACGAGCGGTGCGGCCTCCCAGCGGCCTCTCGGTTCCGGCACCCCCGGGTGGACCTCGGGTGTGGCGCCGGCCGCCGCGCACAGGCGCAGCAGGTCGTCGAGGAGCACCGGGTCCTCGGTGACGATCAACGGCTCGCCCTGTCGCCCTCCGGCGGCGGGCGGCGGATCGTGTGTGACGGCTGCGGCCACGTTTTCCATCCCCCTTCGCTGCGTCTCGCGAGAGCCTCCAGGGCCCCGCGATTCCCGAACGTGTGAAGAACCGGCGACCGGCCTTCATATGAACGGCCGATACGAACCGGCCAAACGCGGCCGACTAACCGGAACCAGCCACCGAGTCGGTGCCGGCGGGCCGCGCTGGAATCACGGTGCAGCGATGCCGGAAATCTTGTGGATCTTGATCGATAACTGTGGACAACTCAGCCGTTGTGGATATCGCCGTCACCCATCCCGGCGCCCTCCGCACTGCCATGTGTGCGACTTCCGCAGCGCAGTGCGACAGCTACGCACAGTGACGGATCATGGGCATGCGAAAGAGGCGGCCGCAGCCGCCTCGACACGGCCGTAGAGCCGTACTGGGACACAGAAGGAAGGGGAAAAACGCACCCGGACGTGCGACGACCCCCACCGGGGGGGAGAGTGGGGGTCGTCTCCACGGCCGACTCGGGGGGGGAGGAGCCGGGCCGGGTTAGCACGGTCGCGAACGATCCGTGACTTCCATGGTGTACCCGAGAGCCTTCTCAGGCAAACCCACGCGCCCCACCTTACGCCGAATGGGCTGCGCCTATGCTCAGGGGCGTGGAAAACCACTCCTTGCCCCGCACAGCGGCCTTCTTTGACCTGGACAAGACGGTCATTGCGAAGTCGAGCACGCTCACCTTCAGCAAGTCGTTCTACCAAGGCGGTCTGATCAACCGCAGGGCCGCCTTGCGTACCGCGTATGCCCAGTTCGTCTTCCTCGTGGGCGGTATGGACCACGACCAGATGGAACGGACCCGCGAGTACCTCTCGGCACTCGTGCGCGGCTGGAACGTCCAACAGGTGAAGGAGATCGTGGCCGAGACCCTTCACGACCTGATCGACCCGATCATCTACGACGAGGCCGCCTCCCTCATCGAGGAGCACCACACCGCCGGCCGCGACGTCGTGATCGTGTCCACGTCGGGCGCCGAGGTGGTCGAGCCGATCGGCGAACTGCTCGGCGCGGACCGGGTGGTGGCGACCCGGATGGTCGTGGGCGAGGACGGCTGCTTCACCGGCGAGGTGGAGTACTACGCGTACGGCCCGACCAAGGCCGAGGCGGTCAAGGAGCTGGCCGAGTCCGAGGGATATGACCTGGAGCGCTGTTACGCGTACAGCGACTCGGCGACCGATCTGCCGATGCTCCAGTCCGTCGGTCACCCCCATGCCGTGAACCCGGACCGCGCACTGCGCCGCGAGGCACTCGCGCGCGGGTGGCCGATTCTCGATTTCCACCGGCCGGTCCGGCTCAAGCAGCGGCTCCCCGCGTTCTCCGCACCGTCCCGCCCGGCGCTCGTCGCGGCGGCGGCCATAGGAGCGGCGGCGGCCACCGCGGGCCTCGTCTGGTACGCCAGTCGGCGCCGGGCGACGGTTCTCTGACGTGCAAGATGCCCGTTTAGTGACTTTTTGAGAGTAAAAGTAAAGAACTGCAGCCAGGACTTCCGCTTGCCCGGGTCCTGGAGTACAAAGGAGTCAACGGCCCGCGAGACCAAGGACATCCGAAAGGATCACCTTAATAACGCATTTGGCCCCACGGACCGCGCATGAGAATTGGGCACCCACGCGACGTCGACCCGTCGATTACGGGCCAGCCGCACCAGGTGACGGGCAAAGTCCCGACCTGATGGGCAATATTTCGAGGACGCTTGGTAACCCGGTGAACATGCCAGCGGCGGTACGAGTCTTCGTACCGCCGCAACCCTGTTCAGGCCCTCCCCGTGGAGGGCCATTTCTGTAACTACAGTTATGCCGCTCCGCGCTGCAGCGCCTCGCACACCGCCGTCGACTCGCGCGCCCCGAGCACGACCGCCTTGCCGCAGTGCGCGATCCAGGCGGCCATGCCCTCCGGGGTTCCGGAGACATAGCCGTCCAGCGCTGCCAGGTAGGCGGCGCGGCCCAGCTCGGCATGGCCGACCTCCGCCGGGCAGATGGACTTCGGGTCGAGGCCGCTGCCGATCAGGACGATGCGTTCGGCCGTGCGCGCGATGAGACCGTTGTGAGAGGTGAAGGGCCGCAGGGCGAGGATCTCGCCGTGCACGACGGCCGCCGTCACCAGGGCCGGGGCGGAACCGCCCGCGACGATCAGCTCGGACAGGCCCTCCAGCCGGCCGTGCACCTCCCTCGCCTCGGGCGCCGCGAGTTCGATCGACGGCTCCTCGACCGACTCGCCCGCCTGACGCGGGCGCCCGACCTCGTCGCCGTTGGTCGCGGCCGCCACCAGGTGCAGGCGGGCCAGGACGCGCAGGGGCGACTGCCGCCAGATGGACAGCAGTTGGCCCGCCTCGGCGGTCAGCCTCAGGGCCGCGCCCACGACGCGCGCCTCGTCGTCGCCGCTGAAGTCGGAGCGGCGACGCACCTCTTCGAGGGCCCAGTCGGCGCCGGACAGCGCCGCGGAGCCGCGGGCGCCGCGCAGGGCCGCCTCGGACGTGATCGCGGTGCTGCGGCGCCGCATGATCCGGTGCCCGTAGACCCGGTCCACGGCCTTGCGCACGGACTCCACGGAGTCGGCCACGCCGGGCAGGGAGCCCAGGGCGGCGAGCGGATCGGCGGTCGCGCCTGTCGTACTCATGAGTACGACATTACGCAACGGCGGCGCACACCCCACGAAGGAGTGGTCTTCTTCACGCACGCCTGCCACGTACAGCTATCGCACCACTACCCTTCGTGAACATGAAAATTGCTTTCGTCGGGAAGGGCGGCAGCGGCAAGACCACGCTGTCGTCCCTGTTCATCCGCCATCTCGCCACCACCGGGGCACCCGTCGTCGCCGTCGACGCCGACATCAACCAGCACCTGGGCGCCGCCCTCGGTCTCGACGAGGCGGCCGCCGCGGCACTGCCCGCGATGGGCGAGCGGCTGCCGCTGATCAAGGACTACCTGCGCGGCGCCAACCCGCGCATCGCCACCACCGAGACGATGATCAAGACGACCCCGCCGGGCGAGGGCTCACGACTGCTGCGGGTGCACGAGGACAATCCGGTGTACGACGCCTGCGCCCGGCCGGTGGAACTCGACGGCGGCACCGTCCGTTTGATGGTCACCGGCCCCTTCACGGACGCCGACCTGGGGGTCGCCTGCTACCACTCCAAAACGGGAGCGGTGGAGCTGTGCCTGAACCACCTGGTGGACGGGCGTGACGAGTACGTCGTGGTGGACATGACCGCGGGCTCGGACTCCTTCGCCTCCGGCATGTTCACCCGCTTCGACATCACGTTCCTCGTCGCCGAGCCGACCCGGAAGGGAGTCTCCGTCTATCGCCAGTACAAGGAGTACGCCCGCGACTTCGGCGTCGCCCTGAAGGTCGTCGGCAACAAGGTGCAGGGGCAGGACGACCTCGACTTCCTCCGCGCCGAGGTCGGGGACGACCTGCTGGTGACGGTCGGGCACTCGGACTGGGTGCGCTCCATGGAGAAGGGCCGGCCACCCCGGTTCGAGCTACTGGAGGACGTCAACCGCAGCTCCCTGCGCCGGTTGCAGAGCGCGGTCGACGCGACGTACGACCTGCGCGACTGGGAGCACTACACACGCCAGATGGTGCACTTCCACCTGAAGAACGCCCAGTCCTGGGGCAATGAGCGCACCGGGGCCGACCTGGCGGCGCAGGTCGACCCCGGGTTCGTACTGAGCGAGAGCGTCGTGGTGAACGCCTGACGGCTCACCGCCCGGGGCTCACCACGCGCGGCTCACCGTCTGTGGCTCACGGCTTGGCCGCCGGCGCTCCGGGCACGCCCTTCGGGGCCGGGGCGGGGCGGCCCGAGAGGAAGGACGCCCAGCTCTGCTTCGGGGCCTCGCCGACGCCGAGGGTCCGCATCTTGGCCAGGGCCTGCGGGTCCTGGGCGTCCAGCCAGTCGGCGAGCTGCCGGAAGGAGACACAGCGCACGTCGGGCTTGTTGCAGACCTGTTCGATGGTCTCCTCTACGGCACGCATGTAGGTGCCGCCGTTCCAGGACTCGAAGTGGTTGCCGATGATCAGGGGCGCGCGGTTGCCGTCGTAGGCCCGGTGGAAGCCCTTGAGCAGGCTGTCACGCATCTGGTCGCCCCAGAACTCGTGCTTGTTCGGGTCGCCGTACATCGTGCCCGACTGGTTCACGGCGAAGTTGTAGTCCATGGTGAGCTGCTCGAAGGAGTGCCCTGAGAACGGCACCAGCTGCATCGAGAGGTCCCACAGACCTTCCTTCTTCTTGGGCCAGAGCTGGTCGTTGACGCCGCTGGTGTCGTAGCGGAAGCCCAGTTCACGGGCGGCCTTCATGAAGTTCTTCTGGCCCTCGAGGCAGGGCGTGCGGGCGCCGATGAGCTCCTTGTCGTAGTCGAAGGGCAGCGGGCTCGCGTTCTTCAGGCCTGTGGTGGTCTTCCAGGACTTCACGAACTGCTTCGCCTGGGCGATCTCGTCCTTCCACTCCTCGACGGACCACTGGCCGACCCCGCCGCCGCTGCCGCAGAAGTGGCCGTTGAAGTGGGTGCCGATCTCGCTGCCCTCCAGCCACGCCCCGCGCAGCTGCTTGACGGTCTCGGCGATGCCCTTCTCGTCGTTGAAGCCGATGTCGGAGCGGCCCGGGGAGTGCTGCGGGGGCTTGTAGAGGTCGCGCTTGTCCTCGGGGAGCATGTACACGCCGCTGAGGAAGTACGTCATCGTCGCGTTGTTCGCCTTGGCGACCTTGCGGAAGTGGGAGAACAGCTTCTGGGAGTCCTCGCCCGCGCCGTCCCAGGAGAACACCACGAACTGCGGGGGCTTCTGACCGGGCTTCATGCGCTCGGGTCTGGGCAGGTGGGGCTGCGCCCCGGTGAACGCGGTGGAGCCGTCTCCGATCAGGCGGACCGCGCTCTTGGGCGGCGCCTGGGCCGGCTTCGCCTTCTGCGGGCCGGCGGCCCCTTCCTCGGCACCGTCGGTGCCGAGCGCGCAACCGGCGAGCGACGCGGCACAGAGCGCGGCGACCACGGCGCCCGCGGCGATCCTCTGGGTGGCGGCCATGTTCCGCCCACCTACTTCCTTCTCTCGGGGCCAACGACAGCGCCGTCAAGCTCGCACGAGGTCCGGAATGAATTAGTACGACAAGCCGATGAAATATCTGCATCACCCTGATGAGTGACTTATTGCGCCATTTGCCAGAAAAGTCTATGCCTGGCCTTTACTCTGAATTACGATTCGTTTACCGAGCGTTGATGCATCCCGCCGCTGCACGCCGTGACCCACGGCCGCGACCCGACCCCCCGCCATGGCGGGGGACCACCTGTTCCGCGACCGCGCTGCCCCGGAGGAGACGGGAACTATGTCCGCCTGCGTCCCCACCCGCGCCACCGATTCGAGTCGGACCAAGCGCATCCACCGACCCCACAGCCCACCGCCGTCCCGGCCCCGCCGCTTCCGCGTCGCGGGCGCCGACGTGTCGGCCTCGATCGCGGTCTTCCTGATCGCCCTGCCCCTGTCCCTCGGCATCGCCCTCGCCACCGGCGCGCCCCTCCAGGCCGGCCTCGTCGCCGCCGCCGTGGGAGGACTCGTCGCCGGCTGGCTCGGCGGCTCCCCGCTCCAGGTGAGCGGTCCCGCGGCCGGACTCACGGTCGTCACCGCCGACCTGATCCACCGCTACGGCTGGCGTACGACCTGCGCCATCACGGTCCTCGCGGGCCTCGCCCAACTGGGCCTGGGCTGCCTGCGCGTGGCGCGCAGCGCGCTCGCCGTCAGCCCCGCCATCGTGCACGGCATGCTCGCCGGTATCGGCGTCACCATCGCCGTCGCCCAGCTGCACATCGTCCTCGGCGGCACCCCGCAGAGCTCCGTCCTGGCCAACCTCCAGTCGCTGCCCGCCCAGTTGGCCCAGGTGCGTCCCGCCGCCGTGTCCGTGAGCGCGCTGACCCTGGCCCTGCTGCTGCTCTGGCCCCGCATCCCCGGCCGGACCGGCCGTCTGCTGCGCAAGATCCCGGCCGCGCTCGTCGCCGTCGCCGGGGCCAGCGCGACCGCCGCGCTCGCCGGGCTGACGCTGCCCAGGGTCGACCTGCCCTCGTGGAGCAGCCACGCCCTCGCCGGACTCCCCGAAGGTCCCGTGCTCGGCCTGGTCGCCGCCGTGCTGACCACCACGCTGGTGTGCAGCGTGCAGTCGCTGCTCGGCGCGGTCGCCGTGGACAAGATGGCCGCCGGCCGTCCCGGACTGACCGCCCGCGTCAGACGCTCCAGGCTGGACCGTGAACTGCTCGGCCAGGGCGCCGCCAACATCGTCTCCGGGTCGCTCGGCGGGCTCCCGGTCGCCGGTGTCGCCGTGCGCAGTGCGGCGAATGTGCACGCGGGAGCCGTGAGCCGGAACTCCACGATGCTGCACGGCGTTCTCGTAGTGATCGCCGCGCTGCTGATGGTCCCGGTGCTCGAGCTCATCCCGCTCGCCTCGCTCGCCGCCCTGGTGATGGCCGTCGGCATCCAGATGGTGTCCCTGCACCACATCCGCACGGTGACCCGCCACCGAGAGGTCCTGGTCTACGCCGTCACCACCCTCGGCGTGGTGTTCCTCGGTGTCCTGGAGGGCGTCGTGCTCGGCATCGCCGTGGCCGTCGCCGTCGCCCTGCACCGCCTCGCCCGCACCCGCATCACCCACGACGAGCAGGAAGGAGTCCATCACGTCCACGTACGAGGGCAGTTGACGTTCCTCGCCGTACCCCGCCTCAGCCGGGCGCTGCATCTCGTGCCCCAAGGCGCCCAGGTCGTCGTCGAGCTGGACGGCTCGTTCATGGACCACGCGGCGTTCGAGGCACTGCAGGACTGGCAGAACACGCACACCGCGCAGGGCGGCACCGTCGAGCTGACCGGCCGCCGCGCCGGGGTCCGGATCGCCGAGCCGGGAGATGTCCCCGACGCTCACACCGCCCTCGGGGTCGGGAGCGGAAGCGGGGCCGGCGCCGGGTTCACCGATCGCACCGCCTCGGCGGGTTGCCGCTGCCGCCCCTGGACGCCCTGGCGCAACCACCAGTGCGAGGACCCGCGGTCCGCGCCCCGGCCCGGCGGGCACCCGAGCGACTCCGAGGGCCTCGTCAAGACGGGCAGGACCGGTCCGTCCAGTCCCAGCGGGCATGAACTGGCGCGCGGCATCAGCGCGTTCCAGCGCAACACCGCCCCGCTGGTGCGGGGCGAGCTGGCCCGGCTGGCCCGTGAGGGGCAGCGCCCGGCGCAGCTCTTCCTCACCTGTGCCGACTCACGGCTGGTCACCTCGATGATCACCTCCAGTGGCCCGGGCGACCTGTTCGTGGTGCGCAATGTGGGCAACCTGGTTCCGATGCCCGGCGAGGAGAGCGGCGACGACTCGGTGGCGGCCGCGATCGAGTACGCGGTGGACGTACTGAAGGTGCGGTCCATCACGGTGTGCGGGCACTCGGGGTGCGGAGCCATGCAGGCGCTGCTCAACTCCGAGCCCGGGGGCGCGCAGACGCCGCTCAAGCGGTGGCTGCGGCACGGGCTGCCGAGCCTGGAGCGCATGGCCGACGACAGCCGTCCATGGGCCCGCCTCGCCGGACGGGCGCCCGCGGACGCGGTCGAGCAGCTGTCTCTCACCAACGTGGTCCAGCAGCTGGAGCATCTGAGCGCGCACGATTCGGTGGTGCGGGCGCTGCGGAAGCGGGAGTTGGAGCTGCACGGGATGTACTTCCACGTGGGCGAGGCGCAGGCGTATCTGCTCACCGGGGTGAGCGGGGACGAGCTGTTCGACCATGTGGAGGCGGCGGATCTGTCGGCGTGACGGAGGGGCGGGCGGCCCCG
Source organism: Streptomyces sp. NPDC002817 (assembly GCF_053592055.1). Lineage (NCBI taxonomy): Bacteria > Bacillati > Actinomycetota > Actinomycetes > Kitasatosporales > Streptomycetaceae > Streptomyces > Streptomyces sp. NPDC002817. The sequence goes on from NZ_JBSFUY010000038.1 coordinate 60,403, forward strand.
GTTCCCGTGGCCGCCCGCCCCGTACGGGTCATCGCCCGACGGACGAGGGGGAGGCCGTCACCTCCAAGAAGTCCTTGGTGGTCTCCGTCTGCACGCAGGGCTCGATCTTGCCCTTGACCGCGTAGAAGGCCAGGGCCCACGTCTTGCCGCCGGTGTCCTCGTGGTTCTCGAAGGCCACGGAGTCACCACGATGGAGCGTGATCCTCCACGCCTCCCCGGGGTGGACGGGCTTGCCCGCCGGGAGCTGTTCACCGCGGGGCTGCCGGCACACGTGGCGGGCGTCGAGGTTCTGGATGTCCACGTGGATGCCGTTCGGGCGCAGCCGCTCGGCGAGCTCGTGCTGGGACTCGAGCGTCGGCTCCAGGTCCTTGAGGGTGAGCGTGACGCTGCCGTCGCCGTTGTGCTCCACCGCGTACGCCGGTGAGTCGGCCGGCGAGCCCGGCACCAGCACCACCGCGAGCGCGGCCACCGCACAGGCCGCTGCGGCGAGGGCGAGCCGACGGCCCGTGAACACGCGGCGCGGCGCGGCGGGCACCGAGGAGTCGGCCTCCCGTCGCTCGATCTCGCCCTGCAACTCGGCCAGCAGCCGGTCCTCGAACGTCGTCTTCATCGTCATGCCTCTCCCCCGGTGACACAAGAAAGTGATGTCCCCCGCAGATCCGCACCCGGCGAATCCGCCGCCCCGCGCAGCGACTTGCGCGCCCGGTGCAGCCGTACCCGTGCCGCGACCTGGCTGATTCCCAGCGCGGTGGCGGCCTCCGCGACCGTGAGCTGGTCGACCGCGACCAGCTCCAGGACGGCTCGCTCCCCCGCGGGGAGCCGTTCCAGAGCGGCGAGGGCACGGCGGCCCGGGCTCTCCGCGTCGAGCTTGTCCTCGAGGCGGGCGATGTCGTCGGGCTCCAGGAGCCGGCGGCCCGAGATACGGCGGTCGCGTGCGGTCTCGCGGGCCACGCGCCGGCGTTCCGAGGAGACGACGTTGCGGGCGATGCCGTAGAGCCATGCCGTCTCGCTGCCCCGGCCGGGGCGGTAGGTGTGGGCGGAGTCCAGGACCGCCAGGAAGATCTCGGCGGTCAGGTCGGCCACGGTGTGCGGATCCGCGACACGCCGGGCCACGAAAGACGTCATGGTGTCCGCATGGCGCCGGTAGAACTCTTCGAAGAGCTGTGGGTCGCGAGCCGCCGCAGCCGGCCCGCCCCGTATCCCTTCCACTCGGTCTCCCCTCGTCGTCGATGGCGCTTCACCCGTACTTGGGCGGGAGTGTGAAAGGCGTTACAGGACATGAACTCTGCCTGGTCGGCGTACGTGGGTACGGATGACGCCGGCTGCCGGACCCGGCACCCACAGGTCTAAACCAATTTTCCATCGGCCCTTGTCAGCGCACCCTCCGGTCTGATGAGCTGTGGCCTGGGACACAACGGCCGCCCCGGCAAAACATCGCAAGGGAGATGTCGTGAGCAACGAAAGCCTGGCCAACCTGCTCAAGGAAGAGCGCAGGTTCGCGCCGCCCGCAGACCTGGCAGCGAACGCCAATGTCACGGCGGAGGCGTACGAGCAGGCCAAGGCTGACCGGCTCGGTTTCTGGGCCGAGCAGGCCCGCCGACTGAGCTGGGCCACCGAGCCGACGGAGACGCTGGACTGGTCGAACCCGCCGTTCGCCAAGTGGTTCAAGGACGGCGAGCTCAATGTCGCGTACAACTGCGTCGACCGGCATGTCGAGGCGGGGAACGGCGACCGGGTCGCCATCCACTTCGAGGGCGAGCCCGGCGACAGCCGCGTGATCACCTACGCCGAGCTGAAGGACGAGGTCTCCAAGGCCGCGAACGCCCTGCTGGAGCTGGGGGTTCAGAAGGGCGACCGGGTCGCCGTCTACATGCCGATGATCCCGGAGACGGCCGTCGCGATGCTGGCCTGCGCCCGCATCGGCGCCGCGCACTCCGTCGTCTTCGGCGGCTTCTCCGCGGACGCGCTCGCCACGCGTATCCAGGACGCCGACGCCAAGGTCGTCATCACCTCCGACGGTGGCTACCGCCGCGGCAAGCCGTCGGCGCTCAAGCCGGCCGTCGACGAGGCCGCCGACAAGGCGGGCAATGTCGAACACGTGCTCGTGGTCCGCCGTACCGGCCAGGACGTCGCCTGGAACGACAGCCGTGACGTCTGGTGGCACGAGATCGTCGACCGGCAGTCCGCCGAGCACGCCCCCGAGGCCTTCGGCGCCGAGCAGCCGCTCTTCATCCTCTACACGTCGGGTACGACGGGTAAGCCGAAGGGCATCCTGCACACCTCCGGCGGCTACCTCACCCAGACCGCGTACACCCACCACGCCGTCTTCGACCTCAAGCCGGAGACCGACGTCTACTGGTGCACGGCCGACGTCGGCTGGGTCACCGGGCACTCGTACATCGTCTACGGGCCGCTCGCCAACGGCGCCACCCAGGTCATGTACGAGGGCACGCCGGACACCCCGCACCAGGGCCGGTTCTGGGAGATCATCCAGAAGTACGGGGTCACCATCCTGTACACGGCGCCCACCGCCATCCGTACGTTCATGAAGTGGGGCGACGACATCCCCGCGAAGTTCGACCTGTCGTCGTTGCGCGTCCTCGGTTCCGTGGGTGAGCCCATCAACCCCGAGGCATGGATCTGGTACCGCAAGCACATCGGTGCCGACCGGACGCCGATCGTCGACACCTGGTGGCAGACCGAGACCGGCGCGATGATGATCTCGCCGCTGCCCGGTGTCACCGAGACCAAGCCGGGCTCCGCGCAGACCCCGCTGCCCGGCATCGCCGCGACCGTCGTCGACGACGAGGCTCAGGAAGTTCCCAACGGCGGTGGCGGATACCTCGTCCTCACCGAGCCGTGGCCCTCCATGCTGCGCACCATCTGGGGCGACGACCAGCGGTTCCTCGACACGTACTGGTCGCGCTTCGAGGGCAGGTACTTCGCCGGTGACGGGGCGAAGAAGGACGACGACGGGGACATCTGGCTCCTCGGGCGCGTGGACGACGTCATGCTCGTCTCCGGGCACAACATCTCCACGACGGAGGTCGAGTCGGCGCTCGTCTCGCACCCCTCCGTCGCCGAGGCCGCCGTCGTCGGTGCCGCCGACGAGACCACCGGTCAGGCCATCGTCGCCTTCGTGATCCTGCGCGGTACGGCGAACGCCGAGGACGAGAACCTCGTCAACGACCTGCGCAACCACGTCGGCGCCACCCTCGGCCCGATCGCCAAGCCCAAGCGGGTCCTCCCGGTGGCCGAGCTGCCCAAGACCCGCTCCGGCAAGATCATGCGCCGCCTGCTGCGGGACGTCGCCGAGAACCGTCAGCTGGGAGACGTCACCACCCTGACCGACTCCACGGTCATGGACCTCATCCAGGCGAAGCTGCCGGCCGCGCCCAGCGAGGACTGAGCCACCGAGCCCGCCAGAAGGGGCGCCCGGCGCGAGAACGCGCCGGGCGCCCCTTTTAGGTAAACTAAGGAAAACAAGCGTGACCCCATAGGTGTGCCGGGAAGTCTGGTCGGCGAGCAGCTCCGCCCTACCCACCGACCGGAGGTCCACCGATGGCCGCGCCCCGCACCACCCCCACCCGCAAGGTCCTCGGACGGCTCTCCCTGCCGGAACGGACCTTCGTGGCGGACGCGCTGCGCACCGAGACCGTCGGCGGTGTCCTGCTCCTCGTCGCCGCGGTCGCCGCGCTGATCTGGGTGAACGTCCCGGCGCTGCACGACAGCTACGAGAGCGTCAGCCACTTCCACCTCGGCCCCGAGGCTCTCGGCCTGAACCTCTCGATCGCGCACTGGGCGGCCGACGGACTCCTCGCGATCTTCTTCTTCGTCGCCGGCATCGAACTCAAGCGCGAGCTGGTCGCCGGTGACCTCAAGGACCCCAAGGCGGCCGCGCTGCCGGTCGTCGCGGCCCTGTGCGGCATGGCCGTACCAGCCCTCGTCTACGTCCTGACCAACCTCACCGGCGGCGGCTCGCTCGACGGCTGGGCGGTCCCGACCGCGACCGACATCGCCTTCGCCCTCGCCGTGCTCGCGGTCATCGGCACCTCCCTCCCCAGCTCGCTGCGCGCCTTCCTGCTCACCCTCGCCGTCGTCGACGACCTCTTCGCGATCCTGATCATCGCGGTGTTCTTCACCGCGGACATCGACTTCGCCGCCCTGGGCGGCGCGGTGATCGGTCTGGTCGTCTTCTGGCTGCTGCTGCGCAAGGGCGTACGCGGCTGGTACGTGTACGTGCCGCTCGCGCTCGTCATCTGGGGCCTGATGTACAACAGCGGTGTGCACGCCACCATCGCGGGCGTCGCGATGGGCCTGATGCTGCGCTGCACCGCTCGCGAGGGCGAGGAGCACTCGCCCGGCGAGCACATCGAGCATCTCGTACGTCCACTCTCGGCGGGGTTGGCCGTACCGCTGTTCGCCCTGTTCAGCGCCGGTGTCTCCGTGTCCGGCGGCGCGCTCGGCGATGTGTTCACCAAGCCCGAGACGCTCGGCGTGGTCCTCGGTCTCGTCGTCGGCAAGGCGCTCGGCATCTTCGGCGGGACCTGGCTGACGGCACGCTTCACCCGCGCCTCGCTCAGCGACGACCTGGAGTGGGCGGACGTCTTCGCGGTCGCCACCCTGGCCGGCATCGGCTTCACGGTGTCGCTGCTCATCGGTGAGCTGGCCTTCGACGGGGACGCGGCGCTCACGGGCGAGGTCAAGGCGGCCGTGCTGACGGGCTCGCTCATCGCTGCGGCCCTCGCCACCGTGCTGCTGAAGATCCGGAACGCCAAGTACCGCCGGATGGTCGAGGCCGAGGAGCGCGACGACGACCTCGACGGCATCCCGGACATCTACGAGGAGGACGACCCGGCGTACCACCTCCGTATGGCCGCCATCCATGAGAGCAAGGCCGCCGAGCACCGCAGGATCGCCGAACTCAAGGCAGCCGAGCGAACAGGGCTTGCCGAAGTGGCGGGCGGGGCAGGCGAGGAGGACGACCGTCGGGCATGATCTGACGGGACGGTACAAAAGACTTTCCGGCCCAGGACTTCCCAGTCGGGCACACGGCAGATTCAGGGAGAACGCGATGAGCGCACCCGACGGCAGCCCGGTCGGCGCCGAACGCAGCATCGGCCAGTTGTTCGCCTCGGCGACGACCGAGATGTCCGCGCTGGTGCACGACGAGATCGCGCTGGCCAAGGCGCAGCTCAAGCGGGACGTGAAGCGCGGCGCGACGAGCGGCGGCGCGTTCATGGTGGCGGGCGGGGTGCTGGTGTTCTCCCTGCCGATGCTGAACTTCGCCCTGGCGTACGGCATCCGTACCTGGAGCGACTGGAACATGGCGGTCTGCTTCCTGCTGTCCTTCGCGGCGAACGTGCTCATCGCGGGCCTGCTGGCGCTGATCGGCGTGGTCTTCGCGAAGAAGGCGAAGAAGGGCGGCGGCGCGCAGAAGACCGCCGCGTCGATGAAGGAGTCGGCGAGCGTCCTGCAGAAGGCCAAGCCGCATCCGCGGCCGGAGCTGACGCAGGACCGTGTCCCGGAGGCCATCGAAGCTGTGGCACGCTCGTCGTCATGACGGACCCCGCCACACCTGCCTCAGTAGTACGACCGGACGGCCCCTGGACCCATCGCGAGGTCGCCGCCAACGGCGCCCGCTTCCATATCGCCGAGATGGGCGACGGCCCGCTGGTCCTGCTGCTGCACGGCTTCCCGCAGTTCTGGTGGACGTGGCGGCACCAGCTGCCCGCGCTCGCCGACGCCGGGTTCCGGGCCGTCGCCATGGACCTCAGGGGCGTCGGCGGCAGTGACCGCACCCCGCGCGGCTACGACCCGGCCAACCTCGCCCTCGACATCACCGGCGTGATCCGCTCCCTGGGCGAGCCGGACGCCGCGCTGGTCGGCCATGACCTGGGCGGCTATCTGGCGTGGACGGCGGCCGCGATGCGTCCGAAGCTCGTACGGCGGCTCGCGGTGGCCTCGATGCCCCATCCGCGGCGCTGGCGCTCGGCGATGCTCTCGGACGTCAAGCAGACGCGCGCCGGTTCCTACATCTGGGGGTTTCAGCGCCCCTGGATCCCGGAGCGGCAACTCACCGCGGACGACGGCGCGCTGGTCGCCCGGCTGATGCGGGACTGGTCGGGGCCGGTCCTGCCGGACGACGACGCGGTGGAGACGTACCGCCGTGCGATGTGCATCCCGTCGACGGCGCACTGCTCGATCGAGCCGTACCGCTGGATGGTGCGCTCCCTGGCCCGCCCCGACGGCATCCAGTTCAACCGCCGTATGAAGCGGCCGGTGCGGGTGCCGACGCTGCATCTGCACGGCTCGCTGGACCCGGTGCTGCGGACGCGGAGCGCGGCCGGATCCGGCGAGTACGTCGAAGCGCCGTACCGCTGGCGGCTGTTCGACGGACTGGGGCATTTTCCGCACGAGGAAGACCCTGTCGCCTTCTCGACAGAACTGATCAATTGGCTGAAGGATCCCGAGCCCGATCGGTGACCGTGTGGACGCGCCCGGTATCCGGATCTGAACACCTGTCCGACGAACAGCCACTTGCCCGGCGCATAGGCCAATTGGGGGCCCTGGGGGCGGTTATCGACCTTGGGGCAGGGGCACACGTCGGGGTATGGGCTGGACGCACGACTACAGTGACGCAGCACGCAATCGCCGCTCGGGCCATGGTCTGAGCCCCCACCAGCGAGGAGGGGCCCCGCAGATGCAGGGCACGGACCTCCGGGTGGGCATTCCGCACATCCTGCGCCGCCGGGCCCGCTGGGTCTCGGTACGGCTGCGTCACCCTCGAGGCTGACGCACCCCACACCTCACAACGCGCAGCTGTCGCTGTCCACCTGCTGGTTCGCGGTGCGCCCCTTGGCGATGTCCTCCTGGATCTCGTCCGCGGTCAGCGCGTATCCGGTCTCGGCGTTGTCCAGGGACTTCGCGAACACCACGCCGTACACCTCGCCTTCGGCGGTGAGCAGCGGGCCGCCGGAGTTGCCCTGGCGGACGGTCGCGTAGAGGGAGTACACATCGCGGTGCACGGTGCCGCGGTGGTAGATGTCCGGTCCGTTGGCCGGGATGCGTCCGCGCACGCGCGCGGCCCGGACGTCGTACGCGCCGTTCTCCGGGAAGCCCGCGATGATCGCGTCGTCGCCGCTCTTGGCGTCCGTCGACGTGAACTTGAGGGCGGGCGCCTTGAGATCCGGTACGTCGAGCACGGCGATGTCGCGCTCCCAGTCGTACAGGACGACCGTCGCGTCGTACTTCCTGCCCTCGCCGCCGATCTGGACGGTGGGTTCGTCGACGCCGCCCACGACATGCGCGTTGGTCATGACGCGGCGCTCGCCGAAGACGAAGCCGGTGCCTTCGAGGACCTTGCCGCAACTCTGGGCGGTACCCATGACCTTGACGATGGACTGCTTGGCGCGGGTGGCGACCGGGCTGTTGGCGAGCGCCGGGTCGGGCGGCTGGACCTCGTTGATCGGCTCGTTGGAGAACGGGCTGAAGACCTGCGGGAAGCCGTTCTGCGCGAGGACCGAGGAGAAGTCCGCGAACCAGGTGTTGGCCTGGTCGGGCAGGGCCCGCGCGACGCCGAGGAGGACCTTGGAGTTACGGACCTCCTTGCCCAGGGTCGGCAGGGTGGTGCCGGCGAGGGCGGAGCCGATCAGCCACGCCACGAGGAGCATCGCGACGACGTTGACGAGAGCGCCGCCGGTGGCGTCCAGGGCGCGGGCCGGGGACCAGGTGATGTACCGGCGGAGCTTGTTGCCGAGGTGGGTGGTCAGGGCCTGGCCGACGGAGGCGCAGACGATGACGACGACGACCGCGACGACGGCGGCGGTCGTGCTGACCTCCGAGTTGTCGGTGAGGGCGTCCCAGACGACGGGCAGCACGTAGACGGCGACAAGACCACCGCCCATGAAGCCGATCACCGACAGGATGCCGACGACGAAGCCCTGGCGGTAGCCGACGATCGCGAACCACACGGCGGCGACCAGCAACAGGATGTCCAGCACGTTCACCGGTTCAGGCCTCGCCTCATCACACGACACAACACGGCAGACACCCTGTCATGACCGCCAGTCGAGCGGGACCTGCTTCTCCCGGTCCCAGGGGTGCTCCCATCCCGAGAAGTGCAGCAGGCGGTCGATGATTCCGGCCGTGAAGCCCCAGACCAGGGCCGATTCGACCAGGAATGCCGGGCCTCGGTGGCCGCTGGGGTGGACGGTTGTGGCCCGGTTGTCGGGATTCGTGAGATCCGCCACGGGAACGGTGAAGACTCTCGCCGTCTCGTTCGGATCCACGACTCCGACCGGGGTCGGCTCGCGCCACCAGCCCAGCACCGAGGTCACGACGAAGCCGCTGACCGGGATGTAGAGCTTGGGCAGCACGCCGAAGAGCTGCACGCCCGCCGGGTCGAGCCCGGTCTCCTCCTCGGCCTCACGCAGGGCGGCCCTGAGCGGCCCGTCGGCCTTCGGGTCGCCGTCCTCGGGGTCGAGGGCACCGCCGGGGAAGGAGGGCTGCCCGGCATGGGACCGCAGCGAGCTGGCCCGCTCCATGAGCAGCAGCTCGGGTCCGCGCTCCCCCTCGCCGAACAGGATCAGCACGGCCGACTGCCGCCCCGCCCCGTTCGCCGGCGGCAAAAACCGGCTCAGCTGCACCGGCTCGACCGTCTCCACCGCCTGCACCACCGGGTCCAGCCACTGCGGCAGACCCTCCTTGCTGAGCGCCACGCCCTGTGCATTGCTCGCGCGCGTCATCGCCACCCCCGTCCTTGCGAGTCCAACGCCCGGCCGACCCGAGATCGTTCCTGAAGCCGCGCCGGCCGGCCCGTGCCCCTGGTGCCGCCCCTCATCCGGCCCCCAGCGGCGGCGCCGCCTTCCCGCCCGCGTCCAGGTAGGCCTGCGGAGGGTTGAGCCGCTGCCCCGGGAAGCCGCCCTTCTCGTACTTGAGGAGCTTCCTCGCCTTCTCCGGGTCCGTCTCGCCCTCGCCGAACGCCGGGCAGAGCGGGGCGATGGGGCAGGCGCCGCACGCGGGCTTGCGGGCGTGGCAGATGCGGCGGCCGTGCCAGATGACGTGGTGCGAGAGGTCCGTCCAGTCGCTCTTGGGGAACAGCGCGCCGATCGCGGCCTCGATCTTGTCGGGGTCGGTCTCGGCGGTCCACTGCCAGCGCCGCACCAACCGCTGGAAGTGCGTGTCCACGGTGATGCCGGGCCGCCCGAAGGCGTTGCCCAGGACGACGAACGCCGTCTTGCGGCCTACGCCGGGCAGCTTGACGAGGTCCTCGAGGCGGCCCGGGACCTCACCGCCGAACTGCTCCGTCAGCACCTTCGACAGCCCTATGACCGACTTGGTCTTGGCCCGGAAGAAGCCGGTCGGACGGAGGATCTCCTCGACCTCCTCGGGGTTGGCGGCGGCCAGGTCCTCGGGGGTCGGGTACTTGGCGAAGAGCGCGGGAGTCGTCTGATTGACCCTCAGGTCGGTCGTCTGGGCGGACAGCACCGTGGCGACCACGAGTTGGAAGGGGTTCTCGAAGTCCAGCTCCGGGTGGGCGTACGGAAACACCTCGGCCAGTTCGCGGTTGATCCGGCGGGCCCGGCGCACCAGCGCGGCGGGCGACTCGGCCTTCGCCGGCTTGACGGCGACGGTCTTGGCCGGAGCCTTTCTCGCCACGGCCTTCTTCACGGGGACCTTCTTCTCGGCCGCCTGCTTCACCACCGCCGGAGCCTTCTTCACCGCAGCCTTCTTTGTCACTTTTGCCGTTTTCTTTCCGCCACCAGGGTCCTGTTCGCCCACAGCGGAATCTCGACGTGCAGCCACCCGCCCAGCCCCCTTGGCCTGTGCTCTCACCGGCGTTTTGGACACCCGGCCAGCCTAAAGCCCGGCACCGACAATCGCCCCGGACCCGGGAGATCGGCCCCCGATTGGACCCCTGCCGCTTACCTCGGGACACCTGTGCGGCATCCTTGTGACAGATCACACTGTTTGGACCGTCCGGCAAAATGGGGAACACGGTCCCCTGGTACCAAGGGGGAGCAAGATCCCCTGAGCAGGTCGACAAGGAGAGAACTCGTGGACGACGTTCTGCGGCGCAACCCGCTCTTCGCGGCGCTCGATGACGAGCAGTCCGCGGAGCTCCGCGCCTCCATGAGTGAGGTGACCCTCGCGCGTGGCGACTCCCTGTTCCATGAGGGCGACCCGGGCGACCGGCTCTACGTCGTCACCGAGGGCAAGGTCAAACTCCACCGCACCTCCCCCGACGGCCGCGAGAACATGCTCGCCGTCGTCGGCCCCGGCGAGCTGATCGGCGAGCTGTCGCTCTTCGACCCGGGCCCGCGCACGGCGACCGCCACCGCGCTGACCGAGGTCAAGCTGCTCGGCCTCGGCCACGGCGACCTCCAGCCCTGGCTGAACGTCCGCCCCGAGGTGGCCACCGCACTGCTGCGCGCCGTCGCCCGTCGGCTGCGCAAGACCAACGACCAGATGTCCGACCTGGTCTTCTCGGACGTCCCCGGCCGCGTCGCCCGCGCGCTGCTGGACCTCTCGCGCCGCTTCGGCGTGCAGTCCGAGGAGGGCATCCACGTCGTCCACGACCTCACGCAGGAAGAGCTCGCCCAGCTGGTCGGCGCCTCCCGTGAGACGGTCAACAAGGCCCTCGCCGACTTCGCCCAGCGCGGCTGGCTCCGCCTGGAGGCCCGCGCGGTGATCCTGCTGGACGTGGAGCGACTCGCCAAGCGCTCCCGCTGACGCCCGGTCTCGGCCGTACGACGTCGAAGGGCCCGTCTCGCTGAGAGGCGGGCCCTCGCTCGTGCGGCCGTGGGTGCTGGAGGCTGCGCCCCCAGACCCCCATTCGGCCGCGCCGTAAATCCGCCGCTCCCGCCCCCTTGTCGCGGCACAGTGAACCCATGGCCGAAACCGTTCTGCGCAAGGGTCTCGACGTCCAGGGCTACCTCGAGCGCGAAGGATCCCTCGCGCGCGTGCCGCACGCCTTCCGTCCGGTCGTCGCCGTGGCGCGGGACCGGCTGCTGGACGTGTTCGGGGCACGACTGCACAGCGCGTACCTCTACGGGTCGGTCCCGCGCGGCACCGCGCGCGTGGGCCGCAGCGACCTCGACCTGCTCGTCGCCCTGCACGAGGAACCGACGGAGGCGGACCGCGAGGCGGCCCGGGCGCTCGACACGGCGCTGGACAAGGAGTTCCCGGAGATCGACGGGGCCGGGACGCTGCTCCACAGCCGGGCGCGGCTGCTGAGCGAGGCGGAGACGTACGACCTGGGGTGGTTCGTGGCCTGCCTGTGCACCCCGCTGCTCGGCGACGACCTCGCCGAGTACCTGCCGCGCTACCGCCCCGACTCACGGCTCGCCCGCGAGACCAACGGCGACCTCGCCCTGCTGCTGCCGCGCTGGCGCGAGCGGATCTCCCGCGCGGGCGGCTCCGAGGAGGCTCTGCGCCCCCTGGTGCGCTTCATGTCCCGCCACCTCGTCCGCACCGGCTTCACCCTCGTCATGCCCCGCTGGAACGGCTGGACGAGCGATCTGACGGAGATGGCGGAGGCGTTCGGCGCGTACTACCCGGAGCGCGCCGGGCACATGCGGGCGGCGGCGGTGCGCGGATACGCGCCGCGCGGCGACCGGGACGCGCTCATGTCGTACGTCGACGATCTCGGCCCGTGGCTGGCGGAGGAGTACACGCGCGTGCACGGGGTGAAAGCGCCGCGTCCGGACTAGGCGTACGCGCGCGTGACGCGGAGGCGCCCCGCCGCGCTAGATCAGCCCGTGCTCCTCCAGGTAGTCCAGCTGCGCCCGCACCGACAGTTCCGCCGCCGGCCACAGGGACCGGTCCACGTCCGCGTACACGTGCGCCACGACCTGGCCCGGCGTCGCGTACCCGTCCTCCACGGCCGTCTCCACCTGGGCGAGCCGATGAGCACGGTGGGCGAGATAGAACTCCACCATCCCCTGCGCGTCCTCCAGGACGGGCCCATGGCCCGGGAGGACGGTGTGGACGCCGTCGTCGACCGTGAGGGACCTCAGACGCCTCAGGGAGTCCAGATAGTCGCCCAGGCGGCCGTCAGGGTGCGCCACGACCGTCGTACCGCGTCCCAGGATCGTGTCACCCGTCAGGACCGCCCGATCGGCCGGGAGATGGAAGCACAGCGAGTCCGAGGTGTGCCCCGGCGTCGGTACGACCCTCAGCTCCAGACCGCCGACCCCGACCACGTCCCCGGCGCCCAGCCCCTCGTCGCCCAGCCGCAGCGCCGGGTCCAGCGCCCGCACCTTCGTGCCCGTCAGCTCGGCGAACCGCACGGCGCCCTCGGCATGGTCCGGGTGACCGTGCGTCAGCAGGGTCAGGGCGATGCGCTTGCCGGCCTTCTCGGCGGTGTCCACGACGTTGCGCAGATGCCCCTCGTGCAGCGGCCCGGGGTCGACCACGACGGCCAGTTCGGAGTCGGGCTCGGCGAGGATCCAGGTGTTCGTGCCGTCCAGGGTCATCGCGGACGCGTTGGGCGCCAGGACGTTGACGGCCCTCGGGGTGGCGGGGCCCGAAAGCACCCCGCCCCTCGGCCGGCCGGGAAGTGCTGCGGCGTACGTCATGCGGGGGCTCCACCGGTCGGGATGTGCTTGGTGAACTCGTCGTGCCCCGGCCAGGACAGGACGATCTCGTCGTCGTCCAGGCGGGCCTTGGCCAGGACGGGGGTCAGGTCGCGGGCGGGGGCGGCCGTGAGGGCCTCGCCCGCGGTGTCGTACGACGTCAGCTGGCGCAGGGTCGCGATCGTGGGCGGCATCATCAGCAGTTCGCCCTTGTCGTACGACGCCGCCGCCTCGGCCGGTCCGATCCACACCGTGCGGTCCGCCTCCGTGGAGGCGTTGCGGGTGCGCTGGCCCTCGGGGAGGGCGGCGACGAAGAACCAGGTGTCGTAGCGGCGGGGTTCGAACTCCGGGGTGATCCAGCGGGTCCAGGCGCCCAGCAGGTCCGAGCGCAGCACAAGACCGCGGCGCTCCAGGAACTCGGCGAAACTCACGTCCCGCGCGACCAGGGCCTCGCGGTCCGCCTCCCAGTCCTCGCCCGTGGTGTCACCGACCACCGAGTCCGGGGTCGGCCCGGCGAGCAGGACGCCCGCCTCCTCGTACGTCTCGCGTACGGCCGCGCAGACGATCGCCTGGGCCTCCGCCTCGTCGACGCCGAGCCGCTCGGCCCACCACGCGCGCGTGGGGCCCGCCCAGCGGATCTGGTGGTCGTCGTCGCGGGGGTCGACGCCGCCGCCCGGATACGCGTACGCGCCTCCGGCGAAGGCCATGGAGGCGCGTCTGCGCAGCATGTGCACGACGGGGCCCGCGGTGGTGTCCTTGAGGAGCATGACCGTGGCCGCGCGCTTGGGGACGACCGGGGTGAGCGTGCCGTCGGCCAGCGCACGGATACGTTCCGGCCAGTCCTGCGGAAACCACTGCCCATTCGCCATGGGCGGAGGCTATCCCGTGGTGCGCGAATGTTCGAGAGGTGCCCGGAGGTGCGGCTATGCCTCGGTGAGCTCCACCTGGACCTCGACCTCCACCGGTGCGTCCAGCGGCAGCACCGCCACCCCGACCGCACTGCGCGCGTGGACGCCCTTGTCGCCGAGAACCGCGCCCAGCAGCTCGCTCGCGCCGTTGATGACAGCCGGCTGGCCGGTGAAGTCCGACGCCGACGCCACGAACCCGACGACCTTCACCACACGCTTGACGCGGTCCAGATCACCGGCGACCGACTTGACGGCCGCCAGCGCGTTCAGCACGCAGGTGCGGGCCAGGTCCTTGGCCTCCTCCGGGGTGACCTCCGCGCCCACCTTGCCGGTGACCGGGAGCTTGCCCTCGATCATCGGCAGCTGGCCCGACGTGTACACGTACACGCCCGACTGCACGGCCGGCTGGTACGCGGCCAGCGGCGGGACGACCTCCGGCAGCGTCAGCCCGAGCTCGGCGAGCTTCGCCTCGACCGCGCTCACGCCTTCTCCCGCTTCAGGTAGGCCACCAGCTGCTCGGGGTTGTTCGGCCCGGGCACGACCTGGACGAGCTCCCAGCCGTCCTCGCCCCAGGTGTCCAGAATCTGCTTCGTGGCGTGTACGAGCAGCGGCACAGTCGAGTATTCCCACTTGGTCATGCGGCCGACTTTAGCCGCTGCCCACACACAGGCTCCGCCCGCGTTATCCACAGCCTGCCGGTTGGTACCCGCATCGAATGGTTACGCTCGAAGACGTGAGCAGGCTCCAGGTCGTCAGTGGCAAGGGCGGCACCGGTAAGACGACGGTGGCCGCGGCCCTCGCGCTCGCCCTGGCCACCGAGGGGAAGCGCACGCTTCTCGTCGAGGTCGAGGGCCGCCAGGGCATCGCACAGCTCTTCGAGACGGAGGCATTGCCCTACGAGGAGAGAAAAATCGCGGTCGCACCGGGCGGCGGGGAGGTGTACGCCCTCGCCATAGATCCCGAACTGGCCCTTCTGGACTACCTCCAGATGTTCTACAAGCTCGGTGGAGCCGGACGCGCCCTGAAGAAGCTCGGCGCCATCGACTTCGCCACCACCGTCGCGCCCGGTCTCAGGGACGTCCTGCTGACCGGCAAGGCGTGCGAGGCGGTGCGGCGCAAGGAGAAGTCCGGGCGGTTCGCCTACGACTACGTCGTGATGGACGCACCCCCCACCGGACGCATCACCCGCTTCCTCAACGTCAACGACGAGGTGGCCGGGCTCGCGAAGATAGGGCCGATACACAACCAGGCCCAGGCGGTGATGCGGGTGCTGAAGTCGTCGGAGACGGCCGTGCACCTGGTGACGCTGCTGGAGGAGATGCCCGTCCAGGAGACCGCGGACGGGATCGCCGAACTGCAGGCGGCGAAGCTGCCGGTGGGGCGGATCATCGTGAACATGGTGCGCCCGGAGGTGTTGGACGCGGACGAGTTGGAACTCGTCCGGGGCACCACTCGTTCCTCCTTCGCACAGTCGCTGTCCGCCGCCGGGCTCGGCGGGGCGCGGCGCGGCGGGCATGCCGAGCGGCTGGTGGACCCGCTCCTGGCCCAGGCCGAGGAGTACGCCGAGCGGTACGCGCTGGAGCACGAACAGCGCGCGGTCCTCGGCGAACTGGGCCTGCCGCTGCACGAACTGCCGCTGCTCGCCGAGGGCATGGACCTGGCGGGTCTGTACGAGCTGGCCACGGAACTGCGGAAGCAGGGGATGTCATGAGTCCGGACGTCGAGGGGCAGGCCCGGCACCACCGCCTCTCCCCCGCGCGCATGCTCGACCTGGATCCGCTGGTCGACGATCCGGCGACGCGCATCGTGGTGTGCTGCGGCTCGGGCGGTGTCGGCAAGACCACGACCGCGGCTGCGCTGGGTCTCAGGGCCGCCGAGCGCGGCCGGAAGGTCGTCGTCCTGACCATCGATCCGGCCCGCCGGCTCGCCCAGTCCATGGGCATCGACTCCCTCGACAACACCCCACGCCGTGTGAAGGGCGTCGAGGGCGACGGCGAGCTGCACGCGATGATGCTCGACATGAAGCGCACCTTCGACGAGATCGTCGAGGCGCACGCGGACCCGGAGCGGGCGTCCGCGATTCTCGGCAACCCCTTCTACCAGTCGCTCTCGGCGGGCTTCGCGGGCACGCAGGAGTACATGGCGATGGAGAAGCTGGGCCAGCTGCGGGCCCGCGACGAGTGGGACCTCATCATCGTGGACACCCCGCCGTCCCGGTCCGCGCTGGACTTCCTGGACGCGCCCAAGCGGCTCGGGTCCTTCCTCGACGGCAAGCTGATCCGGCTGCTCACCGCACCGGCCAAGCTCGGCGGGCGCGCGGGGATGAAGTTCCTGAACGTCGGGATGTCGATGATGACGGGCACCCTCGGCAAGCTCCTCGGCGGTCAGCTCCTCAAGGACGTCCAGACGTTCGTGTCCGCCATGGACTCGATGTTCGGCGGGTTCCGCACGCGCGCGGACGCCACGTACAAGCTGCTCCAGGCGCCCGGCACGGCGTTCCTGGTGGTCGCGGCGCCGGAGCGGGACGCGCTGCGGGAGGCCGCGTACTTCGTGGAGCGGCTGGCCGCCGAGGACATGCCGCTCGCGGGGCTGGTGCTCAACCGGGTCCACGGCAGCGGCGCCGCCCGGTTGTCGGCCGAGCGGGCACTCGCCGCCGCGGAAAATCTTGAGGAGTCCCGCATTGTCGATCAGGAGGACGGGAAAGCTGGAGTTCGTAACTCTCCCGACACAGACGGCAGTTCAGAGTCCCCCGCATCCGATCCGGTGTCCGCCGAAGGCTCCCCTGCCGCGGACCGGACCGTCGAACAACTCACCGCAGGCCTGTTGAGACTGCATGCCGAGCGTATGCGGCTGCTCTCCCGCGAGCAGCGCACGCGTGACCGCTTCACCGCGCTCCACCCCGAAGTGGCGGTGGCAGAGGTGGCCGCGCTGCCCGGCGACGTACACGACCTCGCGGGGCTGCGAGACATCGGAACACGGCTCGCGGCCGGTCGGCCGGAGCTGCCCGAGACCGCGGACGGCTGAGCCGCGCGGACGGACCCCCAGGGTCCCGTCCTCAGCTCACCGCCGCGTAGTTCTCGTACACCTCATCGTCGTCGAGGGGCAGAATGCCGACCCCTCGCTCGTACTCCGTACGCGCGGTCTCCAAGAGCCGGCGCCAGGAGGTCACGGTGGGCCGCCTGCGCAGCAGCGCACGGCGTTCCCGCTCCGTCATGCCTCCCCACACGCCGAACTCGACGCGGTTGTCGAGCGCGTCGGCCAGGCACTCCGTGCGTACCGGGCATCCGGTGCACACCGCCTTGGCCCTGTTCTGCGCTGCTCCTTGAACGAACAGCTCATCTGGATCGGTAGTGCGGCAGGCCGCCTGCGCACTCCAGTCGGTTACCCAGCCCATACCGGCGCCGTCCTCTCCCGAATCGAGGCTCCCCCACGGCGGCAGCGGCATATTCACCGCCGCCAGTTGAGGACGTTACGGAAGGTGGGCACAGCGCAACACCCCCTTCGGGCCCAATCTTGAATGGCCCGAACGGACTATGCGTAAGCGGCAGATCACCCGGGGGAGTGAGCTGGCGACATGCGTGACCATCCCGACAAAGCGGGACAGTTCAGTTGAGTCACAACGGGCACCCGGTGACACACAAGGCGGATTCGGACACGTCCCCATCAAAAAGTTGGGGAACCTCCGGAACGATTCGGGGTCGCCGGACGTATTGATACGTGGCCGCACTGCTGTGACAGTTGAGAGCAGCTTAGGCCAAGGCCTGCGCGCATGTCCGGCGAATGAGAAGGTAGGCGCTCTCTTTGCCATGCGCGCGAAAAGCCTGCCGAACATCCCGAGGAGCAAGCGCTCCCTCCGAACGCTCATGAGTACGGATTAGGCTGCCCCCATGTCGAAGAAGCGCTCCGGTGGCGGTCTGTCCGCCACCCAGCAGGCCGCCAAGTTCCTCGGTATCAGCGTGCTCTCTGGTGCGGTGCTGGCGGGCATCGCGCTGCCCGCCTTCGGTGCACTCGGACTCGCGGCCAAGGGGTCGGTCGACAGTTTCGACGAGCTCCCGGCCAATCTGAAGACGCCGCCGCTGAGCCAGCGGACCACGATCCTCGACGCCAAGGGCGGCCAGATCGCCACGGTCTACTCGCGCGACCGCACGGTCGTCGAGCTCAATGACGTCTCGCCGTACATGCAGAAGGCGATCGTCGCGATCGAGGACTCGCGCTTCTACCAGCACGGCGCGGTGGACCTGAAGGGCGTGCTGCGCGCGCTCAACAAGAACGTGCAGAGCAGCGGAGTGGCCGAGGGCGCGTCCACGCTCACCCAGCAGTACGTGAAGAACGTCTTCGTGGAGGAGGCCGGCGACGACCCGACGAAGGTCGCCCAGGCCACCCAGCAGACCCTCGGCCGCAAGATCCGCGAACTGAAGTACGCGATCCAGGTCGAGGAGGAGCTGGGCAAGAAGAAGATCCTCGAGAACTACCTGAACATCACGTTCTTCGGCCAGCAGGCCTACGGTGTCGAGGCCGCCGCCCAGCGCTACTTCTCCAGGTCCGCCAAGGACCTCACCCTCGCCCAGTCCGCGCTGCTCGCCGGCATCGTCCAGTCGCCGAGCCGCTACGACCCGGTCAACGACGAGGCCGAGGCCACCAAGCGGCGCAACATCGTGCTGCAGCGCATGGCCGAGGTCGGTGACGTCTCGCGGGCGGAGGCCGAGAAGGCGCAGGGCGAGAAGCTGGGTCTGAAGGTCAGCAAGCCGAGGAACGGCTGCATCACCGCGGTCGACAACGCCGGCTTCTTCTGTGACTACGTGCGCAACGTCTTCCTGACCGACCCGGTCTTCGGCAAGACCAAGGAGGCCCGGGCCAAGATCTGGAACCAGGGCGGCCTGACCATCCGTACGACGCTCGACCCGCAGGCCCAGGATTCCGTCAAGGAGTCGCTGAAGGACCACGTCTACAAGAGCGACAAGGTCGCCGCCGCGGCCACCCTCGTCGAGCCCGGCACCGGCAAGATCGTGGCGATGGGCCAGTCGAAGCCGTACGGCACCGACGCCAAGCAGAACGAGACGGTGATCAACTACTCGGTCGGCTACGGCATGGGCGGCTCCAACTACGGCTTCCCGACCGGTTCTACGTTCAAGCCGTTCGTCGCGGCGGCCGCGCTGGAGGAGGGCCGGCCGGCCAACCAGGAGTACTCGTCGCCGTACCAGATGGAGTACCCGAGCCCCGTCCAGACCTGTGACAGCAAGCCGTGGGTCAACCTGAACGGCGAGAAGCTGGAGAACGAGTCGGAGTCGGAGAAGGGCCCCTACCGCCTGCGCAAGGCGATGGAGCTGTCGGTCAACACCTACTTCGTGCAGATGATCTCCGACATCGGTCTGTGCCCCGTGGTCAACATGACCAACAAGCTCCAGGTCGTGCAGGGCAACGGCGACAAGCTGCCCGAGGTGCCCGCGATCGCGCTGGGTTCCAAGGGCATCTCCCCGCTGACGATGGCGACGGCGTACGCCGCCTTCGCCGCCCGGGGCATGTACTGCACGCCGGTCGCCATCGAGTCGATCACCCAGAAGGTCGGCCAGAAGAAGCAGTCCCTCGAGGTGCCCAAGTCGACCTGCTCGCGGGCCATGTCCGAGACGACCGCGGACACCGTCAACCAGCTCCTCAAGGGCGTGGTCGATTCCGGTACCGGCCAGACGGCGGGCCTCTCCGACCGTGACAACGCCGGTAAGACGGGTACGACGGACTCCCGCAAGAACGCCTGGTTCGTCGGCTACACGCCGAACCTGTCGGGCGCGGTCTGGGTCGGCAGCGCCTCCCAGAAGGTCGAGATGAAGAACATCACGATCGGCGGCGTGTACAACGACCTCGTCTACGGCGGCAAGGTCCCGGGCCCGATCTGGAAGGACGCCATGACCGGCGCCCTCGCCGGCAAGGACGCCCCGCAGTTCAACTTCGTCGACATCCCCGAGGACAATCCCGGCCGTGGTGACGGGGACGGCGACGGAAACGGGAATGGGAACGGCAACGGCAACGGCAACGGCAACGGCAACGGCGACGGCGACAACGGCGACGACAGCAGCGGCTCGGACAACGGCGGCACCGACGGCGGGACCTTCCCGACGCCGACCTTCTCCATCCCGGAGGACCTGTTCCAGGGCAACAACGGGAACGGCGGCGGACGCGGGTAAAGGGTCCGGCCGAGCAGGCCGCTCAGGACACCGGGGCCGACTCAAGGCTGGCGTGATTGCGTCAACTTGGGTCGGCCCCTCGCTGTCTCATGTGGCGCCGACGACGATGGTGCGCATGGCTGGCGATCTCTCCCGACGCCTGGTTTCCGACGAGTTGTGGGCCCTGACGGAGCCGTTGCTGCCGGTGTTCGCACCCCGCAGACAGGGCGGAGGCACGGCCCCCGTCGACGAGCGCGCGGTGTTCACCGCGGTGGTGTACGTGCTGACCAGCGGATGCGCCTGGCGGCTGCTGCCGCCCTGGCTCGGGGTCTCGACGGCGACCGCGCATCGCCGGTTCACCGCCTGGACGGAGGCCGGGGTGTGGCGACGGCTGCACCGGACCGCGGTGCGTGGCGGGCTCGCGGGAGCGGGTGACACCGACTGGGCCACCGCGATCGTGAACGCGGCGGCATCGCGGGCCGGACAGGACCCTGTTCGGCCCGCATAAAGCCGCCACGCGAGACGGACACGAAGACACAGAATTACTCAGCAACCCCCCAACTCGGGCACCACCAAATCCCTTGACCCCCCAATTGCCTTGATGATCCTCTGACCATCACGCGCATGAGGGGAGGAGTGATTCATGGGATCGCCGAACATCTCCGAGAGGCGAATAGCTGCCTTCTTGGCAGGCACGGCAGCCGCTCTGGCGATTCTGGCCGGCGCCACCGCATGCGGCTCGGGCACAGCCGACGAAGAACGCGGGGAGCCGGTCGCGGCGAACGCTGAAAGCGAATCCCTCACCCGCCCTGCCAAGGGCCCGCTCGACATCGCCATGAGAGAAACGGCAGACCGGCGCAAGGGGTTCTCGCTCCGCGATGCGACAGGCCTGGGCAGGTATGTGAGTCCGGCTTACGCGAAGAAATTCCAGGTCTGCTTCGAGAAAGAGAAACCGAACCTCAGCGCGGTGATCCTCTTCGCGGTCCGGAATTCCGAGACATGCCCCCAGAAGATCGGCGCCGAAGCGAAAGCCGACGCGACGCCCGACGTCGTGCGCACCCAGCTCCGCAAGGCCACCGACCAGCTCGTCCTGGCGGGCTACGCACCGCCGCACATACGCGTGGACGTGTCCGGCAAAGCCGTCTCCAAAGAGCGTAGTTGGTCCTACGAGGTCTGCGAGCAGACCCCCTCGGCCGGCACCCCCTTCTCGGCAAACCTGAGGCCGCGGCTCGTGATCTCGGCCTCCTGCCACCAGGACTGAAACCAGAAACCGACGGATCCACCACGAGAACACGAAGGAGTAATCCCATGCGCAAGATCGCACGCGCCGCGGCCGTACTTCCGATCATGGCGGCGCTCACCATCGGCATGACGGCGACCGCCGAGGCCCAGACGAACTGCACCGACTACTCCGACAACGGCGGCGCCAAGGCCTCGTTCCAGGCGTCCGGCGAACATCTCCTGATCGACGACATCTTCGCCGACGGCCACTCCGCCATCGGCGGAATCGAGATCTACGGCGACGGCCACTACTTCTACTGGAACAGAAACGGCGCGGACTCCGGCGTCCGCGACGTCAACCTCGACATCGCCGAGGGAACCAGCGTCGTCATCAATGCCTGGATCGGTGACTGGAGCGGCACCGCCACGGGTGGCATCGACTTCGGTTCCAACGTCGTCTCGAACTGCCACGGCGTGGCCTGACCCCCGTCGCTCCCACCCTCACACGAGAACGGAAGTGTGATTCACCATGCGCAGAATTCTCGCGACCTCGGCCGCCCTCGCCCTGTCGGTCACCGGCCTCAGCATGGCGACCGCCCCCGGCGCCTTCGCCGCCACCGAGGCGGCCGCCGAGTACGGCTGTCCGGGGAGCCTCATCGACACGTACAACTCACCCGCGACGGGCGAGGTGTGGGCGCAGCTGCGCCTGTACTACTCCTCGGCGAACGGCGGGACCAACTGTGCCGTGCTGCTGGCGAAGAAGTACTACGGCGATGTCCACTACATGGAAGTCGGCATCAGCATATCCGGCAGCAGCAACACCAAGCTCGACTACGGTGCGTACAAGTACTACGCGGGACCGGTCTCGGTGACGTCGACCAACGGGCACTGCATCGACGTCGGCGGGGGCGAGGACATCGGGGGCCTGTGGGCCGGCAGGAGCCTCAAGAACGTCCACTGCGGATGACCATTCGTCGCTGACACGGAGAAGGGGCCCGGCAGTGCCGGGCCCCTTCTCCGTGCCCTCGACGATGTCGAGGTCGTGGAGCTTGCCCGTGTTCGCGCCGTTGGGGTTCCACAGGGTGTAGCTCTCGAACGTGCCGCCGCGGACGTCATTGTGGACGTCGAGAATCGCGACGGCGGAATGTCCGTCGGCCTCCTGGTCGATGACGTTCACCTTTTCTCCGTACGCGGTGAACGGCACCATCGACGCGTAGTAGTTCTTCGCGCTGGTGTGGCAGTCCGTCTCGGCCCAGGCGGTGTTGCCGGCCAGGACCGTGAGACCGATCGCGGCACCCGCGATTCCCAGAATTCGCTGACAAACACGCTTGGCCAGTTTTATTCAGCTGCCCGTTGTCAGTGGCACTTCCTAAACTGGCCATGCAGTCGGCGCAGAATCGACGCGGGGGAGGGCTACGTTGACCATTACGCCGGAATCTGATGCGAGTGCCGAAACGCCGTACATCGACGTTGATGACCGAAGAATTCTGAATTTCCTCTATACGGGGCTCAATGACGCCTCCATCGGGCGGCGCATGGGAATGGGCCACCGCACGGTGCAGCGCAGAGTGCAGCGCCTCATGGACCGCCTCGAAGTAGTCGGGCGCGTGGCTCTGGGGGCTCGTGCCCAGGCCCTCGGTCTGCTGCCTCCGCCCGGCCCTCAAGGAACGAGGAGGGTCACCGCCGCGTCAGTGCGGACGGTTGACAGGCAGGTGCCGCCAGGCGCGCGAGATGCGCACCAGCGCCGCGATGGCGCCGATACCGAAGACGGCCGCCCCGAGCGGAAGGCTGCGCAGCACGCCGAGGGTGATCCCGGCAGCGATGACGAGCAAGGCGCCTGAGAACACGACCTGGCGTTTGGGGTCGCCGAGCTTCCAGAAACCGAGGAGCGAGAACGCCACCCAGACGACGAGGAAGGCGATCGATATCAGGACCATGACATTGCGCTCCTTGGCAGGGCACCCGGGAGGGGGCGAGGAACACCCCCTCCCGGGTCAGTCTCGCATCACCCCACGTTGTAGTCGGAATCCCCACTCGAAAGGTCGAAGCAGGTCTTGCCCGCCCGGTTCACCCCCGGTCCGTCGGAGAGGTCGATGCCCCAGGGATTGCCACCGTGCCCGGAGAGCTGGTCGCAGTATCCGTAGGGTGTGTCGTTGCCGCTGACGGCCGCGACCCGGCTGAAGGACTTGAAGTCACCGGTGATGACCGGCTCGGACGACAGGACCATCTCCCCGTCCAGCTTCATCGACTCGCCATTGCGGTAGAGGTACTGGTTCGGCATGAAACTGGAACGCAGGATCGCGCTGCCGGAGTTCTCGCTGTACCGCTTGCGGATCTTGCCGTCGGAGCAGGAGACGAAGTTGAGCTCCTGCCAGATCGGGGGCGACTGGGTGAAGATCGATCCCGTGAGACCGGTCTTGAAGAAGGCGTTGTAGATCTCGCCCATCAGAGACCGCACGGCCGTGGGCACCACCGTGCCCGACGCCGAAGCCCGGTCCCGCCACGCCGCGACCTCGGAGTCCACCTTGGAGATCCCCAGCATCGGCCGGTAACCGATGGAGCCGCCGGCGGTGTAGGTGGCGGCGACACACTTGCCGTCGGCGCCGGAGGCGGCGTACCCGCTGGTGTTGGTGATCTCAGGCCTGTGTCCGACGGGCGCATACGCGCGGCCCGGGATGATCCCCGTCGTGTTGGTGTCCGTGGTGACCGTGCGTCCGTCGTGTTCGTTGAGATCCACGGTCGAGTAGTTCAGATCGGGCGGCGCGATGCCGTAGTCCTGCTGGATGGCTTTGAAGGTGTCCGTCACGAAGTCGGGAAGGTGCGTGTCCGCGGTTCGGGAGTCGTAGTCGACTTCCTCGCTGCCCTCGATCACCGTGCCGTCGTCGGCGGTGATGTAGCTCACCGTGGCCTTGCTCTTGATCTTGTAGGTGCTGTCGTTGGTGTCGAAGTACGACGGCTTGGTGCCGCCGGGACGGTCCTGGTAGCGGTTGGAGTAGTGCATCCAGGCGGGGACGCTCTTGCCGTCCGGATGCTCGGTCGGGTGAGTGCCCGATTCCCTGACCCAGGTGTTCCAGGTGCCCATGGCGGCCTTGGTCTCGGGCTTCACACACCCCGTGGACGGGCTGTCGATGCACGTGGGCAGGTCGAGCACGGCCTGGGAGGTCTTGGTCCCCCAGTCGTAGAGGGACTGCCTGTCCTTGAACGGCGTGTCGAAGAACATGGTGCTCGCCGGGTCGGTGTCGACGTTCTGGTCCTCGTCGAAGAACGCGATCGCCTCGACGGTGTCCTTGACGTACCGGCCGCTGATCGGCTGTACGGCGACCGCGTCGAAAGCGACGTCCGCGTCGCCGGTGCCGTCCCTGGTGATCGTGGACAGATTCACGACCGGTGCGGCGTCGAACATGAAGGCCCCGATGGACACCCAGCGGTTGCCGGTGCCGGGCTGGGAGACCACACGGGTCTTGGTGCCGTACTTCGTGGCCACCTTGTACTCCGCGTACTTGGTCTGCGCCCCGTGGTCGGGCAGGTGCACCCAGATCTTGGCCGCACCGTTGACCGCCTGGTTCAGCTTCCAGGTGGCCGTCATCTTCAGCCGCTGGCCCTTGGCGTCGTTCTGCCGGGTGTGACCGAAGTAGAAGTGACCGCCGAAGCCGGCGCCGAGCTGGTGCAGGTCCACCTTCGCGGGCCAAGTGCCGATGATCGACTGACCGTCGGGGGCCAGCCCCGCCTCTCCGTCACCGAAGTCGAGGGAGAACGTGCCCTGGTTCGACCAGTCGCTGTTGCCGCAACCGGGCCGCACGGAAGGTGTCCCCGCCGACAGGTCGTCGATGATCATCGCCCCTGAAGGCAGCGCGGAACGCGAGCAGTTGGGCGGGTAGGCGGTGCCGTCCGCCTGCTCGGCGTCGTAATCCGGCGAGGTGAAGCGGAAGAACTCGTTGCCACAGGAGTAGGA
The DNA here is from genome assembly GCF_053592055.1 of Streptomyces sp. NPDC002817. Classification (NCBI taxonomy): domain Bacteria; kingdom Bacillati; phylum Actinomycetota; class Actinomycetes; order Kitasatosporales; family Streptomycetaceae; genus Streptomyces; species Streptomyces sp. NPDC002817. The sequence continues at coordinate 85,220 of NZ_JBSFUY010000038.1, forward strand.
GCAGTCGGTCTTCCACTGCACCGACTGGTGGTACCAGCACTTGAAGTCGTCGCGGGTGCACGGCCCCGCGCCGGGCTCGTTGGCCGCGCCGTCGCCGATCTTGGACGGCTCGCACCAGTTGTACGGGCCGCAGAACAGATCCTCCGGCGGCTTGACCTTGGCCCGGTTGTACTTGGCCG
>NZ_JBSFUY010000039.1:0-83384 GCF_053592055.1 Streptomyces sp. NPDC002817
CTGCCCACTGCTCATCCGAGAGATCCCCACGCCCCACACCGGGATCATCACGGCACGAGCCGTGGCGGGACACCCCGTTCTAAAACACGGCCTAGCGGCACGGCCGGCCATCCTGAAGTCTGGCCGCACATGCCTGACAGCGGGCTCCTCCCACCAGGGTGGCGACACGACGACGGAGGCAGCAGTCGATGGACCGAGCCGACGACGCACGCAAGATTCGCAGGGATCACACCGGACCCGTCTGCCCGATCGACCGCGGGGACGACGGCACCTGGCAGGTACGCGGCTATCACGCGGCACGCGCCGTTCTGCGCAGCACCGACACCGTACAGGCGGGCCTCGGGATCGAGACCGTGGAGAAGCTGCCGGCTCGGATCCGGCGGCCCGTGCTGTACCGCGACGGACTTGAGCACCGCGAACACCGCCGTCAGACCGCCCGCTACTTCACACCCCGCCGCGTGGACGAGCACTACCGGGAACTGACCGAACGCATCGCGCGCCGGCACCTCAACACCTTGCAGAACGAGGGCGAGGCATGGCTGGAGGACCTCACCTTCGGCGTCTCGATCGATGTGGCGTGCGGGGTGATCGGCCTGACGCGCAGCAGACGCGGGATCCAGCGCCGGCTGGAGCGCTTCTTCCCCGAGGAATTCGGCAGGCCCGGGCTGACCAGCTGGCACGGGATCTACTGGATGTTCCGCCAGAACAGCAACTGGCTGCGGATCTACCTCGCCGACGTCCGCCCAGCCGTCCGCGCCCACCGCAAACGGCCCGCGGACAACCTGATCTCGCACCTGATCGCCGAGGGCTGTTCCCATGCCGAGATCCTCGGCGAGTGCCTCACCTACGCCGCTGCCGGCATGGTCACCACGCGCGAGTTCATCAGCGTCGCCGCATGGCATCTGTTCACCGACGCCGAGCTGCGCGAGCGCTACACGACCGGGAGCGAGAGCGAACGCCTGGCGGTGATTCACGAACTCCTGCGCCTGGAGCCCGCGGTCGCCCGCCTCAAGCGGCGGACCACCGGCGACCTGAATCTGCCGAGCACCGACGGGGCGGTCACCGTGCCCGGTGACGCGCTCGTCGAGATCTTCGTGGACGAGGCGAACACCGACCCGGAGGCCGTGGGCGACACCCCCACAGCGGTCAGGCCCGACAGGCCGACAACGACCGGCCGCTACGCGGCCGCCCTGTCCTTCGGCGACGGACCGCACCGCTGCCCCGGTGCCGACATCGCGTTGATGGAGGCCAACGTCTTCCTCGGTCACCTCTTCGCCCTTGAGGGCATCCGCATGCTCACTCCGCCCCGCGTCACGTTCCAGGACGAGATAGGGGGCTATGTCATCCGCGGACTCCGCGTGGCCGTCGACCGGCGGTGAAGTACGCCGGCGCCGGGCTCACAGCTCTACCGTCCGACCCGCGGCATCTGGCCATGGCCGACTGCGGGCAGGTCGTACAGGGGCTCGGCTAGGGCCTGCACGCACAAGGCGCAGCTTGAGCTGAACCGGATCTTGTACGGCCCTGAAGCCAGGCATGATCAAAACATCGCGCATGCGGCAGCGCAGCCGTTTCTGCTCTCGTCGGGGCGGGGATGTGTGGGGGGCGGAGAGGTCTGTGCCGGCGCGCACGCGTTGACTTGAGAGCCCTTGTCTCCAAGGAGTGGGGATGTCCCGTCGGCGGGTGAACGACAGTTCTGTGACAACGGTGCGTGCGCTGCGTTCGGCTGTCATGCTCTGGCCCTTCAGAGCCGCACTGACCCTGGTGATCGTCGTGACCGGCACGGCGCTGACGGGGCTCGGGCTGCACAGGATCGCGGGCGTAGCCACTTCGACCAGCGTGATCGTGGCGACTACGGGGGGACTCGTGCTGCTCGGTCTCGCGGCAGGTGCTGTGACGCTGGCGTTCAGGGTGATCGTGTTCGTGGCCCAGTCTGACAAGTACGGGCGGGAATCTGCAGCGGGGCGAGGCGTCCACGCCCCGGGCAACATCCCCATAGAGGACACAGGCGCCGACGGCTGGCCCGCCCCAACTACGAACACAGGCGACGCGTCGGAGGTATGGGAGTGACCACCGCCCAACCGGCCGCGTTCCGCGCCCTCTACTACCCCTTCTCGCGAACCATCAACGAGACGACGCTCAAGCGCGCCGTCCTCCTCTACGACGAGATCCTGTTCGTCGATCCGATGAGCCACCGCGTGCGCGCCGGCCTGTACGGTGTCGAGGAACATCTGCCGTACCTTCCCGCGAACGTAGCGACCTCCCTGGCGCAGGAGTGGACGGCGATCAGCAACCGCTACGACCTGTTGCTGCGCGAGGGTCTGCTGCGCCTCATCGACCCGGCGCGCGTGGTTACGGAGCCAGCGAACGATCGACTCATCGCCCGCGCGCTACGCGCGGACCTTGCCGACCCACAGGCTCGCGGCCTGTTCGAGCGCGGCTACCCGACCACATGGAGCATGCTGCGCACGAGGATTCCCCAACAGGCGTTCGCCCACCTGGCCCATCAGATTCCGGCCCGCGTCCTGGGCCGGGCCAACGTCAGCGGCCTCGTAGCCTTCTATCTCGATGGCCATCCGCAGGCCCATCCATCCGATGCGGGCACCGTCTGGCCCGACGACGGGCACGACTACGCCGCTCTCGTCCCCTACATTGCCGGTTCCTCCCTCGCCACCTCCACCGCCCTGGCCCTGGCGCTGGCGGAGGACGCGGTCCCTCTCACCGACAGCAGCGCGCATTTCCGGTTGCTGTCCATGCGAATGGCGCGAGCGGCGGCGGCCGCATCCGAGGTCCAGCGGATTCCGGGTCTGCAGGCGGAACCCGACCCGGTGCGGGCACAGAAGACCGCGCTGGTGCAGCAGCGGGTCGTCGACTCCGTCATCTCCCACCAGGACCTGGCGGCCCTGTCCCTCGAGGACTGTCTGCGCTACCGCGAGCGGACTCACGAGGAGCGCCAAGCGTTCCGCAGCTTTCTTCACGATGTCGTGCGCACCGCGCATGCAGAGCCGTGGTCACCCGAGATCGTGTCGCAGATCGAGGAACGCATCGCAGCGGCTCGACAGGAGATTCATGACCATGCGCAGTCCCTGCGCGAGGCCTATCGCAGCTTGTTCCACCGGACCCTGGCCGGACTCTCCGTGACTGCTGCCCCAGCCCTGCTGACGACAGTGTTTCCCGTGGTTTCCCCGCTCACCATCGTGCTGTTCGGCGGCGGCCCGCTCACGGCCGTCCTCCAGGAGCCGGTGCGGGAGCTGCTGACGCACTGGCTGAAGAGAGACCGAGGCGCCAGCAGCCTCGCGTACCTCATGGACCTGCCGAAGCCAAGGTGAGCCCCAGCTGTTCTTGCGGGCGACCTGGTTACCCACCCGCAGGAACAACGGCCACTGCGGCCCCATGACGAAGTCCGCCGTCCCGGCCCGATCATGCGCGGCCTCGCCCGCCGAACCGGCCGGCTTGGTCGAACGGCCTACTGATGATCCGTCAGCCCGCTGAGCTCGGGCCTACGCCTCTGAGGAGGGCGAATGCTGAAGGCCCACTGCAAGTATTAGCAGGGCCTGACGTACCAGACAGGGGTCCAGTCATAGCTCGGGTTGCCATAGGGAGCGGCCGGCGTGGTGTGGATGACTGTGCGGTTCTGGTTCTTGAGCAGTGCCTGGGTGCCGCGGGTCTGGAGGTTGTAGTAGGAGCCTTCGCCGGTCCAGTCCTGCAGCGCGTAGTCCTGGCAGTAGTACAGGGCAAGTCGGTCGCCCATGCCCAATTGCTGGCGGTACATGCAGAAGTAGTCCTGGTCGCACTCCCACTGTGCCGCGGCACGGGTTCCGGCCGACGTGCTCAGCTCACGCACGTACTTCTCGCCGGGAACGGTGACGGTCAGCCTGGCACCGTCGGCCAGGGCAATCTCATTCGCCGCGACCTGCCGTCCGTCGTGGTGGGCAAGGTAGCGGTCCACCTTCGCCTGGAGGGCCTCGGCATCGTCTCGGCCGAGGCCGGCCGCGCGGGCCTGTTCACCGAAGGCCGCCTGGGTGTGCGTCGTCTCCGCGGACGCCGGTACCGCCAAACCCACGGACAACACAGCCACAGCTGCAGCCGCGAGGGCTGCGTAGCGCTTCAATAGGGACATGCCATTCCTTTCCTGACGAAGCATGAGGCAACGAGGACCTGGTCCGGACGCCGGGCCGACCTCCCGGGCAACATGGTCATGGTCCGCACTTGCATGACCAGGGTTATGCAGAGGCCGAGCCGGGCTAGGCCCGATCTCCTCCTGCCTTCCAAGTGAAGTCCGCTGCCCTGTGGTTCCTGAGCCTGACGCCGCATGCGGGAAGCAACGGACATGGTGCACACCGGTTGTCACCCGGCGCGCGAGGCCTCCGGTAAGCGGTGGGCTCGCACGCCGATGCACTGCGGCATGCGGGAGAACGTACTCGCCTTCCCCGCCGTGTCGTCCTGACATCTGTCAGGACGACACGCAAAACCCCAGCAAGGCATGGCCCGGCGCTGACTCCGGAGCGCGGCGTATCGGCGAGCGCAGCGCAGCGCGAAGTCATCCAAGACGGCCACTCGCAACCTCGGTACCGGCGGATCAGGGCTCTTCGCCCAACAGACGAGCAGGCTTGCCCAGCTCAGGTGCCAGGGCCATGTACGCCCGAGCGGCCGGCGGAGCGCGATATGCCGCCAGCAGCACCGGGCCCGATCCACCCGCGCGCCCTGGCCTGCTCCGCCGCGTCCAGCACATCGCGGCCGCGGTCCACCGCGTAGCGGATCCACGGAAGCCCGATCAGCCACACCTGCACCGTTCCCGGCGCACCCCACCCATGCACGGGCAGCGGGCGCTGGCCGAAGCGGAGCAAGCTCCGCAGGGCCCCCGCGTCCGGCCCCGGCAGCAGACTTTGACGGGTTGTCAGAGCGGGCGGCTGCCCGGAGTCGAGCGGACGGTCCAGGTGTCGCCGCCGGCGAGCAGGGCGGCGAGGTCGCCCTTGCCCTGCTGGTGAACAGCGGTGTCGAGCTGCTCGGCCATCTCGGTGTCGTAGACCGGGCGGTCGATCGAGCGCAGCACGCCGATGGGGGTGTGGTGCAAGGTGTCCGGGTCGGCGAGGCGGGAGAGCGCGAAGGCCGTGGTCGGGGACGTCGCGTGGATGTCGTGGACGAGGATCTGCGCCTCGGTCTCCGGCGTGACATCGACGATCTTCAGGTCACCGGTGGCCGGGTCCCGAACGACGCCCTTGGCGCCCCTTTCGTCCGCGAGCGGCGTGCCGAAGCGGATCGGTTCACCGTGCTCGAGGCGGATGACGGCCTCCTGGGCCTGCTCCTTGTCCTTGAGGACTTCGAACGCGCCGTCGTTGAAGATGTTGCAGTTCTGATAGATCTCCACCAGAGCGGTGCCGGGATGGTCGGCGGCCTGCCGCAGGACGTCGGTGAGGTGTTTGCGGTCGGAGTCGACGGTACGGGCGACGAAGGAGGCCTCGGCGCCCAGGGCAAGGGAGATGGGGTTGAAAGGGGTGTCGAGGGAGCCCATCGGCGTTGACTTGGTGATCTTGCCGACCTCCGACGTCGGGCTGTACTGGCCCTTGGTGAGGCCGTAGATGCGGTTGTTGAACAGCAGGATCTTGAGGTTGACGTTGCGGCGCAGGGCGTGGATGAGGTGGTTGCCGCCGATCGACAGTGCGTCGCCGTCACCGGTCACCACCCACACGCTCAGGTCCCTGCGCGAGGTCGCCAGCCCTGTCGCGATCGCGGGTGCGCGGCCGTGGATGGAGTGCATGCCGTAGGTGTCCATGTAGTACGGGAAGCGGGAGGAGCAGCCGATGCCGGAGACGAAGACGATGTTCTCCTTGGCCAGGCCCAGTTCCGGCATGAAGCCCTGCACGGCGGCGAGGACGGCGTAGTCACCGCAGCCCGGGCACCAGCGCACCTCCTGGTCCGACTTGAAGTCCTTCATGGACTGCTTGGTGTCGGACTTCGGCACCAGGGACAGCGCGGCGATCCCGGGCGCCTTGGTAGCGGTGTCAGCCATGGTGGAGGGCCTCCTTGAGGGCGTGGGCGAGCGGTTCGGCCTTGAACGGCATGCCGTTGACCTGCGTGTAGGAGTGGGCGTCGACCAGGTACTTGGCGCGGATGAGCATGGCGAGCTGGCCCAGGTTCATCTCGGGGATGATCACCTTGTCGAAGGCGGTGAGGATCTCGCCGAGGTTGGCCGGGAAGGGGTTGAGGTGCCGCAGGTGGGCCTGCGCGACCTTCTGGCCTGCCGCGCGGACGCGGCGGACGGCGGCGGTGATGGGGCCGTAGGTGGAGCCCCAGCCGAGGACCAGCAGCTTCGCCCCGTCACCGTCGGTGGCGCCGGGGTTGTCGAGCTCGATGTCCGGGACGTCGATGCCGTCGATCTTGGCCTGCCGGGTGCGGACCATGAAGTCGTGGTTGGCCGGATCATAGGAGATGTTGCCCGAGCCGTCGGCCTTCTCGATGCCGCCGATACGGTGCTCCAGGCCCGGAGTGCCGGGGACTGCCCACGGCCGCGCCAGGGTGTGTTCGTCGCGCTTGTACGGCCAGAAGACCTCGGTGCCGTCGTCCAGGGTGTGGTTCGACTGGGAGGCGAACTGCACCCGCAGGTCCGGCAGTTCATCGGTCTCCGGGATCCGCCAGGGCTCGGAGCCGTTGGCGAGGTAGCCGTCCGACAGCAGCAGGACGGGGGTGCGGTAGGTCAGCGCGATCCAGGCGGCGTCCAAGGCGGCGGTGAAACAGTCCGACGGGGTGGCCGGGGCGATCACCGGCACCGGTGCCTCACCGTTGCGGCCGAACATCGCCTGGAGCAGGTCCGCCTGCTCGGTCTTGGTCGGCAGCCCGGTCGACGGGCCGCCGCGCTGGATGTCGATGACCAGCAGCGGCAACTCCAACGAGACCGCCAAGCCGATGGTCTCCGACTTCAGCGCGATACCCGGACCCGAGGTCGTCGTCACGCCCAGCGAGCCGCCGAAGGCCGCGCCCAGCGCGGCTCCGATGCCGGCGATCTCGTCCTCGGCCTGGAAGGTCCGGACACCGAAGTTCTTGTGCTTGGACAGCTCGTGCAGGATGTCGGAGGCCGGCGTGATCGGGTACGACCCGAGGAACAGCGGCAGCTCGGCCCGCCGACCGGCCGCTACCAGACCGTACGACAGTGCCAGATTGCCGGAGATGGAACGGTACATACCCGGCGGGAACGCCTTCGCGGCCGGAGCCACCTCGTACGACACCGCGAAGTCCTCGGTCGTCTCCCCGAAGTTCCATCCGGCCCGGAAGGCGGCGATGTTCGCCGCGGCGATGTCCGGCTTCTTGGCGAACTTGCTCTCAAGGAAGGCTTCCGTGCCCTCGGTGGGTCGGTGGTACATCCACGAGAGCAGACCCAGCGCGAACATGTTCTTCGACCGGTCGGCGTCCTTGCGGGAGAGCCCGAGCTCCTTCAGCGCCTCCACTGTCAGCGTCCCCAGCGGTACCGGGTGCACGCTGTAGCCGTCCAGGGACCCGTCCTCGAGCGGGCTTACCTGGTATCCGACCTTGGCCAGCGCGCGCTTGGTGAACTCGTCGGTGTTCACGATGATCTCCGCGCCGCGCGGCACATCCGGCAGGTTCGCCTTCAAGGCGGCCGGGTTCATCGCGACCAGGACGTTCGGAGCGTCGCCCGGCGTGAGGATGTCGTGATCGGCGAAGTGCAGCTGGAAGGAGGACACACCCGGCAGCGTGCCTGCCGGCGCTCGGATCTCTGCGGGGAAATTCGGCAGCGTGGACAAGTCATTGCCGAACGACGCGGTCTCCGACGTAAAGCGATCGCCCGTCAGCTGCATGCCGTCCCCGGAGTCCCCCGCGAACCGGATGATGACCCGGTCAAGACGGCGGACCTCCTTCGTAGGAGGCACCTCGGTCTCGGTCTCGGCGGACAGGCTGGTCTGGACAAGCATGGGAAAGCTCCTGTCAATCCTTGATCTCGCAGATCGCGGCGCCGGAGGGCGCCGTGCGCGGCCGCAACCCGCGAGAGAGGGGATCGCGGCGGGGGCGGGCGGATCCCTGTCGGCGTCCCGGCCGTTGGTTGCCGCCGCGGTGCCGGCGACTGGCCGGGCGCGGCGGATACATGGGCCGGGACCCGCCCTGCCGCACCGCGCGAGGCTTCCGTGCCGCGGGCAGACGTGCGTGGTGCCCCGAACTCTCGGCACGAGAGCCTCGTTGCTGCCCGTACGGCCGGCGGCCGGGGCCGGGACGCCCCGACGCCGCCCCGGTGCCGTGCCGGTGTGATGGCGGTCGCCGACCTGCTCGCCGACCGTGCGTCGGCCCTGGCGAGGACCCTGCGCGCGGCCGATGCAGGCCCGGGCTCGCCCACGATCATCCGCGTCGTACGGACGCCGAGGTGTCCCCGTGCCGGCCGACCGGACCCACCCGAGCGCACATCTTGCTGATGCAGTGTCAGCTGACCCGCGGAGCGGCCTCCGAGAGATCCGCCTCCACCGCCGGGGCAGTGGCAGGCACAGGGGTGGGCCGAGGCTGCTTCTTCAGGCCGAGTCCGATGAAGGCGCCGGCGAGCGTCCCCACAGCGGCGACCCACCCTGCCATTCGGAGCCCGCCGACCAGCGCGTGAGGGCCAGGGTTGTGGCCGGCGGAGGAGTTCGCCACCGCGACCAGGGCCGCGAGGCCGAGGGCGCCGCCGATCTGACGGCATGTGGAGGCGAGCGCCGAGGCGACGCCCTGCTGGGCCGGCTCGGCCCCTGATGACGCCACGGCGACGTAGAGCGACGGGAAGGCGAAGCCGCCGCCGGCGCCCCAGATCACGACCCCCGGCAACAGCGTCCAGTAGGAGCCGTGCGCGAACATGCCGGCGACGATCGCGGCCAGCCCGACTGCGGTGAGCAACGTGCCCCCGAAGAGCGTCGTCCGAACGCCGAGCCACCCCAGCACCCGGGCGTTGAGCTTCATCGACACCGCCATGCAGGCCACGGTCGGTGGCAGGAACGCCAGCCCTGCGGCGAGCGGTGCGTAGCCGAGCACCGTCTGCAGGTAGGTGGTGAGCAGGTAGTACGTGCCGCTCGCGGAGGCCTGGAAGACGATCAACGCCAGCATGGCGACGGTGAGGCCCCGCAGGCCGAACAGCTTCAGCGGTACCAGGGGGTCGGCGGAGCTCTTCTCGATGAGGACGAAGACTGCCAGCAGCAGCACGCCGACTGCCAGGGAGCCGGCACCCTCGATCGAGCCCCAGCCCTTGTCCGGGCCGCTGACGAGACCGAACACCAACAGCGTCGAACCGATCGTGGCGACCACAGCCCCGATTGCGTCAAAGCTTCGACCGCCATCGAAGGAGCGGTCCGCGGGCAGGATCCGAGTGGCGGCGAAGGCTGCGCCCAGCGCGAGCGGGACGTTCACGAAGAAGACCCAGCTCCAGCCGAAGGCGCTGGTCAGTACCCCGCCGAGCAGCGAGCCGGCAGCCAGGCCCGCACTGCCCATGGCGCCCCACACGGAAGTGGCCCGATTGCGCTCCGAACCCGCGGCGAAGGTGGTGAAGATGAGCATCAGCGTCGCCGGCGTGAGCAGCGCACCGCCCACGCCCTGTGCCGCGCGGGCGGCCACCAGCAGCCCGGCGTTCTGCGCGAGTCCGCCTGTGAGCGAGGAGAGCGCGTAGATCACCAGGCCGATGACCAGCATGCGGCGCGGGCCGAGCCGATCGACCGCGCGACCTCCGAACAGCAGCAGTCCGCCGAGCGCGACCGCGTAGGCGCTGACGACCCACTGCAGCGCCTGGGCAGAGAAGCCGAGCTGGCGACCGATGTCCGGCAACGCTACATAGACGATGTTGAAGTCGATGGTGACGATGAACTGGACGAACGCCAGGAGGGCGAGTGTGTACCCGGCCCACCGTGGCGATCGGGCGTCTGAGATGGCCATGGTGTGGCTTCTTCCATAGGGATGAGCGGGACAGCGGCCGCCCGAGGCGGGCTCTCACAGAATAATCCCTTCGCGAAGGTATGTAAATCTGGGACGGAAACACGATCGCTCAACCTCACACAGCTGCCAGGGAGTTGAGACTCCGCCACGGCGACGGCGATGCGAAGCAGCGGGCGCCCCTCGACGATCACACAGACCGCGCGTCGAAATGCGCGCGGAGGCGCAGGAGCACCGGGGTGCCGTGACGGCCGCGCCACCCTGAGACGGCGGCATGGGGCGGGACCGTTGGGCGCGGTGCGTCCACAGGTGGACGGTGGGGGCAGACCGCACGGATCACGGCTCAGACCGTGGATGCCGTCCCGGTCGTCCGTCTCGGGTGGGGGACAAATGGACGGCGGGCCCGTCGGCGCGCCGCGGACGGGCCCGGCGGCCGCGAACCCCCTGCTCCCCTGGTGCATGCCGGCACCCTTGCGCAGGCGAGGGCGGTCCTCACCCACACAGCGGCCGACACTCCCCCGCGGCGCCCGCGGCACAAGGCGGCGGCGGTTGCAGTGCCCGCAGGCTCGGCACGGCCCGGTGGTCGCTCGACACAGCATTCCGCACAGTCACATACCTCTGCGAAGGTATGTGATCCTGGCGGCAGGCCACTGGTCGCTCAGTGCGCCAGTGCCCGCTGCCGGTGGTGGACGACCCGCGTACCGCACTGCGCCTGGTACGGCGTGCCCCACTTCCCGGCCGGACGAACTGCCGAGCACTCACCCGGCCCCCCGCTCGCCGGCCGGAGACCCGCACTCCATACGGATCCCGTGCTTTCGATAGGAGCCCGATGAAATTCGGAAACGACCTTCGGATCAAGACCGTGACCTCGTGGTTTCCACCGGAGCGCGAGCATGTCGAGAACGCCGTGGCGGCCGGGAAGCTGACCGACTCGGACGCGGAGCGGCTCGGCGTCAGCCAGCTGCCGGTCGCGGCCACTCTTTCCGCTCCCGAGCTGGCGGTGGCGGCCGCCCGCGACGCGTTGAGCCGGGCGGGCTGGAGCCCCTCCAAGGTGGGCCTCGTGCTGCACACCTGGATCTACCACCAAGGACATGACATGTGGTCGCCACCGCACTTCGTGGCGAACGAGGTGGGCAATCCCGAGGCCCAGTCCTACGGCGTCCAGCAGGGCTGCAACGGTGGCGCCCTCGCCCTCCAGCTGGCCGCGATGCACCTGACCGCCGACCGCCACCTCGGCGCCGCGCTCGTCACCACCGGCGACCGCTTCCAACCCCCCGGTATGGACCGCTGGACTTCCGACTACGGCCTCGGTTTCGGTGACGCGGGGACGGCGGCGCTGCTTCACCGCGGCGACGCGGAACCCGACGACTACGCGCTCGTGTCCATGGCCACCGCGACCGACGCCCAGTTCGAGCTGATGATGCGGCACGGCGACGACTTCAGCCCCGCACCCTTGTGGCACAACGAGTACATCGACCTGCGCCGTCCCAAGAAGTCCTATCTGGCGGAGTACGGCAAGAAGAAGTTCGAGACCGTCGCCGGCCGGAATATCCGCAAGGTGATCGCGGACAGCCTGCACGACGCGGGCCTGCGGCCCGACGATCCGCGGATCAAGTACATCGCGCTGCCGCGGCTCGGGGCGAGCCTGCTTGACTCCATATACGGCCCGGTGATCAATGAGCTGCTCAAGGCCGAGGCGCTGCGGTTCGGCGCGGCCACCGGCCACCTGGGGTGCGGGGACTTCCTCGCGAACCTGGCCGACCTGCGTGATCACGCGTCGCTCCAGCCGGGCGACTTCGCCTTGGTGATCGGCGGTGGAGCGGCCTGGACCTGGGCCTGCGCCGTCGTCCAGGTACCGCAGGAACACGCCACGGCGAGGGACCTCTGACGGGCTTCGGATTCCTCGGCCTCGGCGGCCACGTGCCACCGTTCTCTTGAACGCGTTTCGACCTTGATCATCCTGGATCAGCGGGGCTGTCGCGTACACCGGAAGCGATACGTGATCCCGTGCTGAGTGCGACGCCACAGGCAGTACGCCGACAACCGTGGCCCGGTGATGGACATCGCGGCGATGTCCAGCGCGCCCTTGAGTCACACATCGCCGGGCCGGGTGGTGCCGTGGCGTTGCCTGCGGCGGACTCGTGGTTGCCCCGGCACATCCCGGTCCACGAGGCGAGGTGGCCCGCGGCGGGGAAACGGCTCACGTCCGGGCCGATCTCCGCCGGCACCACCTCGGCCGCAGACAGCACTGGCCCTGGGACGGGGACCAACAGCTCGATCCGGCGGCGGTAGGGCGCAGGCTGCCGGTCGATCTCCGCGCTCAGCCCCTCGATCCCGGCCGTGGTCCGGCCCACCGCCTCAAGCATGGCCCTGACCTTGTAGAAGCAGGCCGGCGCCGTGTTGAGCACCGGGCTCTTCCCGCGCAGGGTGCCCGGCGCCGGCTCGGAGAAGACGTCCGGGTCACGCTCGCCCGCCACCAGAGCAACGAGCGTGCGTCGGGCGGAGGCCATGGCTCAAAGAACATACCTTCGGTAAGGTATTTGACGTCGCCCAGGAATGGCTCCCGGTGTGCAACTGGGGATGTCCCACATTTGCACAGCAGCCGGGATGCCACCCACGGCGCACGCGACTCCGCACAGGCCGCAGGACCGCACTCCGCCGGAGCTATATACCTCCGCGAAGGTATATAGCTCTGACGGGAAGCCACCGACGACTCAGGGCGCCGGTGTCAGCTCCCCGTTGGTGGACGACCGCGTGCCGCACTACGCCCGGTACGAGGTGCTCGTTCTCCCCCGGCCACACGAAACGCCGGCCCCCGCCCGGCATCCGCTCGCCTGCCGGAGAACCGCTCCCACAGATCCCAAGCTTTCGAAGGAACCTGATGAAATTCGGAAACGACCTTCGGATCAAGACCGCGACCTCGTGGTTTCCACCGGACCGCGAAACCGTCGAGGACGCCATTGCGGCGGGCAAGCTGGACACCCCGGACGCAGACAAGATCGGTGTGAGCCAGCTACCGGTCTCGACCCAGTGGTCCGGTCCCGAGCTGGCGGTGGCGGCCGCCCGCGACGCGATGAGCCGGGCGGGCTGGAGCCCCTCCAAGGTGGGCCTCGTGCTGCACACCTGGATCTACCACCAAGGACATGACATGTGGTCGCCACCGCACTTCGTGGCGAACGAGGTGGGCAATCCCGAGGCCCAGTCCTACGGCGTCCAGCAGGGCTGCAACGGTGGCGCCCTCGCCCTCCAGCTGGCCGCGATGCACCTGACCGCCGACCGCGGGCTCGGCGCCGCGCTCGTCACCACCGGCGACCGCTTCGAACCCCCCGGTTTCCGCCGTTGGGCCTGCGACTACGGCCTCGGCTACGGCGACGCGGGGACGGCGGCGCTGCTTCACCGCGGCGACGCGGAACCCGACGACTACGCGCTCGTGTCCATGGCCACCGCGACCGACGCCGGTCTCGAGCTGATGCTCCGGCACGGCGACGACTTCAGCCCCGCGCCCCTGTCACACAACGAGTACATCGACCTGCGCCGTCCCAAGAAGTCCTACATGGCGGAGCACGGCAAGGAACGGTTCAGTCAGATAGCCGGCCGGCTGATCCGCAAGGTGATCGTGGACAGCGTGCACGACGCGGGACTGCAACCCGACGACCCGCGGATCAAGTACATCGCGCTGCCGCGGCTCGGAGTGAGCGTGCTGGACTCCATCTACACGCCGGTACTGGACGACGTGTTGAAGGCCGAGGCGCTGCGGTTCGGCGCGGCCACCGGCCACCTGGGGTGCGGGGACTTCCTCGCGAACCTGGCCGACCTGCGTGATCACGCGTCGCTCCAGCCGGGCGATTTCGCCTTGGTGATCGGCGGTGGAGCGGCCTGGACCTGGGCCTGCGCCGTCGTCCAGGTACCGCAGGAACACGCCACGGCGAGGGACCTCTGATGGGCTTCGGATTCCTCGGCCTCGGCGGCCACGTGCCACCGCTGGTCATCGACAACGCGCAGGTCGCCGAGTGGACGGGCGCGGAAGAAGACTGGATCGTCGAGCGGACCGGCATCCGGGAGCGCAGGTACCGGGAGCCCGGCACCGTCACCTCCGACCTGGCGCTGCACGCCGCGCGCGAGGCGCTGGGCGCACTGCCGGAGGCAGCGGCCCGGCTCGGGGTGATGATCGTCGCCACGTCGACCCCCGACCAGCCGCAGCCCTCCACCGGGGCGATCCTGCAGGACAAGCTCGGCCTGACCGAAGTACCGGCGTTCGACGTCAATGCGGTGTGCTCCGGCTTCCTCTACGCACTGGCGGTCGCCGACTCGATGCTGTCGGCGCGGCTGGCCGGGCAGGGCGGCGACCACGCCCTGGTGGTCGGCACCGACATCTACTCCTCGCTGATGAACCGCTCCGACCGGCGCACCGTCAGCCTCTTCGGCGACGGGGCCGGCGCGGTGCTGCTCGGTCCGGTGCCCGACGGGTACGGCGTGCTGGGCTGGCGGCTGGTCGCCCACGGCGAGCACCGCGACCTGGTGGAGGTGCCCGCCGGTGGTACCCGCACGCCGCTGGATGCCCGCAGCCGGGAGGCCGGCGAGCACCTGTTCCGCATGCGGGGCCGCGAGGTACGCGAGTACGCGCTCGGCGTGCTGCCCAAGGTGGTCGGCGAGGCGCTCGACTCGGCCGGGGTCCGGCTGGAGAACGTGGACCGCTTCATCCTGCACCAGGCCAACACCCGCCTGGTGGAAGCGTGCGCGCGTGAACTGGGCGTCGCCCCCGACCGGGTGCCGCTGACCGCACCGCAGTTCGGCAACACCGCCACGGCCTCCATCCCGCTCACCCTCCGCGCGGAGAACGAACTCCGGCCGTTCCGGCGGGGCGAGCGCCTGGTGCTGGCCGGAGTGGGCGGCGGGATGACGGCGGGGGCCGTGGTCGTCCGCTGGTACTGAGCCGGCCGGACACCTACTGAAAACCGTGCAAACGCCATGGAAGGAGACAGACATGCCGACGGCAACCGCGGCGGGGCACCGCAGCTACGAGCTGTGGGATCCGATGCCTGACGAGGTACGGGAGGGCGCCAGGCGGTTCGCCAGCGTGCAGGCGCTGAACGAGCTGGTGGGCGTGCTGCAGTACGTCGAGTGGCTGGACCGCGCACCCAGCCACACCAGGCGGCAGATGCTCATGGCCAAGATCCAGGACGAGGTCGGCCACGGACATGCGGTCGCGCGCGTCGCCGAAGACCTGGGCATGCCGCGCGAACAGATCCTCCTCGACTACCTCGAGGGCCGTACCAGGCTGCACAACATCTTCCACTTCTCCTTCGCGACCTGGGAGGAGCTCGGCACCGGGCTGCTCCTGACGAACTCGGCCGCGATCTGCCAGTTCCAGTCCCTGGCGAAGGGCGTGTACCTGCCGTACGCCCGGGCGCTGCGCAAGGTCGAGCGCGAGGAGTCCTTCCACTACCAGCACGCCCTGGACCTGACCCACGAGGTCATGACGCATGGTGACGCCGAGCAGCGCCGCCGGGTGCAGGAGGCGTTCGAGCTGTGGCTGCCTCGCATCCTGGTCTACCTCGGGCCGCCCGACACCGACACCCTGCATGCCAACCGCATGTGGCAGGTCGGCCTGAAGCCGGACAGCAACGACGCGGTGCGCCAGGCCTGGCTGAACAAGATCATTCCAGTCTTCCGGAAGCTGGGCGTGCATGTGGACCCCGCGCTGGTCCGTCAGGCGCCCTCGGGCGAGTGGGAGTTCGCGATGCCCGGCTGGGCCGAGGTGAAGAAGTTGATCGCGAACGGCGGACCGTCATCGCAGCGGCGGCTGGACTGGGTGCGCGACTCCCTGGACCGCAACGCGCGGTACCGGCGGGCGCTGAAGGGGGTGGCGTAGATGCCGCATGTCCCGACCGACACCGACGTCTACGAGGTGTTCGCGCAGAGCGGCTCCAGCACGGCGCTCAACCATGTCGGCTCCCTCGTCTCGCCATGCCGGGACGCCGCCTGGCACCTGGCCAAGGAGACCTACGGGCGCCGCGACGACCTCGCCAAGCTCTGGGTGGTCCGTCGCACCGACATGATCGTCTCCAGCGCGGGGGATCGTGACCTCCTCGCCGCCAAGACCCGGATGCCGCACCGCCAACCCGGCTTCCCCACCACACGCCGCCGCGACCGCTCCGCCCTGCCTGCCGTCGCCCCCGCGCCGGAGGACCGCGACATCGGCCTGTCCGAGCGCCGCGACGATACGCACGGCGTCGGCGAGCCCGGGCTCCGGGACCTGTGGCTGGCGCTTGCCGACGACCTGTTCGTCCTGGGCAACCGGTTGGGCGACCGCATCTGCGACTACATCGACCTGGAGGAGGCGCTGGCGGTCGGCTCGATCGGACAGGAAGCGCTGGCGCATGCAGGGACGATCCTGATGCGGTACGGCTTCGACCAGGCCGCTGTCGACGACCGGTTCTTCGATCGGGAGCAGGCGCAGTGGCAGGTCTCGCGCGCCATCGAGCGGCTCACCGACTGGCCGTCCACCGTGGCATGCGGCCTCGTCGTCGCCGCGGCCGTCACCGTACTCGCCGAGCAGACCGCAACAGCCGAGCCCGGCGCGGCGCAACTGCCCGCGATCACCGCCATCCGCAGTGAGCAGCTGGTCCATCTGGACCACTGGCGGCGGTGGGCGCGGGCGCTGACCGCCTGGCCCGAGACCCGGGCGGAGTTCACACGTGCCTACGCCGAAGTGACCGAGTGCGCCGCCGACATGTTCGGCGCCCGGCTGCAGGGGGTTGCGACAGGCACGCCGTCCGGCGATTCGGCTCTGGCCGTCACGCTCCACGAGCGTCTCGCCGCGCTGGTCAGCGACAACGGCGGACCCGGATCGCGGCTGCCGGACCGCCCGCTGGCGCGGACCGCGGGGCTGGGCGGGAACGCACTGGCCCACTCCCTCGCCCGCGGCCGCGCGGTCCGCCGCGAGTACACCCCGGGGGTGTTCAATTGAACGCCGATCAGCTCGCCGACGTGGTCGCCGGCATATCCGATCCAGAGATCGACATCAGCTTGCGCGACCTCGGGGTACTGCGCTCGGTGTCACTGGCCGACGGCCGGATCCAGGTCCACCTGACCCCCACCCGGCTCGGCTGCCCCGCCCTCGGCGAGATCGCTCGGCGGGTGCGGTCAGCGCTCGCCGACGCGGCCCCGGGACACGAGAGCGAGATCGTGTGGGAGCGCGGCGCGTGGCAGCCGACAGCGGTGACCCCGGACGGCCGGGACGCCCTGCGCATGGCCGGATACCAGGTGGCGGGCGCCGCCCCCCGGTGTCCGTACTGCGGCGGGGAGGACGTCGTGCGGGCCGGCCGCTTCGGCGGGGCGGTGTGCAAGGTGCCCTACGACTGCCGTGGCTGCGGCTCGCTCTTCGATGTGATCGGCACGGCCGGCTGCTCCGCCGGGCTCCCCTTCACCGACTCCGACCACGGAGGACCACGATGAGGCTCACAGGGAAGACCGCCGTGATAACCGGAGGCTCTCGGGGCCTTGGCCGGGCGATCGCGGAACGCTACCTGCAGGAGGGGGCGCGGGTGGTCTGCGCCGCCCGCAACCCCTACGACATCAAGGAGGTCCTCGACCTCGCGCCCGACCGCAGCGCCTACATCCCGGTCGACGTCACCAGCGACGGCTCGGTCGAGGCACTGATGGCCCGGACCACCGAGCTCTTCGGCGGTCTCGACATCCTGGTCGCCAACGCCGGCGTGAGCCGGGACGGGCGGGTGGACCGGCTGGCGGTCGACGACTGGCAGGACATGGTGGCCACCAACCTGACCGGGGTCTTCCTCTGTACCAGGGCCGCCGTCCCCTACCTGGAGCGCAGCCCGGCCGGCCGGATCGTCAACGTCTCTTCCAGCATGGCGACCCGGGTCGCCGTCGGGGCCTCCGGGTACTGCGCCACCAAGGCTGCGGTGGAGATGTTCACCCGGGTCAGCGCGATCGAGCTCGCCCCACGCGGCATCCTCGTCAACTCCCTGGCCCCGGGAATCCTCGACGAGGGGATGGGCCAGCAGCTCACTGCCAACGACCGGGTCTGGTCGCGCTACAAGACCAGGCTGGCGCTCGGCCGGCCCGGCTATGCCGACGAGGCCGCCGACGCGGCGGTCTTCCTGGCCGGCGCCGAGTCCAGCTACGTCAACGGCCACGTCCTGGAAGTGAATGGAGGCCTGTTGTGGGCATGAGGACTCTCCCTGAGGTGGAGCGCCCCGTCGTATGGCTGGACGTCGACGGAGCGGTGGGCGTCATCCGTCTCAGCCGACCGCCGCTCAACGTGCTCGACCGTGCCGCGCAGACCGCGCTGCACCGCGCTGCCGAGCAGGCCGCAGCCGACGACCAGGTCCGCTCGGTCGTCCTGCACGGCGGGCCCAGGGCCTTCTCGGCGGGGGCCGACATCAAGGAAATGGCCGCGATGACGCATGCCGAGATGGTCCGGCACGCGGCCGTGCTCCAGGCCGCCTTCGACGCGGTCGCCGCCATCCCCAAGCCGGTCGTGGCCGCGATCAACGGGCCCGCTCTCGGCGGCGGCTGCGAGCTCGCCCTCTGCGCCGACGTGCGCATCTGCGGCAGCGAGGCGCGGCTCGGACTCCCCGAGATCCTGCTCGGCGTCATCCCCGGGGCGGGCGGCACCCAGCGGCTGCCCAGGCTGATCGGCCCGGCCAGGGCCAAGGAGCTGATCTTCACCGGGCGCCAGGTCAGCGCGGCCGAGGCACTGGAACTTGGCCTGGTGGACCTCGTCAAGCCCACCGACCAGGTACTGGACAGCGCACTGCAATGGGCGCGGCGCTTCGAGGCAGGCCCGGCACTGGCCCTGCACGCCGCGAAGACCGCCATCGACCGGGGCCTGGCCACCGACCTGGCCGCCGGACTGGCGATCGAACAGACGGCGTTCGCCGGGCTGTTCGGCACCGCGGATCGAACGGCCGGCATGCAGCGGTTCATCGCTGACGGCCCGGGCCACGCAGACTTCACCGGGAGGTAACCACCATGCGCACAGCGACCGAGGAGTTTCGACGCGCCCGCGACCACCTGCTGTCCTCCTACGGGGACCTCCCGCGCGCCCGGGCCTTTCCCAGGCCCGTGATCGGGGAGACATTCAACTGGGTCGCGGACTGGTTCGACGCCATCGCCGAAGGGAACCACGCCACCGCGCTGCGCGTGGTCGACCTGGACAAGCAGGGTGCGCTCGTCGCCGACACCGCACTGAGCTTCGCCGAGCTGGCTGAGCGCTCCCAGCGGGTCGCCCAATGGCTGCGGTCGGCCGGCGTACGGCGCGGGGACCGCATCTTGCTGATGCTCGGCAACCGGGTGGAACTGTGGGAGTCCGTGCTGGCCGCGTTCCGGCTGGGCGCCACGGTGATCCCCACGGCCGTCCAGCTCACGCCCGCCGACCTGGCCGACCGGCTGGAACGCGGTGGGGTGGCACATGTCATCGCCGAGACCGACCTCACCCCCAAGCTGGAGGAGCTGAACGGCGGATGGACACGCATCGCCGTCGGGCCCCCGGTGCCGGGCTGGCGGGACTACCAGCAGGCCTATGCCGCCGACCCGCTCCGGGAGGCCGTGCGGACCGGGCCCGAGGACCTGTCGCTCATCTACTTCACTTCGGGCACGACTTCCCTCCCCAAGATGGTCGGGCACACGAGCGTGAGCTACCCGGTCGGCCACCTGTCCACCATGTACTGGCTCGGCCTGCGCCCCGGCGACGTGCACCTCAACATCTCCTCGCCCGGTTGGGGGAAATGGGCCTGGAGCAACCTGTTCTCCCCCTGGAACGCAGAGGCGACGGTCATGGTCGTCAACCAGCCGAGGTTCGCCGCCCGTCCGCTGCTGGAGACGATGTCGCGCTGCGCGGTGACCTCCTTCTGCGCGCCGGCCACCGTCTGGCGGAGCCTACTGAGGGAAGACCTCACGCGGTTGCCGATGTCGCTGCGCGAGGCGGTGGCCGCCGGGGAGCCGTTGGACTGGGAGGTGGTGCGCCGAGTCCGCGAGGCATGGGGCATCACCGTACGGGACGGCTACGGACAGACCGAGACCACCGCCTCGATCGGGAATCCGCCGGGGATGCCGAACGGCGACGGGACACTGGGCTGGGCGATGCCGGGCTACGAGGTGACGCTGCTGGACCCGCGCACCGGCGCACCCGTTCAGGGCGACGCCGCGGAGGGCGAGATCTGCCTGCCGCTGGCTGCCCGTCCGCTCGGACTGATGGTCGGGTACCTGGGCGACTCCGAGGCGACCGCACACAGCATGCGCGACGGCTACTACCACACCGGCGACTTCGCCACCCGTGACACCGACGGCCGCTTCACCTTCCTGGGACGCGGCGACGACGTCTTCAAGGCATCCGACTATCGGATATCCCCCTTCGAGCTGGAGAGCGTGCTGTTGCAGCACCCGGCCGTCCAGGACGCCGCCGTGGTGCCCTCGCCCGAACCACTGCGCCTGGCCGTGCCCAAGGCGTACGTGACGCTCGCCGCCGGCTACCTGCCGGAAGCCCAGATCGCACAGCACATCCTCGCGCACGCCCGCGAACACCTCGCGCCCTACAAGCGCATCCGCCGCATCGAGTTCGCCGATCTGCCCAAGACCACCGTCTCCGGCAAGACCCAGCGCGCAGAGCTGCGCAGGCGTGAGGCGCAGCGGGCATCGCGGTCAGCGCAGGAATGGTGGGAGGAGGACTTCCAGAACTAAAGGGCTGTCCCGTAATTCCTCGTGGATCAGCGCGGCGAGGTGCCGTGGCTGTCGTCGTGCGCCCGCCGGGGAACACGGGACAGCCCTTGGTCTGCCGCTTCAATTCACCTCGGCGAGCGGGCTCTGCCCCTGGCGGATCTCCCACGCGGCACAGCTCGCCCGCCCAGCCGGATCCACCGGCCAACCATCCTCGGAGCCGAAGTGAATTCCGTCATCATAAGCAGGGGACAGCGCAGAAGAGCCGTGCTGAGCAGCCTCATCGGGAACAGCATCGAGTTCTACGAATTCCTCATCTACGGTTCTTTTTCATCCCTCTACTTCAACAAGCTGTTCTTCCCCTCGTTCGATCCCACCACCGGCACCCTGCTGTCTCTGACAACGTTCGCGGTTGCCTTTGTGGGCAGACCGCTCGGCGCCTTCGTCTTCGGGCACTGTGGCGATCGGATCGGCCGCAAGGCGACACTGGTCACCACGCTCGTCGTGATGGGTGGCGCGACAGTCCTGATCGGCCTGCTGCCCACCTACAAGACGATCGGCATCGCCGCCCCGATACTGCTGACGATCCTCCGCTTCATCCAGGGGTGCTCAGTCGGCGGAGAGTCCAGCGGCGGATTCCTGATGGCGCTGGAGAGCGCCCAGCCGAACAGGCGGGGCCTCCTCACCGCCATCGTCGGCACCGGCAACGCCTGGGGACTACTGCTGGCCAACGGCGTCCTCCTCCTCACCACCCTGCTTCCGGAACGTCAGGTGCTGGCCTGGGGATGGCGACTGCCGTTCCTCTTCAGTGCCGTACTCGTGGGCATCGCGCTCCACGTCCGACTGCGGCTCGCGGAGACCCCCGAGTTCCAGCGGTCGAAGGCCGAGGGCGCGGTCAGGACCATCCCGGCGTTCGACGTCCTGTCGCGGTACGGCCTGGTCACCCTGTGCGCGTCGCTGTCGGCGCTTCCCCTGTTCCTGGTGTTCTACCTCGGGTCGGTCTTCTCGCTCAAATACGGTGCCAGCATCGGCGTGAGCCAGTCCGCCATGCTGATGCTGCTCGTCGGATCCTGCGCCTTCCTGATCCTCGCCATGCCGTTCTTCGGCTGGCTGGGCGACCGGTTCAACCGCAAGTCGGTATTCATCGGCGGCATCGTCGCCATGACGGCGGCCCCGTTCGCCTGGTTCCCGCTGCTCGACAGCAAGTCCTTCCCGCTGATGGCACTCGGCTTCCTGCTGCTCTTCGCCGGGTTCGCCGCGAACTACGGCGTCCAAGGGGCGCTCTTTCCGCTGCTTTTCCCCACGGTCCTGCGGTATTCCGGAATGTCCATCAGCTACAACGTGGGCGGTCTGCTCGGCGGCGCCGTCAGCCCGCTCATCGCCACCTCCCTGCTCAGCAAGTACCACAGCTGGACGCCCATCGCCCTGTACATGGCGGCGGCCGGCGTGATCGGCCTGGTGGCATCGCTGTTCCTGCGAGAGCGCCCCGCCGGCTCCCCCGTGCGACACCCCGCCGCCGCACTGGCGGTGGCCGCGACTGCCGACGTCGCCACCGCCAGGAGCTGAAAGGCACCGGCGCAACTTCCCGTTCGATCTCCAGTGAGGAAGTCCCCCATGCCATCCCTGTCCACCACCAGTTGCCCCGTTCTCGATCCCACCGGCCGGACGATGCACGCCGAGGCCACCGCGCTGCGCGAGGCACCGGCCGTGCTCGTGGAACTGCCGGGACCCGTCCGCGCCTGGGCGGTCACCCGGCACAGCGTCATCCAGGCGCTGACCAACGACCCGCGCGTCTCGCGCGACATACGGCAGCACTGGCCCGACCTGGACCACATGCCCGACGGCTGGCCGCTCGCCGCCCTCGCCCTGCAGCAGAGCTTCTTCAACTTCTACGGCGACGAGCACCGCAGGTCCCGGCGCCGCGTCGCCCCCACGTTCTCACCGCGGCAGGTCGAGCGCATGCGCCCGCAGGTCCAGACGACCGCCGACCGCCTGATCGACGCGCTGGCCGCACTGCCCCCGGGTGCCGTCGCCGACATCCGCCAGACCCTGGCTCTGCCTCTGACCATCACGGTCATCTGCGATCTGTTCGGCGTCCCCGACCACCTGCGCACCAAGATCGGCACGGGGATCGACGCGGTGCTGAACTCCTCGCTCGGGCCGAAGGAGGCGCTGGCCGCCAACAACAACCTGTACGAGCACCTCGGCGAACTACTGCGGTACAAGCAGGAGCACCCGGCCGCCGACCTGACCAGCGACCTGCTGCTGCCTTCCGATCCCGGCCAGGAGCCGATGTCGCAGGACGTGCTGCTCGGCACGCTGTTCCTCATGATCGGCGCCGGTTACGAGACCACCGTCAACCTCATCACCAGCGCCGTCCAGGCCGTGCTCGACCACCCCGAGACCCTCACCCGGATCCAGGAGGGGACCATCGGCTGGCAGGACGTCATCGAGGAGACGCTGCGCCTCGAGGGACCGATCATGCACATACCGATGCGCTGCGCCCTGGAGGACATCGACCTGGGTGAAGGCGTCGTCATCCGCAAAGGCGATGCGATCACCGTCGCCTTCGCCGCCGCCGGACGCGACCCGGAGCTGCACCCGCAGTGCCCGGAGCGCTTCAACCCCACCCGGTCCAGCAAGGAACACCTCGCGTTCGGTCACGGGCCCCACTTCTGCCTCGGCGCGCACCTCGCCCGCCTCGAAGCGGACGTCGCCCTGAGCACGCTCTTCAGCCGGCTGCCGGAGCTCGCCCTGGCCCACCCCGGTCAGCAGCCCGCGCGCGTGGAGTCCTTCATCATCAACGGCCCCCTGGGCCTGGAGGTCGTCCCCCGCCCGGCCTGACCTGCCCGCACCACACCGCGCCGCCGGCGTCCGCCTCACGTACTCGGGGCGGACGCCGGCGGCGCTTGCACGTCGTCGGCCGCGTCCCCACCACGCCGCTCACCGGTCCTGTCCGGCACGGTCACCGGCGTGGTGGGGAAGCAGGCTCGGCCGGCAGCACGCGACACACCAGCGGTGCAACAGGGCGGGGACGCAGCTCGATGGGGCGGAGCCGACGCAGCGGCGCCCGGCGGGAGGACCCGCCGGGCGCCGCTGCTTGCGTCGTACTGGTTGCCGAAACCGGCGGGTGGTCAGCCCCAGAGCCGGCCGAGCGCCGCCGGCGAACGGTGGCGCAGCGTGTTGTCCAGATGGATGCCGCGGGCGACCCGCTCGGCCTGGATCCGGGTGGAGGCGATGAGCAACGGCATCACCGAACCGCCCTCGGGCAGGCCCGCGTAATACAGACCCGGCAGGGTGCCGGCCCCCGCGTGATGCACCGGCATACCGCTCTCGTCCAGGGCGGTACGGGGCAGGATGCCGTAGTCGGGCACGAATCCCGTGGCCCAGACGATCGTCGTGATGTTCTGGGCTGCCAGGTCCAGCTTGTCCCCGTAGTCCGCGAACTGCGCGGGGTCGAAGGGGGGTACGGGCGTGCGCTCGGGCACGACCAGGCCGTGCTGCTCTATCGCGGTGTCGATGGCCCTGAGGAGTTCGGACTCGGCGCGGGCCGCGTCCCGCGCGATCGCGCGGACGTTGTCCTCGAGCAGCAGGATGCCTCCCTGCACACCGCGGACGGTGCCGACGAGGGTGACGCCCTTGCGGGCCAGCACCCCGAGGCTGAGGTCGCGGCCGCCGGCCTTGCCGCTGAGCACCGACACGCCCGGCAGGACCGGCGAGTTGCCTCGCCCGCCGGACGCGGACTCCAAGTTGCCCTCCAGCGGCAGCAGTTGCAGCCAGTCCAGGACCTGGGCACCCCGGTAGCGGCGCGGTGAGGTCTTGTGCCGGCCGACCGCGAGATACACCCGCCGGCCGGCGTCGCGCAGGTCCTCGGCGATCTGCTGGCCGCTGTTGCCCGAGCCCACGACGAGCACCGCGCCGGGCGGCAAGGACTGGGGGTCGCGGTAGTAGCGGGTGTGCAGCTGGGTGACCGACGAGTCGATGCGGGCGGTCAGCTCGGGCAGGCGCGGCGAGGAGTAGCCGCCGAGGGCGGTGACGACGTTGCGGGCCTCGACGCTCTGGCCGTTCTCCAGGTGGAGCCGGAAGCGTGCGTCGGGGTGGGCGGGGGCGTCGAGGGGTGCCTCGACCGACCGTACGGGCGTGTGCTCGCGCACGTCGATGCCCGCCTCGGCCACGTAGCGCCGCAGCCGTGAGGCGACCTCGCGGGCCGGCATGTACCCCTCGGGGTCGTCTCCGTCGTAGGGCATGCCGGGGAAGGTGACGGTCCGGTTGGGTGTGTTGACGCGCAGGCTCTCCCAGCGCTCCTTCGCCCAGGCCTGGCCGATCTCCCCCCGCTCGAAGACCACCGCCCGGTAGCCGAGCCGGGCGAGTGAGCCCGCGACCGAGCACCCTTGCTGGCCCCCTCCGACGACGGCGGTCTCGACGAACTCGGTCCTCATGGCAGCGCTCCTGGTCCGCTTAGGAAGTGGTTTCTCGTCAGGCGGTGGTGCGTCATCCATCCGTGCACGCGCCGGTGGCGTCGGCCCAGGGCAGCACGACCGTCTTGCCGATGGCCTGGTCGGCCTCCATCCGGCGGTGGGCGGCCACGATGTCGTCCAGGGCGAAAACCCGGTCGAGGCCCGGCCGGTAGACGCCCGCCTCGACCTCGTCGACGATCCGCTGCAACAACCCCTGGCCGGCGCTGCCCTTGAGGGTGTCGCTGTGAAAGGCGGTGAGCCTGGTCCCGGTGGGGATCATGGCGATCGGTTCGAAGTCGGGGATCAGCCAGCCGCTGAGCGAACCCGCCACGCACACCGTTCCGCCGCGGCGCACCAGCCGCAGCGAGTCCAACACGGTGCTGGTCCCCACGAGGTCCAGGATGTGCTCCGGCCCGTCGGGCCACAGCGCGTGCACGCATCCGCCAACGGCCGGGCATCGTCCAGCAGGACGTGGTCGGCGCCGGCCGCCTTCAGCGCCTGGGCCTTGTCCGGGTTGCGGGTGGTGGCCGCGATCTCGACGCCGTGGGCGGCGGCGATCTGCGCCGCCGCCAACCCCACCGAGGAGGTCCCGCCGCGGATCAGCAGCCGTCCGCCGCCCTCGGGTGCGATGCCCAGGGCGTCCAGGGAGCCGCGCGCGGTCAGGTAGGTCTCGGGCAGCGCCGCCAGGACCTCCCACGGCAGGGTGGTGGTCACCGGCATCAACAGGGTGTTCGGCAGCAGCGCGTACTGCGCGTAGCCGCCGTCGAACTGGCGGCCCATCTCCCCCATCACCGCCGCGACCGTCGTCCCGGCCGGCAGCAGGGGGTCGGTGGAGTCGGCCACGACACCCACGCACTCGATGCCCAGCACGCGGGGGAAAGTGACGCTCGGGGAGTGTCCCTGACGGGTTCTCAGCTCGGAGCGGTTCAGGCCCGCGCCGTGCACGCGTACCAGGCTCCAGCCGTCGCGGACCTCGGGGACGGGCAGGTCGCGGATCTGCAGGACCTCGGGGCCGCCCGCCGCCACGCAGACCGCCGCGCGCATTGTCGTACTCACATGCAACCACCTTGCGGGTGTCCGGGTGCCGGTCAGGCTTCGTCGACGACGTCGAGGGACGGGGCCCAGCGGGGGATCGCCTCGCGGCCCGAGGGCAGGCGCAGGCTGCGGCTGAAGCTGTACTCCTGCAGCGTCTCCAGGGCGTGCTCACGGCCGTACCCGCTGGCGCCCACGCCGCCGAACGGCGTGCCGGTGAACGCCCGGTTGTAGTGGTTGACGAACACGACGCCGGCCCGCAGCTCGCGGCTGACCCGCAGGGCGCGCTCGGAGTCGCGGGTGAACACGCCGGCGACCAGGCCGAATTCGGTGCCGTTGGCGATGCGGACGGCCTCGGCCTCGTCGCGGAAGGGGATCAGGCATACGACCGGCCCGAAGATCTCCTCCTGCGCGATCCGCATGTCGGGGGTGACGCCGGTGAACAGGGTCGGGGGCACGTAGTAGCCGTCCGCCAGCTCCGGGTCGGTGGGCAGGGGTGCCTGCGCGGCGATGGTGGCGCCCTCGCCGACACCGATCTCCAGGTAGTCCAGCACCCGCTGCCGCTGCCCGGGGCTCACCAGCGGGCCGACGTGGGTGCCCGCGTCGGAGCCGACGCCGACCTTCAACCGCCGGACGGCGGACGCGAGGCGGCGGGCCACCTCGTCGTGCAGGTCGGCGTGGACCAGGACCCGCGAGGAGGCTGTGCACGCCTCGCCCTGGTTGAAGTAGCCGCCCTCGACCGCCCAGGGCAGGGCGGACTCCAGATCCGCGTCGTCGAAGATCATCAGGGCGTTCTTGCCGCCGAGTTCCAGCAGCGTCGGCGTCAGGTTGTCGGCGGCCGTCCTGATCACGGCCTGCCCCGTGGTGGGCGCGCCGGTGAAGGAGATCTTGCCGACCAGCTTGTGGCCGGCCAGGTGGGCGCCGATCTCGCCGCCGCCGGGCACGATGTGCACGACGTCGTCCGGCAGCACCGACTGGACCAGCTCGGCGATGCGCAGCACCGACAGCGGCGCCTGCTCCGGCGGCTTCATGACCACGGCGTTGCCTGCCGCCAGGGCGGGGGCGAGCTTTCCCGCCGTGTGCAGCGGGGGCCAGTTGAACGGCACGATCGCGCCCACCACGCCGAACGGCTCGCGCACCGTGACGTCGAGCATGCTGCCCGCGTCGCGGACCTGGCCGGGCATCGCCTCGCACATTCCGGCGAACATCTCGAAGATGGTGACCGCGCCCTCCAGGTCGAACTGGCGGGCCTGGGTGAGCGGCTTGCCGTTGTCGCTGGACTCCAGCGCCGCGATCTCGTCGGCGTGCTCGCGGATCACCTGGGCGACCTTCCACAGCCACTTGCCGCGCTCGCGCGGGGTGCGGGCCTTCCACGCGTGGTGGGCTTCGTGGGCGGTCCTGACCGCCTGGTCCACCCGGTCGGCGTCGGCACCCTGGATGACGGTCAGGGGCCGGCCGGTCGCCGGGTCGTCCACGGTGAACCGGTCGGCCTCGTTCTCGGACGACCAGCGGGTACGCAGGACTTGTACGGCTTCGACGGTCGTGGACACGGAATCCTCCTGGTAGTGCGCCGGGCACGCCCGGCTTCGGCGGGTGGTGGGGCTCAGTTGCGCGGGGCGAGTCGTTCGCGCAGCACCGAGGCGATCCGCTCGGCGACCACGATGGCGGGAACGTTCGTGGCCACGCGGGGCATCGCCGGGAACACCGAGGCGTCCGCGACGGTCAGTCCCTCGACGCCGCGCACCGCGCCGTCGGCGTCGACCACGGCGGTCGGGTCGTCGGGGCGGCCCATGCGCATCGTGGCGCTGGCGTGGTTGTAGTGCGCCGGCGCGCGGCGGACGACGTCGGCCAGCTCCCGGTCGCTGATGTCCGGGCCCGGCACCCGCTCGTCGGCCAGCAGGTCGGCCAGCGGTCGGGTGCGGGCCAGGCGGCGGGCCAGGCGTACCCCGTCGGCGACCCGATCGGCGTCGTCGGCGGCGGCGTACAGGCCGAGGTCGATCGTCGGTGCGTCCTCGGGCTCGCGCGACGTCAGCCGGACGCTCCCGCGGGAGCGGGGCTGGACGCAGGAGACGAAGAAGACCATGTCCCAGCCGGTGGGGTGGTTCTCGGCGCGCGGCACGAACTGCTCGGGCAGGCTGCCGGCCGGCACGGCCGCCGAGGGCAGGATCTGCACGTCGAAGTCGGGCTCGTCGGGCCCGGTGGCGACGCTGAGGACGCTGCCGAACACCGAACGCGCCTCGGCCTGGGGCGGCTTGGCCGCGTGGACGTTCCAGTAGGCGGGGTGCTCGGTGAGGTTGCGTCCCACCGCGGGGAGGTCGGCCACCACACCGATGCCGAGCGCCGTCAGGTCGCCGCTGCCGCCGATGCCCGAACGCAGGGCGATGGCGGGCGAGTTGTAGGCACCCGCGCTGAGCACGACGTGCCGGGCGGGTATCTCCTCCCCCGTGGCCAGCCTGACGCCCCGGGCCCGGGTGCCGCGGAACAGCACCCGGTCGACCAGCGTCTCGCCGCGCACCTGGAGGTTGGGGCGGTCGCGGACCGGGTTGAGGTAGCCGATGGCGGTGCTCAGCCGTATGCCGTCGGCCGCGCTGAGCGGGGTGCGGGCGAAACCCGGTGCGCCGGGCGCGTTGAAATCGGCGACCTCCGTGTGTCCGAGGCGCACGCCGGCGTGCTGCGCGGCTATGGCGTGCTGTCCGAGGTCCTCCGGGGCGCTCAGTGTCATGCGGAAGGGGCCGCCCAGGCCGTGGTACTTCTCCTCGCCGTACGGGTAGTGCTCCATCTCCTGGTAGAGGGGGAGCATCTGTGCGTAGCCCCAGGCGGGGCCGGCCGCGGCGGCCCACGCGTCGTGGTCGGCGGGCCGGGCCCGCATGGCGACGCAGACGTTGACGGCGGAGCTGCCGCCGATGACACGGCCCCGCGGGATGGGCACCTGCTTGCCGAAGGCATCCGGGACGGAGCTGTAGCCCCAGTCGTAGGTGTACGGGGCGTAGGTCGCGTCCTTGATGTCCGGCGGTGTGGCGTCGGTGGTGGCGAAGTCGGGGCCGGCCTCCAGGAGCAGGACCGAGCGCCGTGGGTCGGCGCTGAGCCGGTTGGCGAGGACGCAGCCGGCGGATCCGCCGCCGATCACGATCACGTCGTAGGTCATGGCGGCCGCCTACACAGAACCGGGTCGGCCGGCGACGCGTCGCGGGTCGAGCGCTGGCGCGGTCATGATGCGGCCTCTCGCTGGGGAGGGACGTTCCAGTTCAGGTGCAGTTCTTCGAATCCGCGCGCGATGACCAGCCGTTCGCGGGTGCGGGAGTCGGCGGGGCCCAGGCGTAGTCCGGGGAGCCGGTCGAAGAGCAGCGGGATGGCGATGCGCAACTGCAGGCGTGCCAGGGAGGCGCCGAGGCAGGCGTGGATGCCGCGGCCGAAGGCCATCTGGTGCCGGCGGGGCCTGCCGCTCAGCGCGAACTCGTCCGGGTTGTCGAACACGCATCCGTCGCGGTTGGCGGAGCCCCAGTGGACCATCACGCGGTCGCCGGGCACGAGGTGCCTACCGCCGAGTTCTGTCTTGCGTGTCACGGTGCGGAACAGGCCCTGCACCGGGGACTCGATGCGCAGAATCTCCTCGACCATCGCTTCGGCGGATGCCTCGCCGGCGCTCAGTGCCGCGAGCTGGCGGGGGTTCTGCAACAGGGTGACCAGGCCGTTGCCGATGGCGCGGGTGACCGTGACGTGCCCCGCGATGATCAGGTTCATCACGATGCGCATCAGTTCCACGTCGTCGAGACCGTGCTCGACGCCGTACCGGGCCAGCGAGGAGATGAGCGAGTCCTCGCCGGCCCGGTCGGTGTCGTCCAGCAGTCCCATCACGTAGTGCTGCATGGTGACCACGTCGCGGGCCCAGTCGACGCGCTCGGCCGACTCGCCGGTGCCGACGGACAGCTTCAGCCAGTTGGAGCTCCACTGCCGCAGCAGCGGCACGTCCTGGGGCGGCACGCCCAGGATCCGCGCCATGACCATCAGCGGCAGGGGCCAGGCGTAGCCCTCGATGATGTCGGTCGAGCCGTCCGCGGCGAACCGGGCGATCAGTTCATCGGCGGTGTCCCGGACGAAGGGCTCCAGCGCCGCCACGCGCCGCGGGGTGAAGACGCGGTTGACCGCCACGCGCAGCCGGGTGTGCTCCTCGCCGTCGCTCTCGGTCAGGTTCGGCGTCAGCGCCCAGCCTTCGGCCAGGACCTGCTTCACCTCGTCGGACTCGGGTCCCGCGGTGATGCGCACCGCGCTCTCGGAGGAGAACGTCTCGGGGTCGTGGACGACGCGCACCACGTCCTCGTGGCGGGTGAGGATCCAGATGTCCCGGTCCTGGTCGTGGAGCACCGGGCACTGCGCGCGCATCTGCGCGAACACGGGGTAGGGGTCGGCCAGTTGCTCGTCGGAGGTGGGGTCGAAGGTCGGCGTGGCGGTCATCGGGGACCCTCCGGCCGCGGCCTTGCGGCGGGGCCGCGCGGTGTCGGCCCGCTCGGACGGCCGGGGTCGACTCGGATGACGGACATCGGTGTTCTCCCTCGTGGTGTGGGGGCCGGGGTCACTCGGCGGCGACCAGCGCGGGCACCGCGACGTCGAGCTGTCCGCACCCGGCGGCCAACTGCCAGGCGGTGACGGGGTGGTCCGCGTCCACCGGGTGGACCAGGGACGTCACCGGCTCGGACAGGAAGGTGTCGTGGACGATCTGGGTGGCCGCGGCCAGGTCGCTGCGACCGGTCAGCACACTGAGCCGGTTGGAGGTGACGTGCAGGTCGGTGCGCGCGGCGCCGACCGAGCGCAGGGCCTGCAGCAGCCGCAGCGGTGCGTACGGCCGCCGGCCGATGCCCAGGCCGACGACGGAGAGCCGGGCGAGGTTGGACGTCCAGTGCGCCTCGTCGAGGCGGATGCCGCGGTCGGTGTCGGCCAGCAGTTCCCGCATCTCCTCCACGCTGTCCTCGGGCAACGTGAGCGCGATGTCGCCGGCGTCCTCGGTGCCGAGGTTGCCGTAGCGGCGCAGCTCGACCTCGGTCTCGCGCTCGACCAGTTCGCCGAGCAGGCGCAGGACGTGGTCCGAGGTGATCCGCCGCAGTACGCAGCGGACCAGGCCGGAGCGCCCCGCGACCCCGGCGATCGGACGGAGGCGGCCTGCGGGTGTCCAGGACTCCCCGGACGCCGCCCCGGCGGCGCGTCGGCCGTCGCCCACCCAGGTCTGCGGGCCGATCGCCGCGCGGTTGGAGCGCACCTTCAGGTCGACGCCGTGGGTGCGCGCGTAGTCGACCGAGTCGGAGGCGAGCACCTTGGCACCGCTGACGGCCAGTTCGGCCATCTCCTCGTAGAGCAGGGCGGTGTGCCGTCGGGCGCCGGCGACCGTGCGGGGGTCGGCCGTGTAGACGCCGGCGACGTCGGTGACGATCTCGCAGTGGTCCGCGCCGAGCGCGGCGGCCAGGGCGACGCCGGTGGTGTCGGAGCCGCCGCGGCCCAGGGTGGTGCGGGCCCCGGTGGCGATGGACTCGCCCTGGAAGCCCGCGACGACGGGGACGGCTCCCCTGGCGAGCTCCTCGCGAAGCCTGCGCGGGTCCACCGCCACGATCGTGGCCCGGCCGTGGCGGTGGTCGGTGCGGATGCCCGCTTCGGGTCCGCTGAACGAGCGGCTCGCGACGCCCTGGTGGTTCAGCGCCAGCGAGACCAGTCCGGCGGATGCGGCCTCGCCCGTGCACAGCAGGGCGTCGAGTTCGCGTGCGTCGGGGCGGGGGGTCACCGCCGATGCCAGCCGGAGCAGTTCGTCGGTGGCCCCGCCCATGGCGGACACGACCACGACGACCTGGTTCCCGTCCTCGTGTGCCGCCCGGATCTGCCGTGCAGCTTCGATGACCTTGTCAGGTGTGGCGACCGATGTTCCGCCGTATTTCTGCACTATGAGCGCCATCTCACGCACTCTCTTCCTTCAGATCCGTGGGACGCGGAGGACGTTGCCCGAGCGCCGCGGTGACCGGCGGGGGCTCTACTGCTCGTGGAGGAACTCCCGGATCGCGTAGCCGACATGGCGCTGGTCGGTCATGGTGTGGCCGAGGATGACGTCGCCGGGCCGCAGCTCGGTGAAGTTGTGCACGCTGCCGCCGGGGCCGAGCGCCCGGACGTGCCAGTCGTCCTGCCCGACCATGTCCACGAGCTGGCCGCTGCGGGTGCGGGCCTCGATCCGCAGCATCGGACGGGACTCCATCTTGATCCGGCCCACGACCACCGTGCGCACGCTGCCGTCGGTGCTGACGGCGAGGATCTCCGAGCCGCAGTGCAGCTCGGACAGGTACTGGGTGCGGTTGCCGGGCGTCAGGGTGTAGGAGGACAGAGCGGCCGCGTTCACCCGGAACGGGCGGGTGGGCATGTACGGGAGCGGGTGGGTCTCGCTGCTGACGAGCACCAGGCCGGTGGAGTACGACCCGACCAGGATGCCCTCGTTGGGCCGCAGGTGGGAGCAGGTGTCGACGCAGACCCGGTCGCCCAGGCCGAGGTGGGTGAGCTGGACGATCTCCAGCTCCTCCATCTCCAGCGAGGCGGACTCGCCCCGGGTGACCTGCATGAGCTCGGTGGCGTCGCCGACGCGCTTGGGCGCCAGCAGCACCGCGTCCGAGCCGCGCTCCAGCACACCGAGGGTGGTGGCCGCGTCCTCGACGTCCTCGACGACGGTGACGATGGAGCCCTTGGCCTTGTCGGCCGCGGCCAGCAGGATCTCCAGCGGGATCTTGCTGGGGTCCTGGCGGAACTCGACGAGGGTCAGCTCTGCCTCGTTGGCGATCCGGCAGGCGAGTTCGAGGCTCTGCTCGTCCAGCACCTTGATCAGGACACCGGAGCGCAGGCCGGGGCGGAGGCCCTCGAACTTCTCGGCGATGCTGTGGTCGGCGATCAGGATGTCGACCACGTCGACGAGCTGGTCGATCAGGGTGGTGGGCGTCTCGCCGGTGACGACGGCGGCCTTCTGCACGTTCGGCGGGACCTTGCCGGCCAGTTCGGGGTCGTCCAGCACGACGGTCTCGACGCCGACGTGGGTGCTCTCCTCGACCATGGCGGTGGCGAGTTCGGCGGCGGTGCCGCGGAGGTCGATCCATGCGGATTTCATGTTCGCACCTTTGGTTGTGGGTTGCTTGCCTGTCGTGGCCGCGCGTGGTTGTCGGCGACGGTCGTCACGGTGTGCGGTGTCGGGATTGCCGGGTGGGGGATGCCCGTCAGACGGTCGTCTCGGCCAGTTCCTGGCGCAGGGCGGCCAGGGTGTCGAGCGACCGCGGTCCGGCGTGGACCCGGCGGGCCACCGAGCGAGCCAGCCCGCCCGGGTCGGGCGCCTGGAAGACATTGCGTCCGACGGCGACGCCGAGCACGCCGGACTCCATCGTGCTGTCGATGCGGTCGAGGAACTTCCCGGTGTCCTCGAGCACGCCGCCGCCGGCGGTGACGACCGGGATCGGGCTGGCCGCGACGACCTCGCGCATCGTCAGGGGCGAGCCGGTGTACGGGAGTTTCACGATGTCGGCTCCGAGGTCCGCTGCGACGTTCGCCGCGTGCGCCAGCAGGACGGGGTCGGCCGGGTCGGTGATGCGAGGGCCGCGCGGGTAGACCATCGCGAGCAGCGGCAGGCCCCAGCGGGCGCACCTGCCGGCGACCGCGCCGAGGTCGGTGAGCTGGGCGGCCTCGGTGCTCGATCCCAGGTTGATGTGCACGCTGACGCCGTCGGCGCCCAGGGCGACCGCCTCTTCCACGGCGCCGACCAGGATCTTCGCGTCCACGTCCGGCGCGTGCTGCGTGCTTCCGTTCAGATGGACGATCAGGGCCAGCCGGCCGAGCGCATCGGTCGGCAGGAACCGGACGCGTCCCTTGTGGACGATGATCCCGTCCACCTCGTTGGCGGCCATCGCCTCGACGAGCCCGGCGAATCCGACGGCGGAAGCCACCGGGCCGTCGGCCAGGGAGTGGTCGAGCGGAACCAGGAACGTCGTCCCGGAAGCCGAGTGGACAATTCGCTGAACCCGACGGTCCTTTCCGGTCCAGCCGTATGCATCGGTCATTTTCTCAACACTCCGTCCCAAACCCGGATAACCAGATGAGTTGTCCGGTGCGCATTCAACGCGCTTTCTGCGGAAGTTGTTTTCGGTGTTTTCGGTGTTGCTCCAATGACAAAACCAAGGAATTCGCCGGACCGTCAAGCCCCGCGATTTCCCCGCTTTTCAGGGTTCACCGCCGACTGGCTCTGCTCGGGCGGCGCCGACCGGCGCCGCGACAGACGTACGGCAAGGTCCTGCCACGCCTGCACGCTCGCCTGGGCGAGTTCCGCGACGAAGTCGAGGCAGTGGTCGGGCAGGTCGAGGACGAGACCGTCCTGCGCCTGCGGGTCGATGGCGGCCACCGCGAGAATGCTCAGCAGCAGGCGGCCGGACTGGTTGAACCGTAGCGAGGGGTCGGTGCGCAGGGAGCGCAGCAGCGCGGTCGACCTGTCCAGCGGGACCTGCCCCGACGGTGCGGCCGGCGCGCGCGGCGTCTCCGCGTTCCGCGCGGGCGGGGTGCGCCGCTGCCTGGGTACCGCTGCCCCGCTCTCCCGGTGGAGCTGGTCGCGCACATCACGGACGGTGCCCGTGGACACGCCGGCGACCGCGCTCACCGCCCGCAGGGAGGAGGCGGGTTCCCGTAAGAGCATCTCCTTGGCACGCTCGCGCCCGGCGGCGGTGCTGACGGGCCGCACGCGGCCGTCCCTGCCGATCCTGGCCTGCCCTCCGGGCCGCCCGACCGCCTCGCGCAGGGCGGCGATCGTCTTGGGCGACAGCCCGACGGCCGACGCTATCGCGCGGTTCGACCAGTCCTCCTGCTCGCACAGGATGCGGGTGCCGGCCGCCTTGCGGTCGGGCAGCGACAACGGCAGTCCGTGCCGCACGTTCAGTCGCACCGCCAGGACGAAGGCGCTCGCGTCGTCGCCGTCGAACCAGCGGGCCCGGATGGCCGGTTCGCCCCGTAGCCGGGCCGCACGGACCCGGTGCACGCCGTCGACCACCCGGTTGGTGCCGCGCTGCACGATGATCGGCGGCAGGTCGGCCTGCGATTCCGCCAGGACCCGTACGTGCTCGCCGTTCTCCCCCGCGGAGCGCGGCGAGTGGGACAGGTCGAGCGCCGTGATCGGGATCCATTCGACGTCCGTACCGGCGTCGGGATCCGCGCACCGCGCTTCCACACCCACGTGCTCCGGTGGGTGATCGCGCGCGTCCCGTTGCTGGAGCACTGCTTCGCTGTCTGCCACGTTCGACCACTCCTCAGCCACACCCGCCGCTCTCAGCCAGGGGCCTCGGAGCCTGCGCGCACTCCGACCGACCCGCCATAAGAATACCTCCGCCAAGGTATTTTTTTGCAACCTTGCCGCGGCACTCGGTGCGCTGTGCAACCGGGGAACTTCCCCGGTTGCACATCCGGTGACCGCACGGGCCACACCGGCCACGAGCGAAGAGGAAGGGCCCTTCCTGCCGGCAGGCTCTCCTCCCCGCCGACGGGCGCCGGGCCGAGCGCGCCCCGGGCAGCCCGCGGCGCGACCACGGGACCGCGCGGTGCCGAATCCGGTCTGCGGAATTACCGCGGAAATTCCACACCGATCCGTGCGAGCGGAATGCCGATCGGTGTCGCGGGCGCAGTTCCAAGCCCCTCCCCCGGCCACCCCTGGCGTCCATTTCATTCCGCACCGTATGCTGACCGCGCCTTGGCCACCGGAGCTCTCTGCTCCAATGTGCCGGCCCGGCCCGTGGCGGCCCTTTTCGGCTTTCGGCCGGGTTCATGTGCCGGAAAGAATTCGCGGTCACAGAAAGGCGTGGTCATGGGTAATGATTCACCAGGCACCACCATGCACGCTTCCGTAGCGAAAAGCCGGAAGCAGCGTATTGCCGAGTTGTTCCGGGCCGAGTCGGAGCTCGCCGACAGCATGCCCGCGGCCGGCGTCTTCGCGGAGAGCGCCGGGCGCGGGCCGCGTCTGTCCGAGATCGTCAGGCGGACCCTTGCGGCATACGCCGACCGGCCCGCACTCGGCGAGCGGGCCAGGCAGTACGTCAGCGTGGACGGCCGCGTCACCGTGCGGCTGCTGCCCCGGTTCGACACCGTCTCGTACGGCGAGCTGTGGTCGCGGCTGAGCGCGGTCTCCTCCGACTGGTACCACCACCCGCAACACCCGCTGCGCGAAGGCGACTTCGTCGCGGTCCTGGGCTTCGCCGGCACCGACTACACCACGGTCGATCTGGCGTGCGGCCAGGTCGGGGCGGTCGCCGTGCCCCTGCACACCAACGCCTCGGTCGACCACATCCGCCACCTGGTGGCGGAGGCCGCCCCGCGCGTCTTCGCCACCAGCACCGACCGGCTGGCGACCGTGCTCGAAGCGCTGGACGGGCAGACATGCGTGCACCGGATCCTCGTCTTCGACCACCACCCCGAGCTCGCCGAGCACCGGGATGCACTGGCCGCCGCCGGCCGGCTGCTGGCCACGACGGGTGCACCGATGTCGCTGGAGCTGCTGTCCGACGTCGTCGGCCGCGCGGGCTCGCTGCCGCCGGTGCCCGAACTGCCGCCGGACAGCAGCGCCGACGGCGCCCTGTCCGCCTTGGTGTACACCTCCGGCAGCACCGGCACGCCCAAGGGCGTGATGTTCCCGGAGTCGACGGTGTCCCTCATGTGGCGCCCGCCCGCGGGACCCGACAACCAGTACCCGTTGATCACGGCCAACTTCCTGCCGCAGAGCCACCTGGTCGCCAGGAGGCTGGTCATCAAGACGCTGGCCACCGGCGGCACCGCGCACTTCGTGGCCAACAGCGACCTGTCCACCCTCCTGGACGACCTGGCGCTGATCCGGCCGACCGAGATCGCCATGGTGCCGCGGGTCTGCGAGCTGCTCTTCGAGAGCTACCACGCCCAGCTGAACCAGCGCGCGGCGCGCGGCGAGCTGCGCGACGCCGACCACGCCGAGGTGATCGCGCACCTGCGGGACCACGTGCTGGGAGGCCGCGTCATCCACGCCCCCTGCGGGTCCGCCCCGCTCGCCCCGGAGCTGGCCGAGTTCCTCCGCGACGCCCTCGACGTCCCGCTCCTGGACAGCTACGGCACGACCGAGACCGGTCTGGTGATGCTGGACCACCGCGTGCAGAGGCCCCCGGTGGCGGACTACAAGCTCGTGGACGTGCCCGAACTGGGCTACTCCACCGCCGACTCACCCCACCCGCGCGGCGAACTGCTGGTGAAGACCACGCTCATCACCCCCGGCTACTACCGGCGCGACAAGGACACCGCCGAGGTGTTCGACCAGGACGGCTACTACCGCACCGGCGACATCATGGCCGAGACCGCGCCCGGCGAACTGGTCTACGTCGACCGCCGCAAGAACGTACTCAAGCTCTCCCAGGGCGAGTTCGTCGCCCTGTCCAAGGTGGAGGCGGCGCTCGTCGCCAGCCCGCTGGTGCGGCAGATCTTCGTGTACGGCAACAGCTCCCGTGCCTATCTGCTCGCCGTGGTGGTGCCCACCCCCGAGGCGATCGCACAGGCCGGCGACGAGGCGGCACTGAAGGCGGCGATCGCCGGGTCGTTGCAGAGCGTCGCCACGCAGGCCGGCCTGGCGCCGTACGAGGTCCCGCGCGACCTGATCGTCGAGACCGTGCCGTTCAGCCAGGACAACGGCCTGCTGACCGACTCGACCAAGCAGCTGCGCCCACGGCTGAAGGAGCGCTACGGCGAACGGCTCGAACAGCGCTACGCCGAACTCGCCGCGGGTCAGGCCGCGGGGCTGCGCGCGGTGTGGCAAGGCCACGACCGCCCGGTGGCCGAGACGGTCGCCCGCGCCGCGCAGGCGCTGCTGCCGGGGCTCGACATCGAACCGGGCCCGGAGCATCGCTTCACCGATCTGGGCGGGGACTCGCTGTCGGCACTGTCGTTCGCGAACCTGCTGCGGGAGATCTTCGGCATCGAGGTCTCGGTCGGAACCGTCCTGGGACCGGCCAACACCCTCGGCGAGATCACCGCTCACGTGGAGCGGCTGCGCGGCGCCGCCGCGGTCCGGCGGGCCACCTTCGCCGCCGTCCACGGCGAGCACGCCCCCTCGGTGCGGGCCGGGGAGCTCACTCTGGACAAGTTCATCGACGCTGAGACCCTCACCGCCGCCACGGCACTGCCCCGACCGGTCGGCGAGCCGCGCACGGTGCTGCTCACCGGGGCCAACGGCTATCTCGGCCGCCTGCTCTGCCTGGAGTGGCTTCAGCGGCTGGCCCCGGTGGGCGGCACGCTGGTCTGCCTGGTGCGCGCCGCCGACGACAGCGCAGCCCGACAGCGCCTGGAGGAGTCTCTGGACAGCGGGGACACCGCACTCAAGAGCCGCTTCGCCGAACTGACGGCCAACGGCGCGCTGCGTGTGCTGGCCGGCGACATCGGCGCGGCTCACCTGGGCCTCGGCGAGCAGGACTGGCAGCGCTTGACCGCGACGGTGGACCTCATCGTGCACCCGGCGGCACTGGTCAACCACGTACTGCCGTACCGGCAGTTGTTCGAGCCCAACGTGGTCGGCACCGCCGAGGTCGTCCGCGCCGCCCTGACCACCCGGCTCAAGCCGGTCGTGTTCGTGTCCAGTGTGGCCGTGGCCGCACATGGCGCGGCAACGGCCGACGAGGACACCGACATCAGGGACGACAGCCCGCAGCGTGCGATCGACGACAGGCACGCGGGCGGCTACGCCACCAGCAAGTGGGCAGGCGAGGTGCTGCTGCGCGAGGCCCACGACCTGTGCGGGCTGCCGGTGGCCGTGTTCCGCTCCGGCATGATCCTGGCGCATGCCCGGTACGCCGGGCAGCTCAATGTGCCCGACACCTTCACCCGCCTGCTGTTGAGCCTGATCGCCACGGGAATCGCGCCCGAGTCGTTCTACAGCGGCGCGGAGGGCGGCCGGCGCCCGCGGGCGCACTACGACGGGCTGCCGGGGGACTTCGTCGCCGCCGCGGTGGCCGCCCTGGGCTTCCGGACCGACGGATACCGGACATTCAACGTGGTCAATCCGCACGACGACGGAATCTCGCTGGACACCGTGGTCGACTGGCTGGCCGACAGCGGGATCACCGTCCGCCGGGTCGACGGCCACCGCCGGTGGCGCGAGCAGTTCGAGGCCGCGCTGCAGGCGCTGCCACAGGCGCAGCGCCCGTACTCCCTGCTGCCGCTGATAGCCGCGTGGCGCGAGCCGCTCGTCCCGCGCACGGCGTCGGCGCTGCCCGCCGAACGGTTCCGCGCAGCGGTGCGCACCGCCGGCATCGGCGCCGATCAGGACATTCCGCACCTGTCCCGGCCACTGGTCGAGAAGTACGTGGCGGACCTGCGGCGCCTGGGCCTGATCTAGGACATCGGTCGCACACTCGTCGCCTGAGCCCGGTCGGCCCGGGCGGCGGGTTTCGGCCGAGCACCGATGACCAGGCTTCCCCGGAGCGGGTTATCGCCACGCGATCGGGTCGTGCGCGGATAGGATCACGCTCAGAGGTCGGCGGCGAGGCACGTCCACCGAATAACATACCTTTGTGAAGGTTTTTTCTCTGGAAGGGGGGATCCGTGTGACTCAGGAGCGTGCGGTCCGCACCCGGGAGCACGTGCTCAACGCTGCGGCGGAGGAATTCGCCGCGCACGGCTACATGGGCACGACGCTGCTCGACGTGATCCAGCGCACCGGCATGACCAAGGGCGCACTGTACGGGCATTTCTCCTCCAAGGAGGAGCTGGCGGCGGCGTTGATCGAGGAGGCCGGCGACGAGC
The DNA here is from genome assembly GCF_053592055.1 of Streptomyces sp. NPDC002817. NCBI lineage: Bacteria > Bacillati > Actinomycetota > Actinomycetes > Kitasatosporales > Streptomycetaceae > Streptomyces > Streptomyces sp. NPDC002817. Next base: position 39,852 of record NZ_JBSFUY010000039.1, read on the forward strand.
TGAGCACGCGCGCGGAAGGGGCCGGCGAGCCGGACACGCCGGCGGTGCGCACGTTGCGGGAGACCGTGCTCGATCTCTCCCGGCACCTCCGCCAGGACACGCGGGCCCGGTCCGCGTTGCGGCTCGCCGTGGAGAGCCCTCATCTGGACCGGCACGACCTCGGGCTGGTCCAGCGGATCTGCCTGCAGCTCACCCGTGCCGTCAAGGAGGCGCAGGCTGGTGACAAGAGCACCGACGGATACCCCCCGGAAGCCGTGGCCCGCCTGTTGGTGACGGTCTTCTTCGGGGTTCCTCATCCCGTGCCGCGTGACGACGCCGACGCCGCGCGACGGTTCGACGACCTGTGGGCGGCCATGTCCGGGCCGGACGGACAGGCCGCCGCCGGCCCGCAAAAGCGCTGAGCGCCGGTCAGCCCCCGGCCGGGCGCTCGGCTCCGGTGGAGACGGGCCGGCCCGGCCGACGACGCACGACCATTGGTACGGCCGGTCAAGCGCCGTCCCGGCAAGAGGCGGCGCCGGCCACCGGAGCGGGCGAGAGCAGGACAGAGACGTCGAGCGCGGCGTGCGGATGCAGCACCCGTGCCCGAGGCAGCCGCGCCGCCAGTTCCGCCGAGCCGCCCACGATGACGGGATGCCCCACCTCCGCCAGCATCGGCAGATCGGAGAGGTGGTCCCCGTACGCGTAACACCGCGCCGGGTCCACGTCCGGACAGCGCCGCAGCGTGTCACGGACCGCCGCACGCTTCGCCGCGCCGATACACGGATCGCCCACGAGTTGGCCGGTCAGCACTCCGTCACGCGTCCCGGGGACCGAGCACAGCAGACGCGTCGCCCCCACTTCGGCGGCGATGGGCGCGAGGACCGCAGGGAACGACCCGGACACCAGGATCACCGCGTCCCCTGCGTCGCGGTGCAGTTCCAGTGCCCGGCGGGTGGCGGCCAGGTAGAAGCCGGGAGCCTCCGACCGCTCGGCGTACCAGGCCTCGGCCAGCTCCGCGACCCGGGCGGCGGGCTCACCTGCCCAAGTCCGGTAGTACAGGCGGTTCATGGCTTCCCGGGGAGCGCCGGCCAGCGTCCGTCGGGTCAGATTCCGTCGGACGTCCGCCGCAAGTTGGGCGCCTCGCGTTCCGCGGGTGCCGCGGAAGTAGTACGCGAGGAAGTCGAACAAGGACTTCACGGAGATGAGCGTCTCGTCGACGTCGCAGAACACCAGGCGGGACGGACGGCTCACCGGGATCCCCCCGGCATCGGCGCCGACCACTCGTCCTCGCCCCAGTCGGCGTACGCGCCGGCCGAGGCGCCCAGCCGCAGGACGCCGTGCGCCGCCACCGTGTGCGTGTCCCGCCAGGCCCGCTGGACCTCGCCGGCGTCGTCCCGGGCGTGGACACCGCCCGTCCTGAACAGCCGCTCGACGGCCTCCACCAGCAACTCGGCCGCCACCGCGGCGTCGCGCCGGTTGACCGCCTCGACGCGTGGCGCGGTGGGCTCGGCGTCGGCTCCGGCTCCGGCCCGGTCCAACAGCAGGGCCACGGCGTCGATCTCGGCGGCGGAGCGCGCCAGCACCCGCTGGACAGCCGTGTCGCGCAGAGCTGCCGGGCACCCGGCGGGCGGGGTCGCCGCCCAGCGTGTCCAGGACCGCAGAGCGAGCCGGGCCGCGCCGAGCGCCGGCGCGCAGAGCATCGGGCCGCCGGCCACGAGCGCGGACGCCTGGCGTGCCGGTGAGGCGCCGGGCTCGACCACGGTGGCGAGCATGTCGCTGAGCGGGCAGGCGCGCCGGCCGGGGACGAACACCCCGCGTACGTCGACGGAGTTGCTGCCGGTGCCGCGCAGCCCGGTGCTGCGCCAGGTGTCGCGCACGATCACCTCGGAGCGCGGCACCGCCAGGACCCATGCCGCGGCCTGTGCCGGACCGGCGAGGGTGGCACCGGACGCGACCGGGGTGTCGTCGACCGGGGCCGCGAGCAGGACCCAGTGGGAGAAGTCCACGCCGCTGACACAGTCCCACCGGCCGTCCAGCAGCCAGCCGCCCGGTACCGGGCGGGCCGTTCCCGCGGGCGGGGCCAGGGCCGCGGCGATCAGTGTGTCGGGGCCGCTCCCCCACAGCTCCCGCTGTCCTTCTTCGGGCAGCCTGGCGGCGTACCGCCCGTGCGCGGCCCAGAGCATGCCGCACCATGCGGCCGAGGGGCACTGTCCGGCGATCAGCGCCGTGGCGGTGATCACGTCGGCGAAGCCGCCTTCCCGGCCGCCCCATCGACGGGGCACGAAGTGCCGTGCGAAGCCCGCCTCTTTGAGTGCGGTCACGACCGCAGGAGCCAGCCGCCTGTCCCGGTCCGCCGCCGAGGCGGCACGCCCCGCTGCCCGGGCGGCCCGCAGTACGGCGTCCTCGGCGAGCATGCCGCCTGTTCGTTCCGGGAGGGAAAGGCTGGATCGCTTCTTTTCTTGCGGCTCAGCATGATCGAGCATCGTTGAGCTCCTTGTCGAGCCGGACGAGGGCGTGTAAAAATACTTTCTCAACGGTTTCTTACTTGGAGGTGCCGATGCCGCGAGAGCAGGAACACCTCCTGCGCACGCACGTGTCGGCGCACATCCCGGCACGGCAGGCACCGGCGGCCGTGAAGCCCGGCCCACTGATCGATGCCGCTCGGAGTCCGGGCGTCAGCCGGCCGACCCGGTCCGCACAACTGCCAGGGTACGGCGGGCCTTTGGTTCCCCCGTACATCGAAGACCCCGGTCGAACCAGGCCCGTTGGTCTGTGCTCACCGTTACACCGCCACGCCGGAGCCGACCGCGCCACGGGAGAAGGCGCCCTCCTCGGACGCGGCGGGCAGTCCGCGCGGCAGCCACTCCATGGTGACCGTGGCGACGGTGTCCTCCCCCTGTACCGCCCTGATGCACAGCCCCGTGACACCCGACGCGACCGGCGGCTGCAACTCGGCGCACAACCGCACCGGTTCGTCGAGGTCGGCGAAGGCCGGGCAATCCATCCGGACGGCGCGAAGCACCGCGCCGACGTCGTGGTGGCGGTGGAGCAGGCGGTAGCCCAGCTGACGGGCGCCCTCCAGGGTGACCATCAGCGGTATGTGGTCTCCGGGGTGATCGAAGAGCACGGCGTGGTGAAGATCGACCAGCAGCCGCCACTCCCCCGCCTCCGTGCGGCCCAGCACGCTGTCCTTGGCCCGCAGGCGGCCGACGTCGGCCGCCGGCAGGCGAGTTGCGGCGGAGTGCCCGACGCGAGCGGCCTCGTCCCGCCCCTGGCCCTCCGCCCCCCGCCAGCGCAGCCGCCGGTACAGCCCCTCATCAACGGCGTAGACGCTCAGCCCGGCCCGGGCGCACTCACGCCCGGCCACGGACACCACCGCGTCCACCTGCATACCGAAGCGCCGAGGCGGTCTGTTCGCCAGCCACGACCACTGGACGTCCAGGGTGACGTGCAACGGGGTGTCGCCCACCACAAGCGCCTCGTGGTCCGTGATCTCGAAGTGGGTGTCGCTGCCCACGAAGCGGTGTCCCAGCGGGATCCCGCAGTACTCGTGCGCCAGGTAGACCAAGGCCTGGCGCACCGTCTCGGTCAGCAGCAGCGGGTCGCACATGCCCTGGGCGTCGGGATAGTACAGCGCGTGGTCCCGAGGCCACTGGGCTCCCACGAGGAACCGGTCCTTGCCCACTTGCAAGGCGTCCGTGATGAAGACCTCCGCGACCGCGGCCCGGTGGACCAGTTGCCGAGAGACTGGTTGAAGAAACTTCAGGGAGGCATCCACTGCTGCCGTGCCCGGTTCGCCTGGGACCCTGGTCGACAGTTCGCACAACTGGTCCATGGTCTTTCCCCCATTGGGTTCGGGAATACCGTGGTGGCGCGATGTGAAAATATACCTTCGCAGAGGTATCTTGCAAGGGAACCAGGTCGTGCGGAGCATGTGCACCAGGCACCGCCGAAGAGTACGGAAGAGGGATCATGAGCAGGCATCTCCGGACACCCGCCCGAGCCAAGGCCACCCCGCGGGAGCTCAAGCAGGAACGGGCCAGCCGCACCCGGAGGCAGCTCCTCGACGCCGCCGCCACGGCCTTCGCCGAAAAGGGGTTCCCCGCCGTCACACTCCAGGACATCGCCGACCTCGCCGAGGTGACCAAAGGGGCCGTCTACTTTCACTTCATGAACAAGGAGGCGGTGGCCGTCGCGGTCACCGAGGAGTTCTACACACAGCTGCCCACCATTGGCGAATCGGTCACGGCCCGGCAGCTCCCGCCGCTCGACGCGGTCGCCGAGCTGCTCCTGCAGACCGCTGTCGCCCTGCGGGACAACCCGGTGATGCAGGCCGGCGCCCGGCTGCAGATCGAGCGGAACCTGGTCAACGCCGACATGCCGACGCCATTCAGCGAGTTCACCCAGCTCATCACCGAGCTACTGGCACAGGCCCAGGACGAGGGCACGTTGCGGGCCACCACCGACGTCGCCCCCATGGCCCGGGTCGTCGTCGCCGCGTTCTTCGGCAGCCAGCACATCTCCTGGGTCCAGCACAATCGTGAGGACCTCACGGAACGCGTACAGGAGATCATCGACGTCGTCCTCCCCCACCACACGTGATGTTCGTGCCCTCCCGGCCACCCACCGCCACACGAGGAGAGCCCTGCCCATGTCTGCCCTCACCCTCCCGGTCGTCCCTCTCGGCACCGGCGGCCCGTCCGTAGGCGCCCAGGGCCTGGGCTGCATGGGCTTCAGCGAGTTCTACGGACCCAGCGCACCGGCCCAGGCGCAGGAAACCCTGCAGGCCGCCCTCGACGCGGGCGTCACCATGTTCGACACCGCCGACCTGTACGGACACGGCGAGAACGAGGTACTCCTCGGCCCCTTCGTCCGCGTCCACCGCGAACAGGTCTTCCTCGCCACGAAGTTCGGCATCGTGAGGCAGCCGGGCCGGCGGACCTGGAGCCAGGTCCGCGGCGACCGCACCTACGTGCGCCAGTGCGCCGACGCGAGTCTGAAGCGCCTCGGCATCGACACGATCGACCTGTACTACGCGCACCGCCGCGACCCTTCGGTCCCCCTGGAGGAGACCGTCGGCGCGATGGCGGAGCTCGTCCAGGAGGGCAAGGTCCGCCACTTGGGGCTCTGCGAGGTGACCGGTCCCGAACTGCGCGCGGCCCACGCCGTCCACCCGATCACCGCGCTGCAGTCCGAGTGGTCACTGTTCAGCCGCGACGTCGAGACCTCGGCGGTCCCCGCGGCCGCGGCACTCGGCGTGGCGTTCGTCGCGTACTCGCCCCTCGGCCGTGGCCTGCTCACCGGCGCCGGCGAACTGAGCCCGGGCGACACCCGGTTGACGATGCCCCGGTTCACCGGCGAGGACGCCCGCACCAACCACGCGCTCCTCGGGACCGTCCGCGCGATCGCCGCGGACCATGCCGCAACCCCCGCACAGATCGCCCTGGCCTGGCTGCACCAACAGTCCCGCGTCCACGGCCTCACCGTCCTCCCCATACCGGGCTCCCGCAGGTCCGCCCGGCTGCGGGAGAACACCGCGGCGACAGCGCTCACCCTGTCCGCGGCCGAACTCTCCGCGCTCGAACCGCTGGCGGCGCAGGTGGCCGGCACCCGTTACGCGGACATGAGCACCACCGCGACCGCCCGCGAATGACCCGCAGCCCGGCGGCGGCGTGCTGACCGCCGGCTGCCCATAGGGCCGCATCCTTCGGCTCCGGTCCCTCCCCCCGTCGGGACCGGAGCCGAACGCTGCGGGCGGTCTCCGTCCACGCCGGGTGGTGGCGTGGACGGAGGCTTGAGGCGAACCCGCATCCGACGCGAGAGCGGTCCTGACGGGGCCGTCGCCACGGGTCTCTCAGGGCTCACGCGATCAGACCGCCGACGTCATCCCGCGCTGAGCCGACGGCTTGCGTGGACGACGCGGAATGGGTCCGCTGCTGCGTCGTGATCCTGCCAGTTGTCGCTCCCCCTGAGGAGATTCCGATACCCATCCGGAACGTGAAGCCGCAGGTCAGACATATAAGGTGAGTTTTCCGGTCCGGATTCCACGTGAAGGAAGCAAGGGGTGGGGACTTGAGTTCCGGCTCGCAGGTACGCACGGCCTTGGCGGAAGGTCTCGCGCTCTTGTACAAGGAGGCCGGCAATCCTCCCCTCAAAAGCGTGTCCGAGGCGGTCGTCCGGCTTCGCTGGGTCGACGAGCGGGGAAGGCCCGTACGGGTTTCCGCTCAGCGGATCAGCGACTGGCGTCGCGCCCGGAACGTGCCCGCTCAATTCGCCGCCCTCGCAGCGGTGTTGCATGTCCTGATACCCCAGGCGCGTCGGGAACGGCCGACGCCCGTGTCACCTGGGCTGTACGACCTCGCCCAGTGGCAACAGCTGTGGGAGCGGGCGGTCTCCGACCCGGCCGGCGAACGCTCCGCCATCTCCACCGAAGAGAAGGAGCAGCCGCCGACCGAAGCCTCGGCCGTCCTTGGTGTCTGCCCCTACCGAGGACTGGCCTCATACCGCCAGGAAGACGCCCGATGGTTCTTCGGCCGGAATCGCAGCACCGAAGCTCTCATCACCCAGCTCCACGCAGCGGAGCAGACCGGCGGATTGGTCATGCTCGTCGGCGCCTCGGGCGCTGGAAAGTCATCCCTTCTCCATGCCGGCCTGGTACCCGCGTTGCAGGACACCGCGACCAGCCAGGCGAGAAAGGTGCTCCAACTCGTTCCGGGAACCGATCCCCTCAAGGAGCTGACTCGCCATATCCCAGAACTCGCGGAGGCAGTGTCAGCCGCCGAGGAACCAGCGGCGAGCGAGCAGGGTGTTGCGGGATTCACGCACGCGGTGAGAGATGCCGTCACGGCATGGTCGAAGCGTGAGGCGCCTTCCGCGGCCCGTCCGGTGGTCATCGTGGACCAGTTCGAGGAGACGTTCACCCTCTGCTCCGACGAGGCGGTCCGGCGCGCGTTCGTGCAGTTCCTCAACGCCGCCTGTACGCCCCCCGATTCAGGCGGCCCAGCACCCCTGCTCGTCGTCCTCGGAGTACGCGCCGACTTCTACGACCAGTGCCTCGGGTACCCCGAACTGGCCGACGCCCTGCAGCACCGGCACATGGTGCTCGGGCCGCTGACCACAGCAGAGCTGCGGGAAGCCGTGACCGGCCCGGCCAAGGCCGTAGGGCTGGAACTCGAACGGGGACTGGCAGAGCTGATCGTCCGAGAAGTGAGCGCTGACGGTCCTCGTGGAGCACACGACGCGGGCATGCTCCCGCTGCTCTCCCATGCCCTGCTCTCCACCTGGCAGCGGCGCAAGGGCGGGCGGCTGACGCTCGCCGGCTATCGCGCCGCGGGCGGAATCCAAGGAGCGGTGGCAGCGACCGCCGAGCGGGCGTGGTCCGCCCTCGATCCAGCAGCCCGCACCGCCGCGAGGCAACTGCTCCTGCGGCTTGTCCGACTGGGCGAGGACACCCAAGCGACCCGAAGGCGAGGCACGCGGCGCCAGTTGATGGAGGAGTCGACAGACCCCGACAAGACGGAGGAGTCGCTCGAAGTCCTGGTGCGCGCCCGGCTGGTGACGCTCGATGCGGAGACCGTGGAGATCACCCACGAAGCCCTGCTCCATGCCTGGCCGCGCCTGCGTGACTGGATCGACGAAGGCCGCAGTGATCACCTGTTGCGCCAGCGGCTGGAGGAGGACGGCAGAGACTGGGAGGGCTCGAACCGTGACTCGTCCCTGCTCTACCGGGGCTCCCGCCTGGAACAGGCCCACAGCTGGACGCGGTCTGCCGGTGACACGTATCTGACCCGGAGCGCAGTGGCATTCCTGGCTGCGTCGGTCAGGCTGCGCAAGCGCACGCTGTGGATCAGCCGCAGTGCGGTGTCGGCGCTGGTCGTCCTGGCCATGCTGGCCGTCGGTGCGGCGTGGATCGCGCGGCAGCAGCGGAACGACGCCGTCTTCGAGCAGGTGGTCGCCGAAGCCGACCGCTTCCAGTACACGGACCCGTCGCTGTCCGCCCAACTCGACCTGGTGGCCCACCGCCTGCGGCCGGACGACGAGGGCGCGAACAACCGGCTGATCTCGATAGTGAACGCGCCGCTGGCCACTCCCCTGCTCGGCCACACCGGCGCCGTCTACCTCACCTCCTTCAGCCCGGACGGGAAGACCCTGGCCACCGCCAGCTACGACCGGACCGTTCGGCTCTGGGACGTGAGCGACCGCGCTCACCCCAAGCAGCTGGGGGCTCCCCTCACGGGCCACAACAGCTGGGTGAGCAGCGCGGTTTTCAGCCCGGACGGCAACACCCTCGCCAGCGCCGGCGACGACGGCACGATTCGGCTGTGGGATGTGCGCGACCCCGACCATCCGCGGCAGCGCAGCACCTCGTTGGACGGCCATGACGGCACGATCTATCTGGTCGCCTTCAGTCCCGACGGCCGTACGCTGGCCTCCGCGAGCGAAGATCACACCGTTCGCCTGTGGGACATGAGCGATCCGGACCGGCCCCAGGCCCTGGCCACCTTGACCAGCGCCGGTGAAGCCATGCGTGTCGTGGCGTTCAGCCCCGATGGACGGACGCTGGCCGCCGGTGGCGACGACGACGCCATCAGGCTCTGGAACATGACCGATCCACGCCGTCCGAAGCGGATCGACACAAAGCTGACCGGCCATACCGACACGGTGCATTCCCTGGCCTTCAGCCCCGACGGCCGCACGCTCGCCAGCGGCAGCTCGGACAACGACGTACGGCTGTGGAACGTGACCGACCCACGACAGGCCGCCCAACTCGGCGCACCCCTCACCGGCCACACCCGGCACATCTGGTCCGTGGCCTTCAGCCCGGACGGAACCAAACTCGCTGTCGCCAGCGCGGACAGCACGGCGAGCCTGTGGAACGTCAGCGACCCGGAGTACCCCTCGCAAGTCGGCGAGCCACTCGCCGGCAGCAGCGGCGAGATGTACGCCCTGGGCTTCAGCCCGGACGGCAAGACCCTTGCCACCGGAAGCGGCGACAGCAAGGTCCGCCTCTGGTCGATACCGACCTCGGACATGACAGGCCGTACCGGAGCGTTCCGCCCGGACGGCCAGGTCCTCGCCACGGCCGCACGCGACGGACGGATCCGGCTGTGGAACGTGAAGACCCCCGACTCACCCGTATCGCTGAGCCGGCCATTCCTGCCCGGAGACGGCGGCTTGCGTTCGATGGCCTTCTCCCCCAACGGCCAAACCCTCGCGGTGCTGACGGAGAACCGCGCAGTACAGCTGTGGAACGTCACCGACCCGGCCCGACCTGCCGCCTACGGGTCACCGGTCGAACTGCAGGCACGATTCACGGGCCCCGAAGCACTGGCCTACAGTCACGACGGACGCACGCTGGCGACCGCCTACACAGACCGCACCATCCAGCTGTGGGACGTCAGCGCCCCGTCCCGCATACGTCCGCTCGGCGCACCACTCACCGGCCACGAGGGCTCCGTCAACTCCTTCGTCTTCGCCCCTGACGGCCGCACCCTCGCGAGCGGCAGCGCGGACGGCACCATCCGGCTGTGGGACGTGACCGACCCACGTCACGCCGTCCCACTCGGCACGCCACTCAAGGGACACCTCGGCCCCGTCAACACGCTCGCCTACACCCCCGACGGCCATACGCTGGCCAGCGGGAGCGACGACGACACGGTACGACTCTGGGACACCGCCGCCCCCCTCAAGGCTGCGCAGGCGGGTGCCCCACTCGCAGGCCACACCGAAGCCGTCGTAGCACTGACGTTCAGCCAAGACGGCCGCACCTTGGTGAGCGGCGGCAACGACAACACGGTCCGGCTGTGGAACATCACCCGCCCGTCCGAGGCCTCTCCTATCGGCCAGTCGATGAGCCCCAATGCCAGAACGGGCAACTTCCTGTCGTTCAGCCCCACGAGCCACATGCTCGGGGTGTCGAGCGGCACCGACACCGTCAGGCTGTGGAACCTGGACGTAGACGAGGCGGTCCGCCACATCTGCTCGACCACGCGCGGCGTTCTGACGCAGGAGGAGTGGCATGCCTACCTGCCCCGCCTCCCGTACGCACCGCCGTGCGATCAGTAGCGGGCGCGGGTTCGCCTGCCCTGTCAGCCCGGGGACGTGGCCATCGTCCGTGCAGACCCGCCCCCTGCAACCAGCGGCCGGTCCTCAACAGGGCAAGGGAGGAGGATCGGTACACGTTCTGTCAGGTGTTGTATCTGGTGGGGTGGGTGGGGGTCGGGCATGGCGATCGTGGAGCGCCGGGTCCCAGATCGCCCGCCGGGGTATCGAATCCTCAACCCGCCTGGGCGGCACCGGTGGACTGTCGAGCGCACCGTGAGCCGGCTGGGCGGCTTCCGCTGTCTGCACCACCGCGACAAGCGCAAGGACGCCCACTTCCTCGCCTTCCCCGCGATCGCCGGAACCCTCAGCTGCCACTGCCGACTCGCCAGGTAGCTGCACTCGACGTTCCGGGTCAGCACCACTCGGACGGAATGTCGGCGAACTGCTTCACCCAGTCCCAGTCGGCTGGCCGGAACTTCGGATCGTGCCACAAGACACCGCTGGCAACCCGGTATCCGCGCAGCTCGCGGAGCTGTGACACGTTGTCGTCGCCGATACCGGACTCGTTGAACACCGCGACGCCATCGTCGTATCCGCGGAGCCCATTCGTTCTCCCCGCGGACCCAGTTGCCAGGGTCGGGGGCCCTGGGCGTCTCGGAGTCGTCGTTGTCCTTCGACCTGGAGACCGAGAGGTCGAAGGACGAACCGGATGGCAGGGAGAACGTTCACTGTGGTGGACATCATCGAGATCTGCGTCCACTGGTATGCGTGCCTCGAAGTCGCAGGTCGGCGCGTCGCTGGGGGTGGATCGCAAGACGGTCAGGAAGTACCTGGCGCCGGCCGAGGCGGCTGGGATCGCCCCAGGAAGCCCACCGACAAGAAGGGAACGGCGACCGCGAAGGACTGCTGACCGCAGGAGTCTCCCGCTCGGCACCTGAGCACTGAGGCCCAGACGTCCGGCTCCGCCCAGCTCTCCGGCGCTAGTCGATATTGATGTCGAAGTTGGAGACGCTGCCGTCGGCGGCGGTCAGAGTGACCGGACCGAACGTGATGATCACGACGGAGTTGCCTCCCGGGCCCCGGTAATAGCCGGTCGCCTCGGTGACCCGAAGAGCCAAGGCCGCAAGCGTCCCAGCGGCCTCCTCATCGGCCTCGATCTTCGGCTGGGTGAGAGCGGTGTGCCCGTTGTCTTCTGCCCAGTCCCGAAAGATGCGGGCGTCACGGCTCATGTCGGGGAGGATGCTCTTGTTGGCCCAGGCCCACAGCCACGACCCCGAGCCGGGGCTGAAACTGCCGAGGATCTGTGCTGGTGCTGTCGCGGTCTTGTCAGGGAAGGTCCAGGTGATGATGCCGGTCGTCTGGTCCAGATCCCAGCGGTCCGCTGAACCCAGCCCCCAGGACATGTGGGCACGACCCAACTGTTCGATCATGTCTCCGCCCTGCAGCACCAGGATGCTCAAGTCGGCTTGCTGCCCGGCCTGACCAGCACCGTCCGCCTTGACCCGCTTGAACATTCCCATGTCGCAGAGTCTGCCAGAGACCACTGACAAGCCGACGATGGCCCCTCACACCTGGCACCTCGCCACCGACAGAGCGGGCTTACGTGACCGTCCACACGACAAGACCTCAGCAATCGCGGCATCCGCCATCGCATCGCCCGCTAAGGGATCGAGTCCCTCACCGCGGGTCGGCCGCCACCGATGGGGTGTTGAAAGGACCGTGTCCTGGCTCGCCGGCTGCAGCCGACTCCACCGCCGACTCGTCCGTGTGGACGGGCAGGACCAGTCAGTGTCAGGCTCCGACACTGCTGACCCAGACACCGAAGGACCTGATCTCCGGCTCGTTCTCGGTCTGCTCCGAGAGGCTCTGCACGTCGTCCAGCTCCGACCACGCGATGAAGCCCGGCTCGTTGTCGGCCAGAAATCCCTCGACGACCGGACCGAGGTCCTCGGAAGCCACATACGTACCGCTGAACGGCAACGCATCCGGAGGCACAGAACCGGTCGAGCACCGGAGCTGCCCTGCTTGCTCGTCGTGCCACACGTAGAACGTCGCCACCCCAGAGAAGCCCAGTTCGCGAATGCGTTCCCGGATGGCAGCAGCAGTCCGCTCGAAGGCAGCCACCACCTCGGCGACGGACAACGGGGTTCTGTCCTCGTCAGCCGCACCCAGAAACCATGTGTTGGTCTCCCACTCCAGCCGCCGGTCAGCTGGCTCCAGCACCAGAGGCTCGTCCGCCACCTCAGCGATCCACGTCAACAGCACCACAGCAGTGTCCCCGCACAGCTGGACCCGAGAACCACCAGGAAAATCGACGTCCTTGTCGTGTATCTGCGGGAACTGGGCGATCTTGGCAGGGCTGTTCACGGCGGGAGGCAGCAGAGGCGCACGGTGGCGACCGTGCGCCGCACGCGGTCATCCGGCACGGTCGCGTCGTCGCCAAGGGTGTAGTCGGCACCGGCGCCTGCTCACCATCCCCCGTTCATCACGTACACCACGTACGGAATCAGGAGTGCCGGCAGGGTCAACAGGCGCGGTGTGAGGGGCCGGCCGCGATACAGAGGGCGCAGGACGTCGAACAGGAGGAGCAGGAGGAGGACAAGGGCGCCGAAAAGGATCATGGCGATCAGAGCGAAGCCGCTGTTCTCGATCTGGTCGTAGGTGCAGCCGTCCAAGTCCCCGCGGCTCAGGTCGACGTACTCGCAGTGGCCGTAGGCGATGTACCAGCGTGTGCAGAGAATGGCGAGGGCCGCGGGGACACCTATCAGGAGGTGAACCAGCAGCGGCGGAAGACAGCCGCGCAGTGCGGGAAGGACGGTACGCATCCAGTCACCTCACCAGGGCAGCGGCGACCCGAGTATGACGGAAGCCACTCCTCCGGCCACAGAGCCGTCACAGCAGCCTCAGCGCCCACGCTCGCCCGAGCCCGTGCCGCGCTGCCCGCGCTCGACGTGCTGAACCCGGCGCTCCTCAGCCGCGCCGCACGGAGAACAGGCGCACCGCCACAGCCGGCGCGATGAAGCCAACGGCGAGCCGACAAGGCAAGGCCGCAGCGGCGCGTCGACGATTTGATCGAACGTCAAGCCGCTGGACCCCTCGCCTCGCCCGGAGTGCTTACGCACCCCGAGCCGCACTCCGTCTTCCCACGGGTCAGTGGACGCGATGCCATCCGTTCTGTTCCAGCAGGGACGCCCCCAGGGGTGTCAGCGCGTGCAGCACGGTGTTCGCGTGGCGGTGGCTGGTGATCAGGCCGGCGTCGCGCAGGACCGTTGTGTGATGGCTGGCGGTCGTGGGGGTGACACCGGCGTGCCGGGCGGCCTCGGTGGTGGTGGCGCCGGTGGCCGCGGCGCGCAGGATGACGGTGCGGGTGGCCCCGAGCAGGGCGTGCAGCGGTGCGTGGCCGCCGGCGCGCTGGGGGGTGCCGGGCGAGTGGTGGAGGGGGTAGAGAAGTACGGGAGGCAGGTCGGGGTCGGCCAGGGAGACCGGGGTGTTCCAGCAGAAGTACGAGGGGATGAGGAGCAGCCCGCGGCCGTTGAGGTGGATGTCGCACTCAATCGGGTATTTGCCGAGTTCCAGGACGGGAGGGCGCCACCGGATCGAGGGCGCCAGGGAGTTCAGTACGCCTTCGATTCCCGTACCGCACAGCGTGCGGGTCTGGCGGGTGCGCTCGGCGTGCAGACGCTCGTGGATGCGCCCCTCGAAGGGGGTGATCACGGCGTGGTGGTAGGCGCGTAACGCACCGACAAGCTGCTCTCGCATCGCGCCGTCGGTGAGTTTGCGGGTCCAGTCAGGAGCGCCGACGATCTCCTGGAGCTTGGTGACTTCCCGGGCGACCTGTCGGTCCGGTGCGGCCAGGATGGATTCGAGCCCGGCGTCGAGGCCTGCGGCGCCGTCTGCCGGGGTGAGGAAGTCGGGAAAGTAGCTCGCCCGCGGGAAGAGTGGCAGCAGCACGGTCCGTACCGTGCGGTCGAGTCCGGTGTTGCACAGCGCGGACCGCGCGGTGCGGTACCAGGGCGCATAGGCCCACCGCCCTTCATGGGTCTGGAAACGGTGCAGGCTCGCTGCGATCTCCCACAGCGGGTGCGGTGCGGTGGCGATCCTGAGTCTGGTCAGGTCCTCAGGTGTGAAATGAAAGCGGAGCAACGTGTTCCCCCTGTGCTCAGATCCCTCATCTGCGATGTTTCAGCAGGGTCGCATGAGCATGACAGCAGCGGTCGTGGCCCGGGAACATGAGTGCGCGCCAACCGGGACGTGCGCCGCAGGGCCGCGTCCGGCTCTGGCTTCCATCGAGGAGGAGAAGTGATGGGACGAATTCTCGCGGGCAGACGGCTTTCGAAAGTGGCGGCGGCAGGGGTCCTCGCCGTGCTGGTCTCGACTCTCGCGACGCCGTCCGCGCAGGCGCTCGGCAACAACCGGGCGGTGAGCCGCTCCTGTGGGACGAACTACGTCTCGAGCGGGTTCACCGGCAGCTACAACTGGGCCCAGACCCGCAAGCAGAGCGGCGACTGCAGCGGCCGGCTGAGCTCGGCCATCGAGTACGGCACCGGCTGGTGGACACCTCGCGCCTACGGGTCGAGCGAGAACGCCTACACCTCGCACACCTCCACCACCCGGGCCGCCTACGGGCTGCACTGGGGCTGCGACTCGTGCAACGTGACCAGGAGCTAGCAGGTGCGCTTCCGCTATTTCGCCACCGCGCTGCTGACGGCAGTCGCGGTGGCGGCCTGCGCCTCCGGCACCGACAGCGGTGCGCAAGGGGCGAACGAGGACGTGGCCCTTCCGGGCCAGCAGTGGGCACTACGGGACGACCGGGTGACGGCGGGCGAGTACCGCACCGCGATCACCCGCTTCCTCGCCTGTATCGAGGACAGCGGCTACCGCACCGGTGATCCGGTGACCAGCCCGATCGACGGGCTGAGTCTGCTGTACGACATCACACCGTCGGGAGACCCCGCGACGTACAACGACCGGGTCCAACGCTGCAACCTCGGCCATCTGTCGATGATCGAGCCCACGTACGTGGAGCAGCACCGCAAGGTCATGGACCAGCCGCTGAGACGAGCCGTCGGCGAGTGCCTTGAGGGCCGTGGGGTGCGTGTCTCGGGCACCGAGCAGAACGCGACGGACTTCGCCGCCACCGCCCGCGACGAGCCGGTCGTCGTGGAGTGTGTGACAGAGACAAGGCAGCAGCTCTACCCCGACCTGCCCGACTTCGCCGTCGTACGCATCTGAGCCCTGAGGGGGACTGTCCAGACGAGAACAGATGAGGGCTGGAAGAGCTGGAACAGCCCCGGGACGGACAGCAGGGGTCACGAGGCCCAGGGCACCCCCCCCCGTTCGCCTCGCGAGCCGTTCATTCGCTGTCCTGCGCCAGTTAGTTGATCGTTGGTTGGTGTGTGACATCTGCTGCTGGTGCGTCAGTTCCCCGTCGGGCCCCGGTGAGATCGGCCAAGTCGCGGGCGAACGCGGCCGGCTCCGGCGTGGAGCCCGCGTCGGGTCGACTCGATGTCCGCGGACTCAAGAGGAAATCGAGCTGCGAGCCGATCACCGGTGCGGAAGACTCGAGCACTCGTCGCTCAAGTCCCTCCGGGGCTTCGACGATGGCGGACTCATCGAGAGACGGAGCAGGACGGCGAGTGCTCAGGCCGGCCGATCCGTACGGACAGGACGGTGCACGGGATGTGCAGTCGGGGCCCGAGGACTCGCGTGCCTTGCGCAGGGAAATCGCTCCGGGTGGCGGCAGGCTGTGCGGAGAGGACGAGGAGGCGCACATGCGCGTGGGGATGACGGTATTGCCGGAGTATTCCGGAGAAGCCGCCCGGAAGATCTGGGCGAGCGTCGAAGAGTACGGGTTCGACCACGGTTGGACTTTCGACCACCTCGGTTGGGACGGGCTGCTCGACGGCCCGTGGTACGGCACGGTGCCGACGCTGACCCTCGCCGCACTGGTCACGTCGCGGCTGGAAATCGGCACGCTTGTGGCCAGCCCGAACTTCCGCCACCCGGTGGCCTTCTCCCGCGATCTGATCGGCCTCGACGAGATCAGCGAGGGGCGTCTCACTCTCGGCGTCGGCGCCGGCGCGGAGAGCGGGTACGACGTCGACGTTCTCGGGGAGGGAGCGCCGAAGAGCCGGGTCCGCAGGTTCGGCGAGTTCGTCGAGCTGCTCGATCGACTCCTCCGCGAGGACCATGTCTCCTTCCAGGGTGACTACTACTCCGCCGTCGACGCCCGTTCGGTGCCCGGGTGCCGGCAGCAGCCGCGGCTGCCGTTCATAGTGGCGGCCAACGGTCCCGGGGCAGCGTCTGTCGCGGCGCGGTACGGGCAGGGGTGGGTGACGATCGGAGGGAAGGCGGAGCGGCTCGACGCGTGGTGGCGTCTTGTCTCGGAGGCGAGCGACCGGATGACGGCTGCCCTTGCGACGCACGGGCGCGAGGCCGATCCGGAGTTCCGGCGAATGCTGCAGACCGATGCCGCACCGGTACTCAGTATTCAGTCGGCCGACTGCTTCGACGATTTTCTGGGCCGGGCCGACGAGCTGGGGTTCACCGATGTCGTCGCCCCGTGGCCGCGTGCGCAGGGTCCCTTCTCCGCGCCGCGGTCGGTGGTCGACCGGATCGCCGCGGACGTTCTTCCCCGGTGGCGGACTCCGGGAAACGTCTGACCGTCACCGACCGCCGGGGTATCCGAGAGGTGCGCCAACTTCCGCTCGGCAAAAGGCGATTCGAGCAACGGGCCAAGATGCGGGACGTCGTTCCTGCGGGGATGCGAGAGTGACGTCGGCACCCGAGCGGGTGCGCGGTTGGATCACCCGGCGTCTTGCCCACCAAGGACTCCGGTCGGCATGCGGCGACCGTGGTCAGTTCGGGGCGCCGCTACCGTTGTCTGTGGGAGGCTCAGGGGAAGGCCCGCGGAGCCGTCTGAGGCTCTGCCCCGGCCCGAATCGCAGCAACTGGAGATCAGCATGAACAGCGATCACCGTCCCTTCCGTCTGCTCGTCACGGGTGGTGGGACCGGCGGTCACACGTATCCGGCCCTCACCGCGGTGCGAACGCTTCACGCCCGTCTTGCGGCGCAAGGGGACCGGTTGGATGTCCTGTGGGTGGGCGAGGCGGACAGCCTGGAGTCGCGGGTTGCGGCGGCCGAGGGCATCGGCTTCGAGTCGGTGGCGGTGGGCAAGATCCGGCGGTCGAAGAACCCGATCAAGATGGTGTCCCCGGCGAACATCAAGGACATGAGCCGTGTTCCGCTCGGTGTGCTCCAGGCCCGCAAAGCGATCAGGCGTTTCGGTCCGGATGTGGTGCTGGCGACGGGCGGCTACGTGGCGGTCCCGGTCGGCGTGGCCGCGACCCGCCTGTGCCACGTCCCGCTGGTCGTGCACGAGCAGACCGTGCGCCTGGGGCTGGCCAACCGGACGCTGGCCGCAGCGGCGACGCGGGTCGCGGTGTCCTCACCGTCCACGCTGCCGCTCCTGCCCGAGAGCGTGCGCGCCGCCGCGGTGGTGACAGGCAACCCGGTGCGACCGGAGGTGTTCACCGGGCAGGCCCGGAAGGCGGTCGACGCCCTGGGGCTGCAGGGGTTCGATCCGCGGCTGCCCACCGTCTACGTGACCGGCGGCGCACAGGGGTCCCAGCAGGTCAACTCTCTGGTGCGTGACGTGCTGCCGTGGCTGGTGGAGCATGCCAACGTGATCCACCAGTGCGGGCGGGACAACGTCGAGGAGCTGCGCCGGCAGACCGGGCACCTGCCCGCGTGGGGCGCGGCGCGGTACCACCTGACCGGGTATGTGGGGGCGGAGCTGCCCGATGTCCTGGCGCTGGCGGATGTGGTGATCTCCCGCAGCGGCGCCGGGACGATCGCCGAGCTCACCGCGCTGGGCAAGCCGGCCGTCTTCGTCCCCCTCGCCACCTCGGCCGGCAACGAACAGGCTCACAACGCCCGCCACTTGGCCGACGGCGGAGCCGCCGTCGCACTGATCGACGACGTGTCCGCCCAGCGGCTGAGGGACGCCGTGGCACCTCTGCTGACGGACCCGGCGCAGCGCGCAGCCATGGCAGAACGGGCCCGTGCGCACGGTCGCCCGGATGCCGCTGAACGCCTGGTCGATGTGGTGCTCGCCGCGGCCGGGAGGTAGGCCTCCGGCCACAGGTGCTCACGGGTGGTGCCGGTGTGCGCCGTCCTCGATGAGGTCGGCACACACGGCGGTTCAGCTGCGGCGCCTGCCCACCGACCTGCTCCTGCCGGCCCACCTCGACGAGGCCCGTACCCACACTCCCGGCGGCGCTTGCCTCGGCCTGGCCATTGCACACCACCCACCCCGCGATGAGCTGCCGTCGCACTACCCGACACACGCCTCCGCACAGGTGCCGCCCCATGCTCGCACCACAGGAAGCCGGGACGACAAGGAGCGAATCGGCGTCGGCACCGCCACCGAGTCAGTTGCGGCTCAGTGTCCGCGTCACGCCCGCCACGACCGTCGTTGTCAGGATCCAGCCGACGGCGATCAGCCCGTACGCCAGCCCTTGTACGGTCCCCTCGTCCCAGTGCCAGCCGTCCCGCTGGCCGAGCCCGCCGAACGGCAGCATCAGATCGAGGGCGTATGCGACGGGGTTGAACGGTGCGCCCTCGCCCTTCTTGTTCGGTACGGGTGTGTGCGCGGCGAAGACGACCGAGCCGAGCAGTGTGAGCACCGCGAGCCAGATCCCGGCGATCCACGGCCGGTACCCGTATCCCACGGTTGCTTCCAGCAGCCAGCCCCAGGCCCGGCCGACCGAACCGAGCGTCGCCCGGCGCCGCCGCTCGCGCACCAGGAGCACGCGGCGTGCCTCGTCCTCGTGCCCGGACCGCCGGTAGTACGAGGCCAGTTGCTCGTACGGCTGCGGCGCGTACACCGGCTGGTGGCGCAGCCACGCGAGCCGGTTCGTCACGTCCTCGCGGCGTGTTCCCGCGGTCTCGCCGAGCCAGTCGTAGGTGAATCCGTCCAGGCCGAGCGTGGTGGGCCAGGTGCGGGGGTCGTCCTGGAGTCGGCTCGCGTGTGCGTTGCGCAGGTTCACGCCGCCCGAGGGCGGTTGGGCGAACTGCAGGTCGAGGGCCTCGGTTCGCATCCCCACGCACATCACCGAAGAGCCGGGTCCGGTGAGTTCGGCGTCCCGCAGAGAGACCAGGTCGTCAACCTGCGCGCCGCGCAGACGTATGCGACCGTCGGCCCGCAGGCCCTGGAGCCGCACGTTCGATGTCTTCACGGCGTCTCCGTGAAAAGCGAGCGTGTCCGCAGCCCCGACACTGATCCGCGCCCCGCGCATCCACAGCCCTCCCGGCAACTCGGCTCCGGGGAAGCCGACTTCACCTTCCGCGAGGAAGCCGTCCTCACAGAAGACGCCGCCACGCGCGACGAGCCCGCCCCCTTCCAGGGCGGTCCGCCCCGGTGCGACCAGATGCGCGCCGTCGAGCCGTACCCCGCCCGCGATGTCCGCGTGCACCAGGTCCACGGCGCTCGCGGCCCCGTCGCGCTCGCCGATGACCGACCGGCGCAGGTCAAGCCGCCCACCGAACTGGGTGGTCGACGCCCTCAGTCCGGGCAGCGCGCAGCCGACGACGGACACCGCCAGCGTCGTCGCGCCCTCCAGGCTGACGACCTCGTCGAACAGACACGCCTCGAACCGCACGGCCCGCCGGATCTCCGCTCCGTCAAGCCGCAACATCCCCCTGACGCGGGCGTCGCGCAGGACATACGGCTCCGATCCCGAGCCCTCGTCGAGGATCTCCCGTCTGACGCTCTCGGCGTCGACGCTTCGCTCAGGGGTGGGTGACACGGGGCGCTATGGAGCTGGTGTGGGCGGCGGGGGAATCGGTGAAAGTGAGGCTGGACCCGAGGGCGGGCTCGGGGTCGCGGATGTGGATGGCGGTGACGGGGCCGTGCAGTCGTGCCGCGGTGTTCATTCGACTCCTTGCGCTCCCTCCAGCAGGCGCGCGCCCTCATCGTGGACGACGCCGGTGACCGCAGCATTCCACACGCGGGGTGCAAGCCAGTCGCCTGGTCAGGCTCATGGGTCGTGTGTTCGCGGTAGGTGGCCGCGCCGCCAGGCAAGCGAGCGAGACGTGATCAGGGCTGTTCGCTGATGGCTCGGCAGGCCGCGATGAACAGGGTGTGGCACAGGTCGGTCAGTTCTTCGACGGTGGCCTTCTGGTGGCCGAGTGTCCAGTCCACGAGGAGTTCGTTGACTCCGCCGACCGGACTCATCGTGGTCATGGAGAGCCGGCTGCAGGAGGCTTCCGGGGCAGGGGGCGGTGCGACGACGGCGGCGATGAGCGCGGCGAATTCGTGCAGGACCTCACGGCGGCCTACTGCGAGGCGGGGGCTGGCGCCCACGACCTCGATGAGCACCAGGCGGGCCATGCGAGCGTCGCCGGTCAGTGTGCGGATGAACACCTCGAGGCCGGCGCGCAGTTGGGCGTCGGCCTCGGTAAAGGCCCCCCGCTCGACGCGGGCCAGGGCGGCTCGCGGCGCGGGCTTGCGCGCGGAAACCGATCAGTTTACGGTGGTAAAACTGATCGGTTTCTCGCTGTGAGGGCGAGTCTCGGACCCGAATCCCCAGGAGTACGGATGACTGCCGCGCGCGACGCCGAGGGGCAACCCGCGGCCCCGGCACCCAGGCTTCCGGCGAAGCTGGCCGCCCACCCATCGGTCCAGGCCGTACTCGCCCGGCGCAGGGCCGCTGCCGCGGTGAGGCCGCCGACGGTGATCGACGCGGAATGGCTGCGCGAGCTGTGCCTGACGGCCGGCGCCGACGACGCCGCCGCGGTCAGCCTGGACCACCCCGACCTGGCCGGTGAGCGCGAGCACGTACAGTCCGCGCTGCCCGGCACCCGCACCCTGATCGCGATGGCGATCCGGATGAACCGCGACAACTGCCGCTCCCCCGCCCGCAGCGTGGCCAACCAGGAGTTCCACCAGGCCGACGAGAAGGCCAACCACACCGCCCGCAGCGTCACCCAGGCACTCCAGGACGCCGGCTGCCGGGCGCTCAATCCATCGGTCGGCTTCCCCCAGGAGATGGACCGCTTCCCCGGGCGCATCTGGGTGGTGGCGCACAAGACGGTCGCGGTGGCCGCCGGGCTCGGCGTGATGGGCCTGCACCGCAATGTCATCCACCCGAAGTTCGGCAGCTTCGTGCTACTGGTCACCGTCCTGGTGGACGCCGAGGTAAGCGCGTACGGGCAGGCGCTGGACTACAACCCCTGCATCGACTGCAAGTTGTGCGTCGCCGCCTGTCCGGTCGGCGCCATCGCCAAGGACGGCGCCTTCGACGCACTGGCCTGCACCACGCACAACTACCGAGAGTTCATGAGCGGATTCACCGACTGGGCGCAGACCGTGCCGACAGCGAGGATGCCGTCGACTACCGCTCCCGGGTCACCGATTCCGAGAGCGCCTCCATGTGGCAGAGCCTGTCCTCACCCCCTGGCTACAAGTCCGGCTACTGCCTTGCCGTCTGCCCCGCCGGCGAGGACGTGTCGGGTCCCTACCTGGACGACCGCAAGAACTTCATGGACACCGTCCTGCGACCACTCCAGGACAAGCAGGAAACCCTCTACGTCCTGCCGGGCTCCCACGCGCAGGAGTACGCCCGGCGCCGCTTCCCCCACAAGCCCGTCAAGGAAGTGACCGGCGGCTGGCAGCCCCCGGCGAAACCTTCCGCGTCCACCGACCGAGAGACACGTACGTCATGAGTGGCATTCACCCCTTCCGCGTCCTGCGCGCCAAGCCTCTGTGGATCGCGAACGGCGTCATCACGGGCGTACTCGCCCTGCTGTTCGCCGTGTTCTACGTCGGCGCGAACATCGACCCGGTCGATCACATGACCAAGTTGCCCGTCGGCCTGGTCAACACCGACAAGGGAGCCGTCGTCGGCGGCAAGCAGGTCAACCTCGGGGCGCAGATCACCGAGTCGATCAAGAAGTCCACCGCGAGCGGGGACAAGATCGACTGGAAGGTGACGGACGAGAGGGGCATGAAGGAGGAACTCGGCGAGGGCAAGTTGTACGGCGCGCTCGTCGTCCCGGCCGACTTCACCTCCTCCACCACCACTCTGACCGGTGCCGCGGCCACCGGGACCCCGGCCCGTCCGACGCTGACGGTGCTGACCAACCAGTCCGCCGGCAGCGTGGGATCCAGCCTGGCCCGCGCGGCGACGACCCAGGCGGCCGAGAACGCCTCGCTCCAAGTGGGCAGGGAGCTGACCGCCCAGAGCGGGACCGGGCAGGCGAAACTGCCCGCCGCGGCACGCCTCCTCCTCGCCGACCCGGCCGCCGTCACCGTCGAGGACGGCCATCCGCTCGACTCGCACAGCGGCCTGGGCCTGACGGCGTTCTACTACGCGCTCGTCCTCGTGGTCTGCGGCATGCTCTCCGCCAATGTCATCAGCGGCCAGGTCGATCACGCCCTCGGCTACACGCACAACGACATGGGCCCGCTGCGCCTGCACCGCCCGCTGATCCGGGCGACCCGGGTGCAGACCCTGGCCATCAGCAGCACCCTCATGGCCGTCCTGTCCCTGCTGATGGGAACCCTGGTCATGGTGGGCGCGATCGGCCTCATGGGCATGGACGCCGCCCATCTGCCGCTGCTGTGGCTGTACTCGGTATGCGCCATCGCGGTCTCCGGGATCGGTGCGCTCACCCTCCTGGCCGTCTTCGGTACACCAGGCATGCTGGTGGTCACGCTGGTCTTCATCGGGATGGCGGTGCCGACGGCCGGCGCCACCACTCCGCTCCAGGCACTGCCCGGCTTCTACCGCTTCCTCGCGGAGTTCGAGCCGCTGCGGCAGATCACCGATGGCATCCGCTCGATCCTCTACTACGACGCCCAGGGCGACGCGGGTCTGACCCGGGGCTGGGTGATGATGGCCGCCGGTCTCGTGATGGCCGCGCTGTTCGGCTTCGGCGTGCTGGGGTGGTACGACCGCAAGGGGCTGCACCGCGTCCCGGCCGGGACGAAAGCCGAGAAGACCACCGTCCCCGCGTAGCCAACGCGACGCACCGAGGAAGCGGCCACTACTCGGAACGGGACCGATGCGCGTCGCCCCGTAGGCACGGGACGCGCATCCTCGAGGCTCGGCGACGGCCCTTCCCCCAGAGCCGTCGCCGAGCCGCCTCTCGTTGGCCCGCAGGTGTCCGCACGGCACCGACGGCCTACCCGACACCCCCCAGGTAAACCGATCGGTCTCATTTCCCCTCGATTCGAGTTAACCTCGTGGCATGACCACCGAAGTGAAGCCAAGCCCCAGAGAACGGCTGCTGGAGGCAGCGGCCACACTCACCTACCGAGACGGTGTCGGCATCGGCGTCGAGGCGCTGTGCAAGGCGGCGGGAGTGTCGAAGCGCTCCATGTACCAGTTGTTCGAGAGCAAGGACGAACTGCTGGCAGCGAGCCTGAAGGAGCGCGCGTCCGCCTTCGTCGCCGAGCTCCTGCCGATGGCGGACGACGACCGCTCACCCCGCGAACGGATCCTGCACGTCTTCGGCCGGATGGAGTCGCAGGCGAGTAGGCCCGACTACCAGGGCTGCCGATACCTGGCCATTCAGGTCGAGCTCAAGGACCAGACCCACCCCGCGAGCCAGGTGGCCCACCAGATCAAAGCGAACCTCACGGCCTTCTTCCGCTCCGAGGCCGAACAGGGCGGCGCGAGCGACCCCGACCTGCTGGCCCGCCAGCTCATCCTCGTCTTCGACGGCGCCAGCGCTCGCGCGGGAATCCAGGCCGACAACCTGACCGGGCTCATCGCACCCACCGTGACCACCCTGCTCGACGCGGCAGACATGCACTGACGCACCCCGTCCTCAGGCAGGCTCGGCGACCGAATCGCCCAGCGGGTCGATGCCCGGCCCCGACAGCCGGCACAGCGGCCGCGGCTTCACGCCCCCGCTTGCCGACCGTCGGCGGAAAGCCCAATGGCCGTAAGAGTGTTGCCGGGCATGCCACAGGTGAGGAAGCCCGTGGTCTCGTGGACATCGGCGCCCAGTGCCAGGCGCACGGTGTCCCACAGCCTCATCCAGCCGGCCCGGACGAGCTCGCCCAACCGATCATCGCTCTGCGCCTCGGCGGCCGCCACGACGGCGTATCCC
The DNA here is from genome assembly GCF_053592055.1 of Streptomyces sp. NPDC002817. NCBI lineage: Bacteria > Bacillati > Actinomycetota > Actinomycetes > Kitasatosporales > Streptomycetaceae > Streptomyces > Streptomyces sp. NPDC002817. The sequence goes on from NZ_JBSFUY010000039.1 coordinate 63,997, forward strand.
TGCATCTGCATCAGAAGCACTTCGGGGCGCGCCGAGATCAGTCGCGCGTACTCCTCCGCCATGGCACGCAGGGCCTGCTCGTTGCCCTCCGCCCCGCCTGCCGCCCGCTCGAAGGCCGGCCGGGTGTCTTCCATGGTCCGCATCAAGGCGGCGACGAAGATTGCCTTCTTGTCCGGGAAGAGCCGGAACAGGTACGGCTGCGTGACACCGGCGCGTCGGGCGATCGCCTCGGTAGAGGTGCCGTAGTCGCCCTTGAGCGCGAACTCGGCGATCGCCGCGCGGATGACGCCCTCGCGCCTCTCCTGCGCACTCATCCTGACCATGTCGTCATTGCGGCAGGCTTGCACGCGGAAACCGATCGGTTTACGGTGAGGGGAAACCGACCAGTTTCGCGCCAGTCAGGAACTCATGATGACGACGAACCGGCCCGTGGCACTCGTGACGGGCGCGTCCTCCGGCATCGGGAAGGAAACCGCGCTCGCGCTGGCCGCAGCGGGTTTCAACGTGGTGGGCACAAGCCGCGACACCTCACGCGTCACCCCGCTCGACGGCGTGACGTTCCTCGACCTGGACGTAGCCGATGACGCCTCGGTCACCGCCGCGGTCCAGGAAGTGAGCGAGCGGTTCGGGCGGATCGACGTCCTGGTCAACAACGCTGGCGTCGGCTCACTGGGTGCGGCCGAGGAAACCTCCCTCGATCAGGCCCAGGGCGTCTTCGACACCAATGTCTTCGGGGTCATGCGCATGGTGAACGAGGTCCTGCCGTACATGCGCGGCCAGGGGCGCGGGCGCATCATCAACCTCTCGTCCGTGGTCGGATTCGTGCCCCAGCCCTACATGGCCGTCTACGCCGCCTCCAAGCACGCGGTCGAGGGCTACACCGAGTCCCTGGACCACGAGGTCCGTGACCACGGCATCCGGGCGCTTCTCGTCGAACCCGCCTATACCAACACCGGATTCGAGACCAACAGCGCGCGGCCCGACACACCCCTGCACGCCTACGAGAAGCAGCGGCAGACCGTCGACCGCGTGATGGCAGAGGCGATCAGGGACGGCGACGACCCCGCCGTGGTCGCCCGGGCGGTCGTCACGGCAGCCACCGACGCGAAGCCGAAACTGCGCTACGCCGCCGGCCCCACGGCCGGACGCGCACGCCTGCTCCGCTTCGTTCCCGCCTGGGCCTTCGACCGACAGATCCGCAAGATGAACCAGCTGGCCGGCTGACGCCTGCCCGCACTCACACACCCCGCAGGACAAGCGACGCAACGCAGCGGCGCATGACGGAGATCCAGATCCAGTTCGACGTCCCGGCGGACGTGCGTGACGGCACGGTGCTGCGCGCCGACGTCTACCGGCCGGGGGGTACGGAGCCGTGGCCGTTGCACCTGGCCCGGCCGCCGCACGGCAAGCAGACTCCCATGATGGGCGTCACACTCGATCCGCCGACGGCGGCCAGACAAGTTCCGTCCCGGGCCGCTCGACCAGGCGGCCGTGGAGGTGCGTGAGGACGTCCTGGTCTTCACCACCGAACCACTCACCGAGGACGTCGAGATGACCGGCCGGGTCCGGGCGGTGCTCCTCGCCGCCAAGGACCGCCCCTCGACCCACTGGGTGGCACGCCTGTGCGACGTCGACGAGAACGGCGTCTCACCCAATGTGGCTGTCGGCATCGTGAGGGTGCGCACGACGACACCGGGCGCGGCGGCCGAGAACGTCGTGGACCTGCGGTCGACCAGCATCGCCTTCAAGGCGGGTCACCGGGCCCTTCCACGACCCCGCCCGGCCGTCCCGCATCGTCCTGGCGGTGGTTCCGGTCCCGTAAGACTCGTCAGCACTACGTCCGTCGAGCCACCACGGCCGTGGGACCGGTCGTCACCCACGCGGGCCGGGCATGTGGCGACACCGAGCCGTACGGCGCACCGCTCCTCGATGCCGAGATCCGCCCGACGCCACCTCGACACCGCACGCCGTAGCCCTCCGCCACCCAACCGACTTGCACGAGAAAACCGATCGGTTTACGCTAATGGAAACCGATCGGTTTCTATTCTTCATGGAGACAGTCATGACAGCAATCAAGGGCGCCGGCGTCCTCGTGACCGGGGGCAGTCGCGGCATCGGCAAGATGCTGGTCGAGGAGCTCTACGCACGCGGGGCCGGCAAGGTCTATGCCACGGCCCGCGACCCACGCTCGGTGACCCACCCCGATGCCGTTCCGCTGGCGCTCGAGGCCACCGACCCGGCATCCGTGGCGGCCGCCGCCGAGCAGGCCCAGGACGTCACCATCCTGATCAACAACGCCGGCGCCTCCGTACGCGCCTCGTACCTCGACTCCCCGATGGAGGACGTGCGCCGGGATCTGGAGACCAACTTCTACGGGCCGCTGCTGGTGACCCGGGCCTTCGTGCCGATCATCGAGAGCAACGGCGGCGGCCACATCCTCAACGCCCACTCCGCGCTGTCCTGGCTCGCCGACGGCACGCCCTACGGCGCGTCCAAGGCCGCCCTGTGGTCGCAGAGCAACTCCCTGCGCCTGGAGTTGCAGCCGCGCGGCATCGCGGTGACCGGGCTCCACATGGCCTACGTGGACACCGACATGACCTCGGGCGTCGACGCGCCCAAGGCGGACCCCCGCGACATCGCCGTGGCCGCACTCGACGGCATCGAGGCAGGGGCGCACGAGGTGCTGGCCGACGACACCACCCGCTGGGTCAAGTCCCAGCTGTCCGCCGACCTGGAAGCGATGTACGCCCAGCTGCAGCCGTAGCGCACAGTCACCGATTTCAAGAAGACCCGCCCTGGCACGCCCGGCGTCACGGTTCGGGGCGCCGACGGCGTCCGGGTAAGCGGTCGTCGTGGGCCACAGCAGGAGCGTCCCGCCGAGGTCAACGCCGCCGTCGACCGCCTCGCCCGCGATGACGGGCCGGCACCCCGATGACACTCCGCAGAACAACCTCCCCGGCACCCTCCGGACAGAACGCAACCCGCAGCTCACACGCAGGCGCCCATCGAGTTGGGCGCCTGGCAGTCCCCCGCGGACCGGGAGTCCTGACCGAGACCCGGACCTGCGTCCTTTCCGAACAGCTGACGCACTGACCCACCCCAACCAAGGGCACCCGGTGCGCGCTTTCGTACGCCAGGACGACGAACGCGCGCACTCCCTCCGCCAGGCCGGGGCCGAGGTCTTCGTCGGTGACCTCCTCACCATCGCCGACGTGACCGCCGCGCTGAAGGGCTGCCGCCGTATCTACTTCAGCATGAGCCTGTCGCCGTACTACACCGACGCAGGACTACGCGGCCGCGCTCGGACGACAGGTCACCTACGTTCCCGAAGACGTGGAAACCTGGAACGAGACCTACGTGGACACCGCCCTGGCCGCGTTCCCGCACACCGCGGAACACCTCAAGACCCTCACCCGACTGATGGGCAGCGGCGGATACCGCGGCGCCACCGACCAACTGGAAACCCTGCTCGGACGCCCGCCGAAGACTGTGCGATGGGCGCTGGAAAACCATCCGCGCATCCGCGAGCTCGCTTCGGCTTGAGGCATTGGGCCTCTCCAAGCCGACGGTGCTGAGCGCGAGTTGGGCGGCCCTGTGCAACGACCGGTCAGCTCCCTGGGACCCGGTCAGATCTTCCAGGAGCGGAGTTGGTCCGCGACCTCGGGAACGCGCAGGCGGGTGTCGCGGATCTTGCGCACGAGATCGGACAGGGCGCCGTAGGGCGGGTCGATGCCCTCGCCGGACTGGCTCATGTACTGGGCGGTGACGAACGCGGCATACAGGCCGTTTCGGTACGGAAGTGGCTCAAGGCGGACGATGGTGTGCATGAGCGCCGCGGCGCGCCATGCGGCGTCCGGGTCGGCGGCCTGAAGCGTGGGCAGCTTGGTCTTGTGCCGGGCGACGGCGGCGACCAGGGCGGAGTAGTCCGCGACGGACATGTCCTCGCCGTTGCCGAGGGCGGCCTCCTGGACGTCGAGGAGCCAGGAGACGTCGATGTGCAGGTGCATCAGGCGGCCGTGGCTCCGCCCGGGCGCTCGGCGGGGGGTACTTCGTCAGGGAAGGCGTCGTCGAACTCCCCGCGCAGCCGGTCGGCCCAGTCGCTCGCACCCGCGATGAACTGCCTGCGCTGCATCTCACGGACACCGAGATCGTGCAGGTACTGCTTGAGGCTCTTGCCGTCGGCGGCCGCGGCCGCGCGCACGCCCTCGAGCTCCTCTTCGGTGAACGACACGTTCAGGGATGGCATACACCCGATGGTACCTAGTAGGTGCCTGCCATGCGAGGGATTCGGCGACCAGGACGCCGCTTGCGACGGCGGCGGGCGCCCGGCCAGCCGCTCCGGCCCTCCCGAGCGGGACCGCAGGGCAGCTTTGACCGGCCACCGAGTCGGGAGAGACTCCTACACCTTGGACTGGAGCCAGTTACATCGGGGAAAGACTCCAGGTTTGCGATGTGGTCATGGCTGTCCGCAGTTGGGTTCGGCGTGGCCCCCAAGAGGCCGTCACCACTTTCGCTGCACGGCTGCCTTACTGCCGGTCACCAAGCTTGCCGGCGGCACGTCATCGACTACGACCGCACCAGCGGCAACCACGGCGTCACGGCCAATGCTGACGCCGGGCAGGATGGTGGCACCGGCACCGATCCACACGTTCTCCGCCACGTCGATGGGTGCGCCGGTGAGGTACAGCTGCCGCTCCTCGGGATCAACCGGGTGGCCGCTGGTGATGAACGTGACCTTCGGTCCGATCATCACGCGCTCGCCGAGCCGGATACCGGCATAGTCCAGGAACGTGCAGTTCTGGTTAATGAAGACGCGCTCGGCGAGGTCGAGGTTCAGGCCATGGTCCGTGTAGAAGGGCGGATAGATCGTGACTCTCGGCGGCAGCGGCTTGCCAAGGATCTGCTCGAACAGTTCCGCCTTGCCCGCTTCGTCCTCGAAAGGCAGAACGTTCAGGCGGGAGGTGAGCTCGGTGACTTGCAGGACCCTCTCGGCCATGGCCTGGAACTCGGCGCTGCGGATGCGCATGAGACGGTCGCTGGACATGCCACGATCCCTTCTGTGCACCGGTGGCGGGACAAGACTCACCGGTTGATCAAAGTCACGGGGAGCGACGGAGACGAGAGCAAGAGCAAGAGCACCCAAGATCGTTGTGTGACGAACAGCCTGGACACCCTTGCGACGGACTCTATGTGAGGCCTGACGACCTGCTGAAAGGCGTCTCCGGATCTGGCGCCGATCGATCATCTAGGTCTGCGGGGCCAGCGTGCGCAGGACGCAGAACTCGTTGCCCTCGGAGTCTGCCATGACCTCCCAGTTCCGGTCCGGGTCACCTCGTCCACGGTGCTGCCGTCGATCGGACTGACGTCGAGGTGAAGCCGGTTCTTCACGGCCTTGCTCTCGGGCACCTGGATGAACACCGAGGTGGGCGGCATCTGGCGGGCCCGGACATCCTCGACGGTCGGCTCCCAGGATCCGATCTCCACCTTGCCCTCGCCCCGGTCGATCACCTTGATGTCCAGGACCTCGCACCAGAAGGCCGCGAGGCTTTCCGGATCGTGGCAGTCAACGACCAACTCGTGAACCTACTTGTCATGCCTCTCCCCGATCGTGCGGACGGGCTCACGGTATTGCCCGTGCCGCTCATCAGATACGCGAGAAGGCGGCAACTCTCCTTATCCGGGCGGTGAGTCCCGCCCGGATATGCTGTCGCTTCGGTTTTGGGGAGCGGGGGGAAACCATGATCGGTAGCAGCGACGCCGTCAGTCAGATCCCGGTGCCACCGCGTTTGGGGGCTGTCGTCGATGTGGCGCCCGTGCGTGGCAGCGATCGGCCCATCTGGCTGACGTTGAGCGAGGACGGCACGGTCAGCCGGTGGGACGTGGCCAGCGGCGATCACGAGACCCTCGCGGCCACCGAGGTTCCGGAGGAAGATCGCGAGGAATGGGGTGACTGGGTGCTCCGCAGGCACCTGCACGCCTCCCACGACGGCATGTTCGCCGCGGTGGTCAACGACTTCGGCCGCTATGGCGAGGTGGTCGACCTCCGAACCGGCGATTGGACCCTGGAACTGGACAACCATGGTGACAACCAGGGCGACAACGAAGACACAGTGCCGTTCTCACTGGAGTTCGCGCAGAGTCGCGGGCGTTGTGTGGTGATCCACCGCACGGGCTGGAACCGCCTGGATGTGTCGGATGCCCAAACGGGGGCGTTGCTGACCGACCGCTCGATCCCGGCGCCGGAACACGTTCTCGACTACTTCCACGGCGCGCTGTACATGAGCCCTGATGGGAAGCGGATCCTGGACGACGGCTGGGTGTGGCATCCAGTCGGGATCCCAGTGGTGTGGGATTTCGACACCTGGGTCGAAGGAAATGTCTGGGAGTCCGAGGACGGTCCGAGCCGACTCGATGTCTGCGACCGTGGCGACGCCTGGAACCATGGCATGACCTGGATCGATTCGGCCCGGGTCGCCGTCGTGGGTATCAGTGATGTCTACGATGGCGTGCCGTCCGGGGCGCGGATCCTCGATACGAGTCGAGCCGTTCAGAGTGGACCGCGCGACCCGCTGGCCGTGGAAGTGCTTGCGTTCGAGGGCCCTACCGGCCGCTTGTTCAGCGACGGCACTCACCTGTTCAGTAGTGATGACACCGATCTGTCGATATGGGATCCGGACGAGGGGAAGCTCCTGGGCACCGTTACCGGCTTCTCCCCCACGCATTACCACCCGGGTGCCCGGCAGTTCCTGCGGCTCGACGACGACGTGGTCCGTCTCTGGACTGCCTGAACGGCAGCGGGGCGCCTGAGGTGGCGCCCCGCTGCGGTGTCGTCGTGCTGGATCAGTCGGCCGGTGTCAGGGCGACCTCGGCGCTGCCCGAGAGGGACGGCAGGCCGTCGGGGGGCGAGTCCGTGTAGGTGGCGTTGAAGACCGCCTTGAGGTTGTCCGAACCGGAGTGACCGCCGTCCACGAAGGTCACGAACGATCCGGAGCAGCCGTTGCTCGTGGAGAGCGGGTGGCCGTGCGAGTCGTGGCCCAGGATGAACGAGACGCTGACCCTGGAGCAGTCCACCGGCTGGTCGTCGGTGACGGTGACCTGCCAGGTGACCGTGTCGCCCCAGTGGAACGGCGTGCCGCCGTGCGGGGCCGGGTCGGTGGTGAGGGAGACGGTGGGCGCCTTGTTGCCGACCACGACGGGAACAGAGGCGGAGGCCGAACGCCCGGTGCTGTCGGTGACCTTCAGCGTGGCGTCGTAGACGGCGTTGTCGGTGAAGGTGTGCTTCGGGTTGGCCTCCCTGGAGTCCACGGTGCCGTTGGCGTCGAAGTCCCAGGCGTAGCGGAGGGCGTCACCGTCGGCGTCCTTCGTGCCCGCGCTGGAGAACTGGACCGTCAGCGGGCTGGTGCCGTTGACCACGTCCGCGGCGACCTTGGGCTCCGGGGTGCGGTTACCTCGCGTGAAGTCGATGCGGGAGAGCTGGGCCTCGGGCAGTTCCGCGAAGTAGCCGGTGCCGTACTCCAGGACGTACAGCGCGCCGTCGGGGCCGAACTCGGCGTCGATCGGGCCGTCCGTCGTGATCGAGGGGATCGCGTCCTCGATCTTCAGGACCTCGTTCTTCTTGCCGAGGGTGATGGCCTTCATCTGGTCGCGGGTCCACTCGTAGAAGAGCGGCTTGCCGTCGAAGTACTGGGGCCAGCGGTTCTGGGCCTTGTTGTGCTTGTCATAGCTGTACACCGGGCCGCCCATGGGGCCGATGCCGCCCGTGCCGAGCTCGGGGAACTCCGCGGAGGCTCCGTAGCCGTAGACGATCTCGGAGTCCTCGACCGGGGGCAGCTCGCTGCGGCCGGTGTTGTGGCGCGAGTCGTTGACCGGCTTGGCGCAGTTGAAGGCGCCGCTGGAGGTCTGGGTGGCGAAGTCGTAGTCCTGGTACGGCATGTCCGGAGTCACACAGAACGGCCAGCCGTAGTTGGCGGGGCGGTCGATGACCATCCAGCGTCCCTGGCCGGCGGGACCGCGGCCCGGGTTGGCGGTGTTGGCGTCGGGCGAGTAGTCGCCGACGTAGACCTCGCCGGTCTTGTCGTCCACTCCGAAGCGGAACGGGTTGCGCAGGCCCATGGCGTAGATCTCGGGGCGGGTCTTCGCGGTGCCGGGCGCGAAGAGGTTGCCCTTCGGTATGGCGTAGCCGCCGTTGGGCTTGGCCTTGATGCGCAGGACCTTGCCGCGCAGGTCGTTGGTGTTGCCCGCGGTGCGTCGCGCGTCGTAGGCGGGGTTGCGGTCGGCACGGTCGTCGATCGGGGCGTAGCCGTCGGAGGAGAACGGGTTGGAGTCGTCTCCGGTTGACAGGAACAGATTGCCCTTGTGGTCAAAGTCGATCTTGCCGCCGACGTGGCAGCAGATGCCGCGGTCGGCGGGCACGTCGAGGATCTTCTGCTCGGTGGCGTAGACGAGCTTGTTGCCCACGAGCTTGAACCGTGACAGCCGGGTCACGCCCTTGTACTTGGCGAACTCCTGGGCCGTGCCGAACTGCGGGGCGTCGCCTTCGTTGACGCCCGGGGTGGCCGGGTCGTCCATGGGGGTGTCCAGGCGCGGCGAGTAATAGAGGTAGACCCAGCGGTTCTTGGCGAAGCCGGGGTCGACGGCGATGCCCTGCACGCCTTCCTCGTCGTGCTGGTAGAGCCCGGCAGGGCTCTTCTTCATGTCGGCGGCGAGGAAGTTGACGCCGCTCTTGGGGTCGTGGATGCGGACCTCTCCGGTGCGCGCGGTGTGCAGCACCCGCCGGTCGGGCAGGACGGCCAGGGCCATGGGCTCGCCCGGGCGGTCGTTGAGGGTGACCTTCTGGAAGTCCGACGAAGCCGGCGGTGCGGGGTCCGGTTTGGCGGCCTGTGCCGGGGTGAGGGGCAGGAGCCCGACGGCTCCGGCCAGCGCAGCCGCCCCCGCGAGGGTGACGATCCGTCTGTTGCGCACTCAGAACTCCTTTGGTCTGGCCGGCGGGTGAAAAGCCAGGCGAAATGCGTGAGTTGGACGCTAGGGCGCTCACTTTCAACTCGTCAAGGACAAAGTTTCAACCTTTTCGAGGAAAGTTCGTCTTGGGTTTCGGGTCGTTTCGGGCAGGCCCGGGGGCCCGCCCGACGCCAAGGTGCCGGGCGGGCGCTACGGGTGACGCTGCGTCAGTTGCAGGCGCGCAGGGCCGCGAGGTTGCCGTAGCCGATGCGGGCGAACTCCAGGGACTGGCCGGGAACGCTCGCGCTGGGTGCGTTGTCCTGCTCGACCATCGGGTTGTGGTAGTTCTTCGCACCGACCCGGGTGAAGAACTTCCGGTAGTCGATGTCACCCGTGCCGAACGGCACCATGTCGTAGCCCATACCGCTCTGGAGGTTGACGACGCCGTCCTTGGCGTGGAAGAGCGGGAAGCGCTGGGTGTTGCGGACCACGAGTGCGGCCGGGTCGAAGAAGTCCTTGCGCTGCGAGCCGTCGTGGGCGGTGTACGTGTGGAACTTGTACTGGGCCACGTGCGCCCAGAAGACGTCCAGTTCCAGATAGACGCTCTTGCGGTCCGTCGTCTTGAGGAAGTACTCCAGCTTGCGGATACCGGAGCTGCGGGTCGGCCTGCCCTGGGCGTCGAGCGGGCCGCCGTCGAGCAGGAAGTCATAGGCCGCGTCGTGGTTGTGGGTGTAGAGCTTGATGCCCTCGCGGCGGGCGATGGCGCCCAGGGTGTTCCACTTCTGCGCGGCGGCGTCCCAGTCGGCGCGGTAGGGGGTGTTGGTGGGGTCGGCGCCGGTGCCCATGTGCTCCATGCCGAGGATGTTGGATATCTCCAACCAGCGCTTGAAGGTGTCCAGGTCGGCCGTCGTCAGGGGCCAGGACGGCGGGATGAAGCCGTGGCTGCCCTGTGCCCGCAGGCCGTACTCGTCGAGCCAGGAGCGCAGCTGCTTCGCGCCCTGGACGGTGCCCAGGTCGGCGCCGCCGGGCGCGTTGGCGTGCTGGCCGTAGCCGGCGAACTCCACCTGGCGGTACCCGAAGCGCGACAGCTGCTTGAACACCTCGCGGAAGCCGGAGGGCAGGTCGGAGGCCAGCGGGTCGCGGCCGACCGCGTCACGGACGGTGTAGAGGATGATGCCGCGCTTGTGCGGCGGGACCAGGGCGGAGCGGCCCCGGTCATCGCGGGCGGCCGCGGATCTGTCCTGCGCCAGGGCGGGTGCGGCGCCGAAGACCGGGGCGGCGATCGCCGCGCCGGTGACGGCCGTGCAGGTGGTGAGGAAACGGCGGCGGCTGACGCCGAGTGCGCGGCGCAGGTCGTCGCTGGTGACGGCTTCGTCGTTGAACGCGGTCACAGGGGTTCTCTCTTTCGTTGTCACGGTGCTGCGGATGCCTGACGGCTGCCGTCCCAGGCGAGGCCGGCGAGCCGCAGGAGAAGGGACTTCACTTCGGTGGCCGCGACGCGGCCGGACACTGCGCGGGGGGTGGAGTCAAGGACGAGCGGACCTTCGTCGTCGCTCGTGGGGGAGGCGGCCGTGGCTGCCGCGGAGGCGTCATGGGTCATGGGGGACGACGCCGAGCCGGTGGCGCATGCCGGGCTTCTTGCGGGCCACCGCTTTGGCCGCCTCGAGCCGCACGTAAAGATCTTCGGGATCCGTGAACAGCTCGGCGGGGCCGTATCCGGGTCTGCGGTGGATCTGCGTCGTCGGGGCCGAACCCCTCAACGGTGTTGTCCGCGCGGCGCAGTTCGGGCCGGTCCCGCGGCTCGGTAGCGGGCGGCGGGGCGGGGTGAGGCGGGATGGAAGGGAGTGGGTCACTGCGCCTCCCGTAGGCGGTCGGCGAACGACAGCAGCCCGGTGAACTGCTCCGAGAGGCCGGCCGGGCCCGCGTCGGGGTCCTTGAAGTAGAAGCCCAGTTCCGGCAGCGGTCCGGACAGGCCTGCCTCGTGGGCGCGGGCGACCAGGCGGGCCAGGTCCAGCACGAGGGGTGCGGCCAGGGCCGAGTCGCAGCCCTGCCAGATGGTCTGGAGGATCATGCGCGAGCCGAGGAAGCCTTCGAAGGCGATGTGGTCCCAGGCGGTCTTCCAGTCGCCGAGCACCGGCACGTCGTCGATGTGCACCTCGCCCTGCGGTGTGTGTCCGAGGGTTTCGGTGAGGACGCGTTCCTTGCCGGCGTTCTTGGCCGCGGCCGCGCCCGGGTCGGCCAGCGCCGCCCCGTCGCCTCCGCCCAGCAGATTGGTGCCGGACCAGGCCCTCACGTGCAGGGCGCGCTGGACGAACATCGGGGCGAGCACGGCCCGCAGCAGCGTCTGGCCGGTCTTGCCGTCACGGCCCGCGTGGGGAAGCCCGCCGGCTGCGGCGGCGTCCATGAGGGCCGGGGTGCGCAGCCCGGTGGACGGTGTGAAGTTGACGTAGGGGCAGCCGGCTCGCACGGCGGCGGCCGCGTAGAGGGAGCTGGGCGGCAGTCGTACGGCGTCGGGCGCGGGCAGCGGCTCCGTGGAGGAGACGTTGACGACGACCACCCGCGCCAGTGCGTTGCGCACGCGGAAGGAGATGAGGTCGGCGGCGAAGTCCGTGATGAGTTCCTCGTCGCTGCGCGGGTCGTTCGGGAGCGGGCCGCCCGGCCGTATCTCCTCGTCCGCGGCCTGGAGTTCGGCGCGTACGGCGGGGGCGAGGCCGTGCGGGAGGACGCCCGCCTCGGTGAGGTGTTCGGCTCGCTTGGGCAGCGGGCTGTGGGTGGTGTCGTGGCCGCCGAAGACGAGTGAGGCCAGGGGTGGCAGGCCGGTGCCGTCGAACGGTGGCGTCTCGGTGACCATGCCGGTCGGCGGATGCAGCGTGGCGGCGACCGCCGCACATCCGGCGACGGCGGTGGTGGCCACCGATCCGCGGGCTCCGACGAACCAGACACCGGTGCGTGCGGTCCGCCCGCCGCTCTGGGGCTCCGATGCTGTCCGGTCGTTGTTCACGGGCTGCCTCCCTGCCATGTCGAGGTACCGATGTGGTGTGGAGGACGGTGGGTTGGGGGCCCGGGGGCCTCCCCGTCCACCGCCGGCATTGGGGCGGCGTCGGCCGCGGCCCAGGAGGACTCCTCCGTGTTCGGCGCGGCTACGGCGTGCGCGTGGGCGGCAAGGGACCGCCGGTGAGAGATGCGGGATACGTGAGGGCTCGTGGCCCTGCGCCGTGCAGGGACGTCCTCCGTGGCCGGTCGCACGAGCCGTGCGCCGTGCGACCTGAATGCGCCGTCAGTTTCGAACCACTGTGGGGTGGCTGTGCACGAAGGGACCGTAGCCCCGTTCGTCCTTGACCGGAACCCTTTGCGCATCGAAGCGACGAACTTTTTCCTTGATCAGGACAAAGTGGTGTCGGGGCAGCCCGGACCGGCCCGGCGGCTCTCCTCCCACCGGGCACCGACCCGGTCGGCTCTCACCAGGTCACAAGGGGGCAGCTACGGTCGCCGACGCTCCAACTACGCGTGGGCCAAACCGATATGCGCCTCGGAGCGCTAGTTGTCGCCGCCTGCGAAGGCGGCGTCGAAGGACGCCGAAGGCGGGTCGAAGTCGAACCGCTTCAGATGGGCGAGCGCACGCGGCGCGCCGACGAGGCGGTCCATGCCTGCGTCCTCCCACTCCACGGAGACCGGCCCGCCGTAACCGATGGAGCGCAGCATCCGGAACACGTCCTCCCACGGGACGTCACCGTGCCCGGCGGAGACGAAGTCCCAGCCGCGCCGCGGGTCGCCCCAGGGCAGATGGGAGCCGAGCCTCCCGTTGCGCCCGTCCAGACGCCTGCGGGCCTCCTTGCAGTCGACGTGATAGATCCGGTCCTGGAAGTCGTAGAGGAAGCCGACCGGGTCCAGGTCCTGCCAGACGAAGTGGCTGGGGTCGAAGTTGAGCCCGAAGGCCGGCCGGTGGTCCACCGCCTCCAAGGCACGTTTCGTGGTCCAGTAGTCGTAGGCGATCTCGCTCGGATGGACCTCGTGGGCGAAGCGGACGCCCTCGTTGTCGCACACGTCCAGGATCGGGTTCCAGCGCTCGGCGAAGTCCTCGTAACCGCGCTCGATCATCCGCTCCGGGACCGGCGGGAACATCGCCACCAGATGCCAGATCGACGATCCGGTGAACCCGACGACCGTATCCACGCCGAAGGCGGCCGCCGCCCGCACCGTGTCCTTGATCTCGGCCGCGGCCCGCCGGCGTACCCCCTCCGGCTCCCCGTCGCCCCAGATCCGGGCGGGCAGGATGCCCTGGTGCCGTTCGTCGATGGGGTGGTCGCACACGGCCTGGCCGACGAGATGGTTGGAGACCGCCCAGCACCTCAGGCCGTACTTCTCCAGCAGGGCATGCCTCCCGGCCAGGTAGGACGGATCAGCGAGCGCCTTGTCGACCTCGAAGTGGTCGCCCCAGCAGGCGAGTTCGAGGCCGTCGTAGCCGAACTCGGCGGCCAGTCTGCACACTTCCTCCAGCGGCAGATCGGCCCACTGACCGGTGAACAGGGTGAACGGGCGTGGCATGGTGCCTCCGAGCGGGGTTCCTGACGGCTCTCTAGCGGACTTCGGCCTCGACGGCCTGGACAGGGGTGTAGACGGAGTTCTTCTGCGCGCTCTCCTCCACCGCGGCGAGCACCCGCTGCACCTGCAGACCGTCGGCGAACGACGGCATCGGGTCAGTGCCCGACGCGATGGCCTCCACCAGGTCGCGGGCCTGGTGGGCGAAGGTGTGCTCGTAGCCGAGCACATGGCCCGGCGGCCACCAGCCCTCCAGGTAGGGGTGCTCGGCCTCGGTGACGACGATCCTGCGGAACCCCGCCGTGGCCGCGGGCTCCCGGTGGTCGTGGAAGGACAGTTCGTTGAGCCGCTCGAGGTCGAAGGCGAGAGAACCGTGCTCGCCGTTGATCTCCAGCCGCAGGGCGTTCTTGCGCCCCGAGGCCATCCGGGACGCCTCGAACGTGGCGAGCGCCCCCGAGGCGAGCCGGCCGGTGAAGACGGCCGCGTCGTCGACCGTCACCGGAGCGCGCTCGGCACCGCCGGAAGCGGACAGACCCGAGGAGGCGCCGTCGAGGCGGGGACGCTCCTTGACGAAGGTTTCCATCTGGGCGGAGACGCCGACCAGCAACTCACCGACCAGGTACTGCGCGAGGTCGACGATGTGCGCGCCGAGGTCACCGAGCGCCCCCGACCCCGCGTGTTCCCGCTGCAGCCGCCAGGTCAGCGGGAAGTCGGGATCGACCAGCCAGTCCTGGAGGTAGCTGACCCGCACGTGGCGCAGCGTGCCGAGCCTGCCCTCGGCGATGAGCCGGCGGGCGAAGGTGAGGGCGGGCACCCGCCGGTAGTTGAAGCCCACCATGGCCAACTGGCCGCGTGCGCGGGCCGCTTCGGCCGCCGCGGTCATGGCCTCCGCCTCGGCCACCGAATTGGCCAGCGGCTTCTCGCACAGCACGTGCTTGCCCGCCTCCAGCGCCGCGATCGCGATCTCCGCATGGCTGTCGCCCGGCGTGCAGATGTCGACGAGCTGTACGTCGTCGCGAACAATGAGGGCGCGCCAGTCGGTCTCCGTCGCGGCCCAGCCATGCTTGTCGGCCGCCGCCCGCACGGCGTGCGCGTCGCGGCCGGCGATCGCGGCCATGACCGGCCGCAGCGGCAGGTCGAACACGCGCCCGACGGTGCGCCACCCTTGCGAGTGGGCGGCGCCCATGAACGCGTAGCCGACCATGCCCACGCCGAGTGCCGGCGGTGCGATCCGACTGTCCCTCTGTTCCATAACGGATTCCTCCTCGTCGGAGTGTCACTGACTCATCACTGTGTTCGCGGGGCGCACGGCCCGGCCCGGTCAGATGAAGCCGGTCGGCAGGTACTGGTCGACGTTGTCCTTGGTGACGACGGCCGAGTAGAGGGTCAGCGAGGACGGGATCTCGAACTCGGCGAGACCGCCGACGCCCTTGCCCTGGCCGAGCGCCCGGGCGAGATCGATGGCGGAGGCGGCCATCGTCGGCGGGTACAGGACGGTCGCCTTGAGCACGCTGTCGCCGGCCTTGATGGCGTCCATCGCGGACTTGGCACCCGCGCCGCCGACCATCAGGAAGTCGTCGCGGCCGGCCTGCTCGATGGCGCGCAGCGCGCCCACACCCTGGTCGTCGTCGTGGTTCCACAGCGCGTCGAACTTCGACTGGGCCTGGAGCAGTTGCGCCATCTTCGCCTGCCCGGACTCCACCGTGAAGTCGGCCGCCTGGCGGGCCACCTTCTTGATGTTGGGGTAGTTCTTCAGGGCGTCGTCGAAGCCCTTGGTGCGCTGCTGGGTCAGCTCCAGGTTGTCGAGGCCGGCGAGTTCGACGACCTTGGCGTTCTTGGTGTCCTTGAGCTGTTCGCCGATGTAGTGACCGGCGTTGAGGCCCATGCCGTAGTTGTCACCGCCGATCCAGCAGCGGTAGGCCTGCGGGGAGGCGAAGACACGGTCCAGGTTGATGACGGGTATGCCCGCCCTCATGGCCTGGAGGCCGACCTGGGTGAGCGCCTTGCCGTCGGCCGGCAGGATCACCAGGACGTCGACCTTCTTGTTGATCAGGGTCTGGATCTGGCCGATCTGCTGGGCGGTGTCGTTGGACCCCTCGGTGATCTCCAGCGTGACGTCGGAGTACTTCTTCGCACGTGACTTGGCGTTGTCGTTGATGGCGTTGAGCCAGCCGTGGTCGGCCTGCGGGCCGGCGAAGCCGACGGTGACGGCCTTGCCCGGCTTGTCGTCGGCGACCGGGGCGGCGTTGTCCGCGGCCGGTTCCTGGTTCTTGGGCTCATTGCTGGTGCAGGCCGTCAGCAGTGCGCCGGCGGAAACGGCTGCGGTGCCGAACAGCAGTGCTCTGCGGCTGGTGGCGGGGGTTCTTGCCATGGCGGATCGACCCTTCGACTGGGCGGTGTGCGTCGGTTGGGGAAGGCGGGGGTGCCGGACGGCGGTGTCAGGGGCCGCCGTCCGGCGGTGTGCGGTACGGCGTCAGGTGTCGCCGTGCAGCGAGCGGCGCTGGACCAGGACGGCGGCGACGATGATGGCGCCCTTCGCGATCTGCTGGACAGCGGTCTCGAGGTTGTTCAAGGCGAAGATGTTGGTGATCGTGGTGAAGATCAGGACACCGAGGACGGAGCCGATGATGGTGCCGCGGCCGCCGCTGAGCAGGGTGCCGCCGATGATCGCCGCGGCGATGGCATCCAGCTCGTAGAGGTTGCCGTTGGTGTTCTGGCCCGAGCCGGCGAGCACGATCAGCATGAACGCGGCGATCCCGCAGCACAGTCCGGACAACAGGTACAGGTACAGGCGCTGGCGGCGGACGTCGATGCCGGCGAGGCGGGCGGCCTCCGCGTTGCCGCCGACCGCGACGGTGCGGCGGCCGAAGGTGGTGCGGTTGAGCAGCAGCCAGCCGATGACGGTGACCGCACCGAAGATCAGGACAAGGGGCGGGATGCCGAGGACGTAGGCGTCCCTGGCGCCGAGATCGAGCACCGAGTCGACGCTCACGACCTGGGTGCTGCCGTCCGTGATCTGCAACGCCAGGCCACGGGCGGAGGCGAGCATGGCCAGCGTCGCGATGAACGGCACCATCCTGCCGTAGGCGATCAGCAGGCCGTTCACGAGGCCGCAGCCCACACCGACGATCACGGCGGTGAAGAGGATGCCGGCGAACCCGAACTCCTGAGTCGCCACGGTCGTCGCCCACACCGAGGCGAGGGCCACCATCGCGCCGACCGACAGGTCGATCCCGCCGCTGGTGATGACGAAGGTCATGCCGACGGTGACGACGCCGATCACGGACGCCTGGGTCAGGACGAGCTGCAGATTGCTCGTCGCCAGGAACTCGTCCGGTGCGGTGATCCCGCCGACCGCGACAAGGGCGGCGAGGACTCCGAGCAGGGACAGCGTCCGCACGTCCAACGGCAGACCGGGCCGACGTGAACTGTCTCTGTCCCCCGCGGACTTGGTAGCGGGCGTCGGCGATTGCTTCTGCGCCGCGGTGGCCGGCTGCGTCATGGCGTCGGGCTCCCTTCCATCACAAGATCGAGTACACGGTGCTCGTCGAGCTCCCGGGCGTCCGCGGTGTGCACGACGCTGCCTTCGCGCAGCACCAGCACCCGGTCGGCGAGACCCAGGACCTCGGGCACCTCACTGGACACGAGAAGTACGGCCAGGCCCTCGTCGGCCAGCCGGCGAATCACGGCGTAGAGCTCTGCCCGGGCACCGATGTCGACGCCCCTGGTCGGCTCGTCCAGCAGCAGGACCTTGCAGCCTCGCAAGAGCCAGCGTGCGAGGACCGCCTTCTGCTGGTTGCCGCCGGACAGGGTCCTGATCGCGGCATCGGGATTGTCCGGGCGCAGGGACAGTTCCCGAACCGCCTGATGCGTCGCGGCCCGCTCGGTACGCCGGTCGATCCAGCCCGCGCGGGCGAACCTGGACAGGGTGGAGACCGAGACGTTGCCGCTGACGGACTCCAGCATCAGCAGGCCCTGCGCCTTGCGTTCCTCGGGCGCCAGGCCGATGCCGGCGCGGACGGCGGCGCGGACACTTCCCGGGCGCAGAGGTGTGCCCTCGACGAGGACCCGACCGCCGTCAGGACGGCGAGCCCCGTAGATCGTCTCCAGGATCTCGCTGCGCCCGGAGCCGACGAGCCCGGCCAGGCCGACGATCTCACCGGGCCGCAGCTCCAGATCGACGGGCGCGAACTCCCCTCGCCGGGTGAGCCCCTCGACCGTCAGCACCGGTTCCTTGCCCGTGGCGAACCCTGTCTCGGGGCGCTCGGGGAAGACGTACTCCACATTCCGGCCGGTCATCAGGGCCACGACCTCCTGGGTCGGCGTCGACTCGGCGGGCAGACCGCCCGCGACCGACCGGCCCTCCTTCAGGACCGTGACCCGGTCGCCGATGCGCCGGATCTCCTCGAGGCGGTGGGAGATGTAGATGACGGCGACCCCGTCATCCGTCAGATCACCCACGATGCGAAAGAGGTTGTCCACCTCCTCGGGGTCGAGCGCCGCGGAAGGCTCGTCCATCACGATCAACCGGACCTCGTGGGACAGTGCGCGGGCCATGGAGACGATCTGCTGCTGCGCCGCGGACAGGTCACCGACGAGTCGCGAGGGGGCGATCTCCGAATGCCCCAGCCGTTCCAGCAACTCCGCGGTGGCCGTACGGGCGGCGGAACCGCGCACGACGAACCCTGCGGAGGTCGGCTCGTGCCCGAGGAAGACGTTCTCCGCGACGGACAGCCCCTCGATCAGATCGAGTTCCTGATAGATGGTGGCGATCCCTAGGCGCATGGCGGCGATCGGCGACCCCAGGGTCACGGCCTCGCCCTGCCAGGTGATCTCACCGCTGTCGGGCTGGTGCGCTCCGGCGAGCACTTTGATCAATGTGGACTTTCCGGCTCCGTTCTGGCCGAGCAGGCAGTGGACTTCGCCGGCCTGGACCTCGAGATCCACCCCGTCCAGGGCGCGAACGCCCGGGAACGACTTGGTGATGCCGGACATGGTGAGCAGGGTTGATGGTGGCGCCATGAGGAATCCCCTCGGCAGGTACGGGCCGTGAGCGAACGGAACTGGGCAGGGGTGGATCGGGTACGTGGACACCTCTGGGAAGCCCGGGGCGGCGTGCCGCCGGGGCGCAGGGGCTGAGCCAGGCAGGGCAGGCCCGATGGCCTGGGAACCGTGCAGTGGTGGGAGCCGGCCGCCGGCGCTTCATGCGGTGAATACGGCGGGGCTGTGGTCGTACCGTGGTGGTGTTGCCGTGGTTCTACGGGTGTCGTGATGGCGCCATGGGGTCACCGAGGCGCGGTGGTTGTGGGGCGACGCCAGTGGGGTTGCAGTGACGTCGTAGCGCCACCACAGGGGTTCGGTGGCGCGAGTGGTAGTTCGTTGGCGACGGGGCCGGGCAGCGGTCAGGCGGGCGAGAAGACGTGGTCGCTGATGAGCCGGGCCGCGCCGATCGCTCCGGCTGCCGGTCCCAACTCCCCCAGCACAATCGGCAGATTGCGCGTGGCGAGCGGCAACGACTGCCGGTACACCTGGGTCCGAACACTGGCCAGCAACGTGTGCCCGAGCCCGGTCACACCGCCACCGATCACCACCAGCCCCGGGTTGAAGAAACTGACAAGCCCGGCGATGACCTGGCCCAGACGCTTCCCGCCCTCCCGAATCAGCTCCAGGGACACCGCGTCCCCTGCCGCCGCGGCAGCCGACACGTCCTCGGCCGTCAGACGCCCGGCCGTCTCCAGCCGGGCGGCAAGCTGTGGCGACCGGCCCTCACGCGCCGCCTGCTCGGCGTCACCGGCCAACGCGGCCCCGCTGAAGTGCGCTTCCAGGCAGCCCCGGTTGCCGCAGGCGCAGGGGCGGCCGTCGGGCACGGCCTGGATGTGCCCGATGTCGCCCGCGCTGCCCGTCGCACCGCG